>JAEUKJ010000507.1 GCA_016792665.1 Deltaproteobacteria bacterium | reverse complement strand
GGGCTCGGCGGGGCCTTTGTCGGCGTCGGCGAGGGCATCGACGCGGTCTTTCGCAACCCCGCGGCCCTGGCGAACCGGGGCGACGCGGCCACGAGCTGGCTCGACGGCGACTTCACGTTGGACTGGCTCATCGTGCCGGGCTCGGAGATCGACTGGGATGGCGACGGGCGACCGGCCGCCGACGCGGTCGAGTTCCGGGCCATCAACGCGGGCCTCATCATCCAGGGTGGCCCGGTGGGGCTCGGCGCGCTCGGGACGTTCTACGGATGGTCGGGCGCGGGCTTCGACGTCACGCACGTGGACGGTCTGTTCGGGCTCGGGATCGCGTTCGACGACGGGGCGTGGCTCGTCGGGCTCGGGGCGACGGGATCGACCCTGTCGGTCACGACCGGCGACAGCGCGACCGACCTCTCGGGGACGGGCGTCGACGCGGGCGTCCTCTGGCGACCCCACGACCTGGACCTCCGGCTCGGAGCGCGTGCGGAGCGGCATGCGGCTGGAGGGCGCGACGACGGACGTGGCCGGTCTCCTGGCCGGCGAGCCGGGGTTGGTCGGGATCGTGCCGTTCCAGGTCGCGCTCGGCGGGTCGATCGCCCTCTTCGCGGACCCGTGGCGGCGCTACAATCCGAGGCTTCGCGCCGCGGTCGACCGCCGCCCCGGCGAGGCCGAGGTCCTGCGGGACGCAGCGAGCGAGGCCGACCGGCGCTACCTCTTGACGTCGGTCGAGCTGGTGCTGCAAGGGCCCAGCAACGGTCGGAGCCTGGAGAGCGAGGTCGCGCGGCGGGCACGCTCGACGAGCCCGGCGAGCACGGCCTCGGGTGAGGGCTTCTCGCTCACGTTGCACGCCGGCATCGAGGGCGAGCTCCTCGACCGTCGGCTGCGGTCGCGCTTCGGGGCCTACCTCGAGCCCGTGCGCGTCGACGGCGGCTTTCCGCTGCGCGTGCACCTCACGGGTGGGGCCGAGCTCCGCCTGGTCGAGCTCGTCTTCGATTGGAAGGCCAACTTCGCCTTCGACGTGGCACCAGGCTGGGTGAACGTGACCCTCGGCGTCGGATTCTGGCGTTGAGCGCGGGTCTCGGCAGCCTCGCCTCGCGGAGCCTCGCGCAAGCTCGGCCCAAGGGCAGCCTCGCCCCGCGAGGCCTTCTGCCCATGGGCCCAACGGGCACCCTCGCCTGGCGAGGCCTTCTGCGAACTTGCAGAGCAGCGTCCGGTCGGGCAAAAGGCCGGCGCGATGTGTGATGATTCCCTGCCTCCGCCGGCCCCGTCCGCGGATCTCGAGCCGCCCGCGGAGACGTCTGCGAGCGCCCTCCGTGGGGCGACCGTGCCTGCCGATGCCACCGCACACCAGGTCGCGCAGGCGCCGGTCGCGGTCTCGATCGAGGCCGCCGTGGGACATCACTTCGCCGATCCCTCGCTGCTCGAGCTGGCCCTCACCCACCCGTCCTGGGCCAACGTCGAAGCCCAGCGCCAAGCGGCCCAGGCGGCGCGCGGCGGGCGCGGCTCGAGCGCCAAGAAGCCGGTCGCCAGCGACAACCAGCGCCTCGAGTTCCTGGGCGACGCGGTCGTCGACCTCCTCGTCAGCGAGCGCCTCTTCCTGGCCGATCGCGCGGCGCGCGAAGGCCTCCTCACCGAGCGCCGGGCCGCGCTGGTGCACGAGGCCCGCCTGGCCGACGCGGCGCGGGCCATGGGACTCGGCGCCCACCTGCGCCTCGGCCCGGGCGAAGAGCGCGCCGGCTTCCGCGAGCGCCCGGGCGTCCTCGCCGATGCCTTCGAGGCGGTCGCCGCGGCCGTGTGGCTCGATGGTGGACCCGACGCGGCGCGCGCCTTCATCGAGAGGGTCTTCGCCGAGGACTTCGCCCGCGTGCACCCCGAGCGGCTGAAGCCCGCCAAGGCTCGCCTGCAGGAGCTCACGCAGGCGCGCTGGAAGCTCACGCCGACCTACAGTGTGCTCAGCGCGCCGCCCGCCACCGAGACCTTCGAGGTCGAGGTCCGGGTCGGAGAGCTCCTCGCGACCACCGGGGTCGGCAAGTCCCGACGCGCCGCCGAAGACCACGCAGCCGTCGACGCGCTCGCGCGCCTCGCGGTCCACCGACGAGGAGGCTGAGCCCATGGAACCTCTCTGGCTGAGGGACGACTTCACCATCCCGACCGAGTTCCTCTCGGTCTCGTACACGCGCAACCTCGTGACCATCGACGAAGACGGCGAGGCCATCCTGCTCGACGGGGCCGAGGCCGCGCGTCAGAAGGCGTCCGCGGTCGAGCTGCGCCTGGACGTGACCGGCTGCACCCGCTTCGACGCGGCCGAGAAGGCTCGCATCCTGGCCTGGCGCCCGCTGCGGGCCGATCGCCGCGGCGTCGTGAGGGTCGAGTGCGGCGAGTTCGAGTCGCGCCCGAAGAACCTCGCGGCCGCGCGTGAGCGCCTCGCGATGGCGCTGCTCGACGCCCTCGCTGCCCCCGAGGAGACCACCCCGGCCGAGCGCAAGAAGCGCGGGCGCGGCGGCCTCTTCAAGCGCGGCACGGGCGGGTGACCGGAACTGGTGAATGGTCGTTCAGGTTTGACGCGGGGCGCCGCGAGGGCTACTCCAAGGCCATGAGCAAGGTCGCCCCGGCGAAAGCAAAGAGCCCGAATGCGGAGCCGAGCCTCCGCGAGCTCGGCCGCAAGCACCCGCTCTATCGTGCCATCCGCACGGGATGGTGGGTTCTGGCGATCTGGGTCTCGGCGGCCGTCCTCATCGGGGTCATCCGCGGGACGTTCTTCGCAGGGTGATGCGGCGCGCCTCGGGGCCGAGGTCGTCGATCTGCACGCGCCACGACGCGAGAGCTATGGCGCTCGGAATGCGCTCGGCCCACTCGATGGCGACGATGGCGCTCTCGAGGAGATCGTCGACGCCCAGGGCCTCGAAGCTCTCGTCGTCGTCCAGCCGATAGAGGTCGAGGTGGGCCAGGCGGTCCGCCCCGCGGACCTCGTCATCGAGTGCGTAGACATGGATGAGGGCGTAGCTGGGGCTGGCAACGCGCTCACCGTCGGCGAGCTCGAGGCCGTCGGCGAGCCCGCGCAGGAACGCGGTCTTGCCGGCACCCAGCGGGCCCTCGAGCGCGACCACGTCTCCTGCCCGGAGACGCGCCGAGAAGCGCTTTGCGAGCGCGCGCGTGTCGGCCTCGGAGTGCGTGTCCACGCGCTCGACCCCGCTCACCGCGTGGTCGGACCGGGCCTCAACCGTAGTGGACACCCGTGACCTCGTAGCTGCGGTCGCCGCCAGGCGCCTTCACGACGATCTCGTCGCCGAGCTTCTTGCCGAGCAACGCCTTGGCGATCGGCGCCTTGTAGCTGATGAACCCGTTCTTCGCGTCCGCCTCGTCCTCGCCGGTGATCGTGTAGACGACCTCCTCGTCGGTCTCGATGTTGAGGAGGGTCACGCGCGCGCCAAAGACGATCTTGTCGCCCTTCAAGCCCGTGAGATCGACCACATTGGACCGCGCGATCTTGTCCTCGAGGATGCGCATCTCGGCGTCGAGGAGGCCCTGGCGCTCCTTGGCGGCGTGGTACTCGGCGTTCTCACGCAGGTCGCCGTGGGCGCGCGCTTCCTCGATGTCGCGCACATTCTGGGGGCGATCGGTTTCGCGGATCGCCCTCAGGCGGTTCTTGAGCTTCTCGAGCCCTTCGGCGGTCGTGATGTACGGCTCACTCATGGGGTCCCCAGGGTCTGTGATTCGCGCGGGGCCCGGCGGTGCCAGGCTGGCTGCGAAAGGCGCTCAACGGAAGCCGCGGATGACCTTGCCGGCCGCGTCGAGCTGATAGTGGGTGGGCAGCACGCCCGCGGCCTCGATGGCCTCTTTCCAGGGGCCGAGCGACCACTGGAGATCGATGAGCTGCTCGAAGAGGACGTGGCGCACGCGCGCGGTCTCCTCGAGATCGAGGATGCGCTCGGCGACGAGCGCCACCGCGTCCGCCTCTCCGTAGGTCATGAGGCCGTCCAGCGCCATGAGCCGGACCTCGTCGTGCTTGTCGTGCACGAGCAGCTTCAGGCGCGCGAGCGTCTTGGGGTGCGGGAAGTCGCGCAGGTTCGACACGAGCTGCACGCGCTGCTCGTTGACGCGCTGGGACAGCGTCTCGGCCCGGTCGAGCGCGGCGAGGAGCCCGTCGACGGCGCGGTCGATGCCCGCGATTTCCTTCAGGGCCTTGAGCGGCCAGTACACGCCGTCATGCGTCGCGACGAAGCGCTCGATGGGGCCGATGGCCCGCTCGCCCGCCTCGAGGAGCCACTCGTAGAGCTCGCGCTTCTCGTCGTGGTCGGTGATCGTGACGTCGACGTTGACCATGAAGCGCTCGAGCAGGGCCTCGAGCGCGTCTGGCGTTCCGATCTGGCGCAGCTGGCGCATCGCGGTCGTGCGCTCGATCGCCTGTCCGTACTTGTTGGTCGCCTTCTTCTTGAGGCGATCGATCTTGGCGGCATCTCCGCCGCCGAACCCAAAGAGACCCATGCGTGCCTCCAGTTCGCTCATCGCCTGGCTGAACAGGCGGTCGGCGAACGCAAAATCGCTCGTGGCCACCTCGTCCGAGGCCGGCGCTGCGCGAGCGGGCGCATATAGCAGAGGTGGCGCGGCGTGAACAGGTTTCGATCCGCGCGAGACCCTGTTCGCCGGGCCAGCCCTGCGCTATGGAGCGGCCCGGGTCGGCTTCGCCCGCCCCCACGCGGAGTCGCATGCCTTCCGCGCAATCCACCCTCCGGAGGTGACCTTGGGCGTCCCCATCATTCTCGCATCCGCCTCTCCGCGCCGCAAAGAGCTGCTCGAGCGCCTGGGCTTCACCGTCAAGGTGATCCCGCCCGGCGTCGACGAGGCCCGCATCGACAACGAGAACCCCGAGAACTACGTGAAGCGCCTGGCGCGCGCCAAGGTCCTGGCGGTGGTCGAGCGCCTCTCGCAGACCCTCTACACCGACGTCGAGACCGGCGTGCGCCGGACCGCCCCGGGCGGCGCCCGCACCCAGGACACGCGCTGGGTCATCGGCGCCGACACGGTCGTGGTCCTCGGCGACCAGATCCTCGGCAAGCCCAAAGACACGGCCGAGGCCGCCGAGATGCTCCACCGCCTCTCGTCGAGCTCGCACCGCGTCATCTCGGGCTTCTGCATCCACGACCTGCGCAAGAACAAGGAAGGTGTGCAGGCGGTGCAGACCGAGGTGCGCTTCAAGCGCCTCACCGCGACCGAGATCGAGAAGTACATCGCCGTCGGCGAGTCGATGGACAAGGCCGGGGCCTACGCGGTCCAGGGAGTCGGCGCCTACCTCGTCGACTCGATCACCGGCTCGTACACGAACGTGGTCGGCCTGCCCCTCTGCCAGACGGTCGAGATGATGGAAGAGATGGGCGCGCACGACATCCTGCCCTACTGACCCGGCATGACGACCACCCCGCACGCCGACCGCCTCGCGCACCTGGACGGAGCCATCGCCGAGGCGTGCCGCGCGGCCGGGCGGCGGCGTGACGAGGTCACCCTGCTCGCGGTCTCGAAGGAGCAGCCGGACGAGGCGGTCGACGCGTTCTACGCGCTCGGTCTGCGCGACTTCGGCGAGAACAAGGTGCAGGCCCTCGACCGCCGCTCCGGCAGCCGCTGGCCCGAGGCCCGCTGGCACCTCATCGGTCCGCTGCAGACCAACAAGGCCAAGGACGTCGCGCGCCTCCGGCCGACGCTCGTGCATTCGATCGACCGCGCCGATCTGGTCACGGCCCTCGCCAAGCGCCTCCCTGCGCCGCTCGCACCCGCCGGCGACACGGCCTCGGCGGGCCCCGCCCGGCTCGCGTGTCTCGTGCAGGTCGACATCGATCGCGAGCCACAAAAGGCCGGGGTCCTGCCCGAGGACCTCGAGCCCCTGCTCGACCTCATCGGCGCCACCCCGAGCTTGTCGTGCCGCGGGCTCATGGCCATCCCGCGCCCCCTCGATGCTGCCGACCCCACCAGCGAGCGCGCCCTGCGCAAGAGCTTCGACGCGATGCGCGCCCTGGCCGACACGCACGCGCAGCGCTTCGCCGACCCGGACGCGGTCGTCCTCTCGATGGGCATGAGCGACGACTTCGCGATCGCCATCGCGCACGGCGCAACCCTGGTGCGCATCGGGACGGCGCTGTTCGGACCGCGCAGTTCATGGCGTCCGGTGCCTCCGGTTCCTTTTGCGACGGAGGACTGATAGCCTGCGCGCCGTCTCCGATCCGAGGTCCACGATGAAGCCTTGCGGGTTCCGTCTACTCACGACGCTCTGTGTCGCCCTCCCCGTCGCTCTCGTGGCCTGCAGTGACCCCGGAGGGTCGACCGGCGACACGAAGGAAGTCCTCTTTCCGGACACGACGGACACCACGGACACCATGGACACTGGCGACGTCCCGGACACGGCCGACGCGCCCGACACGACCGACACCTCGGACGCCGACACGCGCGACACCGTCGGCGACGGCTCCGATGGCGGCGATGGAGACCTCGGGGATGTCGTCGAGCCGACCGTGGTCGACTGGTGCCGCCTCCAGTTCCCGACCGATCTGACCGTCGGGTCCGCGTCGTCCTTCGTCGCGTACGGCCGCGTCTATGCGGCCGGGGTCACCGACAAGTCGACCGCCAACGACCCGGTCGCAAACCTGAAGGCACGCCTCGGCCGCGGCGCCGCAGGCACCGAGCCTGCGACCTGGACGACCTGGGTGACGGCCAACGTGAACCCCGGCTGGGACGGGGCGAGCTCGGGCGAGGCCGACAACGACGAGTACATGGCGACCATGCAGCCCGCGGGGTTGGTCGGCGACTACGACTTCGCCTTCGCCTTCAGCCTGGATGGCGGCACGACCTGGACCTACTGCGACCGCGACGCGGGCGATGGCAAGGACGGCGCCGAAGACGGCTTCGCGTCGGCCGATGCGGGCCACCTCGTGGTGGTCGCCGACCCGTGCGGCACCAACCCGTGCACGACCCCGCCCGCGACCTGCGACGGCTCGACCCTGCGCGTCTACCCGGCAACCGGCACCTGCAAAGACGAGGGTGGCCAGGCCGCCTGCACCTACACCCCCACCACGACCACCGACTGCGCTGCGACCAGCAAGTTCTGCGACACGGCCACCAAGAGCTGTGTCGCCAACCCGTGCAACCCGAACCCGTGCAACGCCCCGCCGGCCGCGGCCTGCGTCGGCAACGCGCGCGTGACCTTCGTGAGCAACGGCACCTGCACCTCGGACACCGGGACCGCGGCGTGCGACTACGCCGAGGCCTCGCGGACCGACTGCGGCGCGAGCTTCTGCCTCGATGGAACGTGCCGCGACACCAAGCCCGCGGGCCCCGGGGACCTGGTCATCACCGAGATCATGTTCGACCCGACGGCGGTCGCCGATGGGGTCGGCGAGTGGTTCGAGGTCAAGAACGTCGCGGCGACGACCGTCGACCTCGCGGGCCTCACCGTGAAGGACGCGGGCACCGAGCAGTTCCAGATCCCCGGGCCGCTGACCCTCGCGGCGGGCGCGACGCTGGTGCTCGGCCGCAACGGTGTGGCCCTCGACAACGGTGGGGTCACGGTCGGCTTCGTCTACGGCACGGCCATGACGCTCGCCAACAGCGGCGACACCATCCGCATCGTACGCGGCGCGACCGTCCTCGACGAAGTGACCTATGCATCGGGCTGGCCCCTGGCCGCGGGCAAGAGCCTGTCGCTGGACCGTGACAAGGCCGCGACCAACGACCTCGCCGCGAGCTGGTGTGTGGGGCAGGCGAAGTACAACGCGGTCGACTTCGGGTCGCCCGGCGCGGACAACCCCAACTGCCCGCTATCGGGGATCTGGTGCCGCCTCCAGTTCCCGCTGGATCTCGCGGTCACGCCGAATGCCAGTATCGACGCCTACGGACGCGTCTTCGTCGCGGGCGTGACCGACCGCACGACCGGCAACGACACCCACCCGCAGCTCGTCCTGCAGGCCGGCCTCGGCCCGCGCGGGGCCCAGGCCTCGACGTTTTCGACCTGGGTCGCCGCCGCCGCGAACGCGGGCTACGACGGCAGCGAGGCGAACAACGACGAGTACCGCGCAAGCCTCACGGCGCCCGCGACGACCGGCAACTACGACTTCGCGTTCCGCGCCAGCGGGGACGGCGGCACGACCTGGACCTACTGCGATCGCAACGCGGGGACCGGCTCGGACGGCGCCGAGGACGGCTACCAGCCTGCCAATGCAGGCAAGCTCACGGTGCAGGTGTCGACCAACGTGTGCGACCCCAATCCCTGCACGACGGGCTCGCCTTCGATCTGCGAAGGCCAGACGGCGGTCAGCTACGCGGCCAACGGCACCTGCACGTTGGTGTCGGACCAGGCCTCGTGCGCCTATCCCGAAGCGGGCCGCGTCGACTGCACGCTGAGCGGCCGCTTCTGCCAGGACGGGGCCTGCACCGACGCGCGCCCGGCCGGGGTCGGCGACCTCCTCGTCACCGAGATCATGGCGAACCCGAAGGCGGTCACCGACGAGAACGGCGAGTGGTTCGAGCTCAAGAACGTGAGCGGCGTGCGCGTCAACCTGAAGGGCGTGTCCTACGTCGACAACTCGACGGTCGCGACCGCCGCGGTGACCATCGCCAACGACCTCTACCTCGACCCCGGGGCCTACGCGGTCTTCGCGCGCAGCGCCGAGAGCGGCGTCAACGGAGGCATTGCTGGAGTCGCCGGGGTCTTCACCTTCGGCCTCTCGAACAGCGGCGACTTCATCCGCGTGTACCGCGGTAACGACACGATCTCGCTGGCGAACTACGGCTCGACCGGAACCTCGCCGTTGAACCTCGTCATCCCCGACGGCGCCTCGATGCAGCTCGACAACGCCGCGACCGCGACGAGCGACAAGAACGACTGGTGCGCCGGCTCGACGACCTTCGGTGCCGGCGACAAGGGCACGCCCGGCACGGCCAACGTCAAGTGCCGCGAGCGCATCGGCTGGTGCCGCCTCCAGTTCCCGACCTCGGGTGTGTACGGCTCGAGCCAGGCCTTCACGGCTTACGGCCGCTACTTCGCGGCGGGCCTCACCGATGTCGACAAGACCGCCAACGACGCGAGCCCGTTCATCCGCGCCGCTTTCGCGGTCGCTCCGAAGCCCGCGAGCGCTGCCGATGCCACCGCGGCCGCGGCCTGGACCTGGGTCGCGGCGACCGCCAACGCCAGCTACGGGACGAGCTCGCCCGGCTTCGAGGCGAACAACGACGAGTGGAGCCGCGCCATGACGGCGCCGGTCGGGGTTGGCGACTACGTGCTCGGGTTCCGCGTGAGCGGCGACGGCGGCGCGACCTGGACCTACTGCGACACGAACAAGGGCCTAGGCGCCGACGGCAGCGAGAACGGCTTCTCGAGCCTGGACGCCGGACATCTCAGCGTGTCCGACGTGTGCACGCCGAACCCGTGCACGGGTGCTGCGCCGACCTGCTCGGGCGATACGCTCATGACCTATCCGGCCCAGGGGGTATGCACGGTGGTCTCCGGGCAAGCGAGCTGCGGCACCGGTGTCGGTACGCCGACCAACTGCGCAGCCACGCAGAAGCGCTGCGACCCGGTCGCGCCGGCGTGCGTGCAGTGCCTCGGCAACAGCGACTGCGCGGGCCCCTTCGAGGTCTGCAGCGCGGAGCGGACGTGCGTCGCGGGGTGCGTCGCGGACCGCTTCGAGCCCAACGAGACGATCGAGACGGCGACGGTGTTGGCCGCGAACTCGGTGCTCGCGAACCTGAACCTGTGCGCCGGCGACAAGGACGTCTTCGCCGCCGACATCGCGCTCGGCGCGACCGTCAACGTGCGCGTCGACTTCACGCTGCCGGCCGGATCGAACGGCATTGCGGTCGACCTCGTCGCGCCCGATGGCACGACCCTGCCCGGTGGCCCGACCACGACGAGCCCGTTCGAGTTCGCGACGACGGTGCCGGTGGGCGGCCGCTGGAAGGCGGTCATCAAGGGCGCGGACGCGGACGCGCGCGCGACCTACACCTTCGCGTTGAGCTTCGGCGGCGACCCCTGCGCCCCGAACCCGTGCACGGCACCGCAGGCCGCGCGCTGCGAGGGCAACAACCTCTTCACGCCGACTGTCCCCGGCACCTGCACCTCCCCCGGTGGACAGTCGAGCTGCAGCTACGCCGACGGCACGACGACCGTGTGTGCGGCCGGATGCTCGGCGGGCGCGTGCCGGCCCTACCGCGCACCCGCGGTCGGCGAGCTGGTCGTGACCGAGGTCTTCGCGAGCGGCGCCCTCGGAACGCAGACGCAGTGGTTCGAGGTCTACAACGCGAGCACCGACTACCTGGACCTCGACGGCCTGGTCGTGAGGAACGACGTCGAGACGCGCATCACGGTCATCGGCACGCGCACCCTCGCGCCGATGAGCTACCTCGTCTTCGGGCGCAACGGCGACACCGGTGCCAACGGTGGCGTCACCGTGGACCTCGTCTTTGGCGGCTCGCCGCTCGACCCGGTCAATGACCAGATCATCCTGGCGACCGCGGGCGCGGGGGTCATCGACGAGGTGCGCTGGAACGGGACCTGGCCGCGTGGGGCCGATCGCTCGACGAGCTTCGACGGCGCGCTGGTCACCCAGGCCCTCGCTGCGAACGTGAACGACGCGGCCGCGAGCTGGTGCCTCGGCACGACCGGCTTTGGCGGCGGCAGCCTCGGCACGCCAGGAGGAGCGAACCCGCCGTGCGTCGAGACGGTCGAGGTCAGCGGTTCGACCCCGGCCATCGGGGCCACAGGGGCGAGCCCGACGGCGCCGATCGTCATCGACTTCACGACGGCGATGAACGCCGCGACGCTCAGCACGCAGATCGCGGTGGGGCCGTGCACGGGCAACGTGCGCCTCTCCTACAACAACTTCACGACGTGCGTCGGCTTCAGCGCGGCGACCGCGACCCTCTCGAACGGCGGCAAGCGGGCGACGCTGACACCGCTCGGTGGCATGGCCTACGGCGTCGGCTACGCGCTGCGCGTCACCACGGGCGCGAGCTCGGCCGCTGGCAACCCGCTGGGCGCGGTCTGGAACGCGACCTTCACCACCACGGCGACGGCGTGCGGCGGTGCCCCGGTTACCCTTGCGCAGGTCTACGGCGGCGGCGGCAACGCGGGCGCCACCTACACGAACGACTTCGTCGAGCTGAAGAACCGCACCGCCCAGCCGGTGCAGCTCCTCGGCTGGTCGCTCCAGTACGCGAGCTCGACCGGCACCACCTGGAGCAACAACCTGGCCTTGAGCGGGGTCATCCCGGCCGGCTCGTCCTTCTTGATTCAGCTCGGCTCGGGCGGGGCGAACGGCTCGGCACTCCCGACCGCGGACCTCACGGGGACCATCAACATGTCGGCGACCGCGGGCAAGATCGCACTCTTGACCGGGACGGCCCAGGCCCCAACCGGGGTCTGCCCGCCGTCGGCGCGGATCGTCGACCTGGTCGGCTTCGGCACCGGCACCGATTGCAACGAGACGACCGTGGCCGCCGCGCCGAGTGTGAGCACGGCGGTCCATCGCGATGTCAGGGGATGTGTGGACGAGGGCGATGGCGCGACCGACTTCATGCCGTTCCTGCCCGTGCCGCGCAACTCCGCCAGCGGCGCGGCGTTCTGCGCGTGCGAAGGCGAGACCGTCGCCAACGACCAGGTGCCGCCGCTCGCGGTCGAGGCCGACTACTGCAACCTCCAGTTCCCGACGACCATCAGCGTCGTCCGCAACACGGCGACGCCCGACGTCTACGGACGCATCTACGAGGGCGGCCTCACCAACACCAGCACAGGCCAGGCCGCGGGCGTCATCAGCCAACTCGGCTTCGGACGCGCCGGGACGAGCCCGGTCCTGCAGAAACGCTGGGTCTTCTTCCCGGCGGTCTTCAACGTCGAGACCGATGGCGGCTCGAACGACGAGTACAAGGCCAGCTTCACGGCTCCGGCGGTCAACGCGCTGAAGGCCTATGCCTACACCTTCCGCTTCAGCCTCGATGGGGGCGCGAGCTGGACGTACTGCGACCTCGACGGGGCCGGCGCCAACGACCCGCTGGTCTTCGATGCGACCCAGCTCGGGACGCTCGAAGTGAAGACCCAGTAGTGGTCCCGGCCGCCATTCCGAAGCTGCTCGGAGCTTGATTGGGCGAGCGCTTTCTCCTAGCGGGGAGAGCGCTTGCGCCGATCGGCCGCCCACCTGGTTTTCGTGAGGTTTTCATGCGCGTCTCTGCCATCGCCACGTTCGCTTTCGGTCTGTTCCTCGGGCTCGGAGCCTGCGACTCGAGCGACACCTCGCCGAGCGACGAGGTCGACACGGTCGCCGACACAGGCGCCGACACCCTCGTCGGCACGGACACGAGCGTCAGCGAAGACTCTGGCCCGACCGAGGTCGAGGAGGACGCTGCGACCACGGACACCACGGCGACGGACAGCGGCACGGACGTGACCGCCCCCAGCGGGACCGAAGTCGACTCGAAGAAGGCC
>JAEUKJ010000493.1 GCA_016792665.1 Deltaproteobacteria bacterium | reverse complement strand
TCGTGATCGGTCGCGGCACCCGAGACCCACCCCGTGGCGCCGAGTCGGCAGCGATCGGCACCATCGGCGACCCCGTCCCCGTCGTCGTCGGGGTCGCACGGATCGCCCGCGCCATCGCCGTCGAGATCGGCCTGCGCCGGGTCGGTCACGAACGGGCACACGTCCTCGTCCCTCGGGATGCCGTCGCGATCGCACTCGTCCACGCAACCGAGACGCGTCCCGTCCGGCAGGTTGGCGAAGCCGTTGGCGCAGGTCTGGGTGCAAGGGCTCGTGCAGCGCCACCCGTTCGCGTCACAGGCCGTGTCGTCCAGGCAGACCCCGCAACCGACCCCGCCGCAGGCCTGCGTCGCGCAGGTGGCGTGAAAGGCCGCGAGCCCGCAGCCCGGCCCGAAGCCGTCTGCCGAGAAGACGTGCGCGCCCGCGACCTCGGTGTCCGAGTCGGCGACGAGCACCGAGACCTCGTGACTGCCCGCGCGCTTGGGCGAGCAATAGCCGAGGTGATAGGTGCGCGCGCCGAGCGCGACGATGCGGTTGCCGACCGCGCCAAACGCGGCCTCGAGGCCTGTCTCGTCCAACGCGAGGAAGGCCCCGTCGCGGCCCAACCAGGAGAGCGTTGCCGGGTCGAAGTCGGCGCTCTCGAGGCCGACCACCACCACGTCGTCGCGCGAGGCCTGCACCGCGGCGCGTGTCACCTCACCATCGACCCACGACGCGGTGTCGTGCCCGTCGGTGAGCACCACGACGTGCCCGTGCTCGAGGCTCCCGTTGCGGCTGTTGGCGCGGCTCATCGCCTTCCAGGTGGTGCTCAGATCCAGGGCCTCGACGACCGCGCCGAAGAGGTTGGTCGACATCGGCTCGGCCGCGCTCCAGGTCGGCAGGAGATCGATCGCCGCCCGCACGTCGGCGAGATCGGTCGTCGGCTCGAGCCAGCGGGTCACCTGCTCCTCACCCGCGAACACCACCATCGCGAAGCGCACGTGCGGGACCTCGCCCTCGGTGACGCGCGTGACCAGCCGATGCAGGCCGGCCATGACCGCATCCAACGCGCCCCCCGTCGACGCCGACAGGTCGACCACCAGGGTGACGAGGTGGGTCACTCCCGCGGTCGGCAGCGTCCCGACCTGGGCCTCGACGCTGAGAGGCAGGCCGTCCTCGTGCAAGACGAAGTCGTCGGGCGTGAGATCGGCGATGGCGCGCCCGTGGCAGTCTTCGACGGCGACGAGGAGGCTCACGCCCGCGGGCAGGTGCGTCCGCCCCTCGACGACGCGCGTGCGCGTGCAGGTGCGATCGACGGGCTCGTCGTAGTCGACGCCATCGGCCCCGAAGGTCTCGGAGAAGTGCCCGATGCGCGCGACGATGCTGTTCGCCCCGAGCGTCCCGCCGCGCCACTCGAAGGCCGGGCCCTCGCGCTCGGAGAGGAACACGACCGGGAAGCGCGCCTCGGCCGGCACGGCCAGCTCGACCTCGACCGGCTGCGCGAAGACGAGCCCCGCGGGCTCCAGGTGATAGACCGGCGTGTAGCGCGTGTAGCCCGGGGTCGGCGTGGACGACGCGGTCACGCAGATCTCGCGCTCCTCCGACAGCGCCCCGGCCGGCACACGCAGCGCGAAGCCCGCGAAGCTCAGCACACCACCCGCCGCCCCGATGACCTCGGCGTGCCCGCCTGGGCAGCGGTCGACGACCACGTCCGGCCCACCGCTATCGACGACGCTCGTGTCCTCGACCTGCGTATCCGCGACGCTCGTGTCCGCGACCTGCGTATCCGCGACACTCGTGTCCTCGACCTGCGTGTCCACGACGCTCGTGTCCGCGACGCTCGTGTCTTCGACCTGCGTGTCCGCGACGCTCGTGTCTTCGACCTGCGTGTCCGCGACGCTCGTGTCCGCGACGCTCGTGTCCGCGACGCTCGTGTCCGCGGCGCTCGTGTCTTGGACCTGCGCGTCCGCGACACGCGTGTCCTCGACCTCCTCGACACCCCCATCCTCGACGTCAGCAACCTGCGTGTCCTCGACCTCGGCAAGCCGCGTGTCCTCGACCTCAGCAACCTGCGTGTCCTCGACCTCAGCAAGCCGCGTGTCCTCGACCTC
>JAEUKJ010000443.1 GCA_016792665.1 Deltaproteobacteria bacterium | reverse complement strand
GGAGATGCCGTGTCCGGTCGCCGAGCTCGACCCGATCGGCGGCGTCACCTTGTGCATCGAAGCGGACGACCTCTCGCTCTGGACCGCGACCTCCCCGCCCGTGCGCCTCTGGTCGCGGCCCTTCCCGGTGCGGGTCGCGCGCCTCGTCGACGGCGGCGTGGTCGCGGCCTCGGCCGACGTGATCCTGGTCCTCGATCGCCAGGGGGAGCGCCTCTTCGAGGCACCGGCCTTGAACGATCCGAGTCGGCGCGGAGGCGCGGTCGGCGCGCGGGTCCTCATCGAGGGGGGAGGCACGAGCCAGATCGTCGACCTCGTCCACAGCACGGTCTCGCCCGTCACGCCCTGCGGCACGGGACGTCACTCGTCGCTCGTCCTGGACCCGGACCCGAGCGCCGCGGAGCCCGTGGTGGTGGCCCTCTGTATGGACGGCACCCTGCGCGGCCCCGGAGTCGAGGGCGGGCTCGCGCAGTCGCCGCTCATCGCGCCCGAGCGCGAAGGGATCCGCATGACGCGCCTCCGGTCCGGCCTCCTCGTGGTCGGCACGAACAAGGGAGAGCTCGTGCTGCTGGACGGCGGCGCGCGGGTCGTCGGGCACGCGACCGTGGTCGAGGGCTTCGTGCGCATCCTCGAGTCCTCGCCCGATCAGCGCTTCGTCGCGGTCGCGGGCGAGGGCGAGACCGTCCAGATCGTGAGCGTGCCAGAGCTCGCGCGGGTCGCATCGCTGCCCAGGCGCGCGACGCAGATGAGCTGGGATCCGGCCCACCCACGCGAGCTGCTGACGACCGGGCGCTGGCTCGAGCGCTGGCGTCTGGCGGGGCCGGAGGCTGACGTGAATCGCCCCGTGGTCGGGGCCTATCGCATCCCGCTCGAGGATGGGGTCGTGAGTCTCGATGTGGACCCGGCGCAGGACGATCGGATCGCGGTGGGCTTCGGTGGCCGCGCGGCCGTGCTGACGCCTGATGCCATGGTCGCGAGACCGCTCGGCTTCATCACGACCAAGGCAGTGTCCTTCGTCGACGACGCCGTCTTCGCGGCTGGGGCGCGCGGCTTCTTGCGGCTCGACGCGGCCGACCTGTCGCTGCGCGCGACCTTGACGCCGTGGTCGATCCGCCGCCTCGTCACCCTGCGCGACGGGACCTCGATCATCGGGCTCTACTCGGGGGCGCGTCGCATGAAGGGCGGCGAGCTCTGGGTCCAGGAGGCGAGCGCCGTGCGTGACCTCTCCGTGTCGCCCGGGCGATCGTTCGCGGTGATGCTGCGCGAGGTCGATCGCGCGCTCTTGCGGGTGCGCGCGGGCAGCCTCGAGAGCGAGCTCGTGGGCCACGATCCCGAGGCCGAGGCCGTCGCCGTGAGCGCGGACGGCGAGCGCTTCTTCGGGGCGCGTCGCGGCGGCGTCGCCGAGTGGGACGAAGGCGGGCTGGTGCTCACGTACGAGGCCGGGGTGCTGGAGCTGGTCGACGTGGAGGTCTCCGGCGATGGGCAGTGGGTGGCGGCAGGGGCGCGCGACGGCACCGTGTTCCTATGGCGCCGCGGCGAGGCGATGCCGCGGGCGCGCTTCATGGATCACCTCGAGCGCGTGCCGGCCATGGTCTTCTCGCGCGACTCGCGCTGGCTCGTCACCGGGAGCTGGGACCGCACCTTGCGAGTGCGCGATCTCGCGGCGGTGACCGAGGACGCCGGCGTCTTGAAGGCGGGCCTCGAGCGCGATCTCGGGCTCGGGCTCGGCGAGGCGCTGGGGAGCGAGCGCTGAGGTCGCGGGCGCATGGGAGGCATTGCAACTCGCCTTCGCGATGACGCGGTGGAATGGCGCCAGACGGTGTGCTACGGGGCGTCGCCCCACCGGGGCGAAGGAGCAATCATGCGCACCGCTGTCATCGTCGCCGCAGGCCTCGGGAGTCGGTTGAAGGGCCGTACCGAGCAGCAACCCAAGGGCTTCCTGGAGGTCGACGGCAGCGCGCTCGTCGAGACGAGCATCACCAAGCTGCGCAAGGCCGGCTTCGAGCGCCTGGTGATCGGCACGGGCTATCTGGCCGAGCACTACGACGCGCTGGCCGAGCGCTACCGCGGCACCTTCCAGATCGAGACGCTGCGCTCCGACCGCTTCGCGACCACCGGCAGCATGTACACGCTCTTCAACCTGCGCTCGATCCTCGACGAGGACTTCGTGCTCCTCGAGTCCGACCTCTTGTATGAGCAGCGCGCGCTCACCGCGCTCCTCGAAGACCCGCGCCCCGACATCGTGCTCGTCAGCGGCTTCACCGACTCGCGCGACGAGGTCTGGGTCGAGGTCGACGCCGACTCGAACCTCGCGGATCTCTCCAAGAACCGCGACGCGCTGGGCTCGGTGCACGGCGAGCTGGTCGGCATCTCGAAGATCGCCCGCGACACCTACCGCGCCATGTGTGCGGTCATGGCCGACGCCGTCGAGACGACCCCGAAGCTCGACTACGAGGGCTGCCTCGTGCGCGTCGGACGCGCCGGCAAGCCGATCCCGGTCATGAAGATCGACGACCTCGCCTGGTGCGAGATCGACGACGAGGGGCACCTCGAGCGGGCGCTGGCCAAGATCCTGCCGGCCATCCGCGCACACGAGAGCTGAGGCGGCGGCGACCTGCCGCGCTCGTCACGGGTCGAGGCCGAAGGGCAGAGCCCGGCTGCCCTACGGGTGGCTCAGCGGCCCTTCTCGCGCAGGCGGCGCGTCGCGAGGGCAAAGACCTGGGCGGCGACCTCGAGGGCGGGGGCCTCGCGCGGGCTCTTGGGGAGCTGGGTCAGGCAGTAGTCGATGAACGTCGTGAGCTGCGTGAACTCGGGGCGCAGGAACGTCGCGGTCTCGTCCGGGCCGGGGTAGTCGAAGCGCGCGGCGCGATCGATCCAGCCGCCGTCTTCGAGGAACTGGCGGCGATAGTCCGAGGCCCTGGGGATGACGAGGTCGATCATGCGGCGGTGGTGTCGGCCGCGCGCGGTCGAGCCGGTCTCGATCTCGGTGAGCAGCGTGCGCAGGCGACCGAGGCCGTCGGCGTGGGTCTGGACGAGCTGGAGGTCGAAGGTCGGCATGCCTTCGTGGAAGACGTAGGCGAGGTGCAGCTCGAGGGTCTCGGGACTCGAGAGGAGGCCGTGGCCGACGCGGAAGTGCTCCCAGCCGATCTGCGAGATGACGATCGGTGTGCGCGTCAGCGGGTGGCCGAGCGGCGCGCCGTCGTAGCGCCGCTTGTCGCCGGCGTCGGGCAGGACGACGTAGGGGGCCATCTCGAGCTGCCCCAGGAGGAGCTGCCAGGTCGTGGGGATCCCGCCGATGAGGCCGCGCTCGAGGAACGGTGCCAGGCGGACGCTGAGGTCCTTCGAGACCGGGGTCTTCTTGGTCAAGAGCGTCGCGAGCATGGGGTGTCCTGATCGGGCAGAGGGGCCGCGAACGCCATGAGGCCTCTGGCGTCGACCGGCGTCGGCGGGGCTCGTGTATGCGCTCGGGTGGCGCTCGGCAAGGGCGGGGTCGCGGGCGTGAGAACGACGAGAGGAGGAAGGCGCCGACCCTGGGTTCCAGTGCCCAATGCGTTATCCGCTGCTCGAGCCCGTGTCGGATCGCACCACGAACCATGGGCGACGGACCACCGAGCCATGACCGGGCCATGACAATCCTTGGCTAGGGTCGACGTCATGACCGCGCCGCTCCGAGAGACGGAGCGCCCGCGCCACGACACCCGAGGTCCCCATGCGCCCGACCCGACTCGCCGTCCTCGTCCTCGCCAGTACCCTCGCCACCGCCTGCGGCTCGGCCCCGCCGCTGCGTGCCCCGATGGAGCCGCTCCAGCTCGGGAGCGCGCCGGTCTTGACCGAGAACCACTTCAAGCGCGACGTCATGGGCGACGTCAGCGAAGGGGCGCTGCGCGAGATCCTCGCCTCGCCGGTCTTCCTCGAAGAGCGCGCGCGCATCGGCATCGTGCCCGTCGCGACCGGCTACGCCCCCGACGATGACATCCCCGTGGTCGGCCTGCCCGGGACGCTGGCCCAGGAGCTCGCGAACAGCGGCCACTTCGAGGCGGTCACCGAGGTCACCACCGACTGGCCCACCGGCGGAAGCATCGGCGGCCTCCGCGAGCTGGCCGCGCGCTACCGCGTCGAGTACCTCCTCCTCTATCGGCACCGCTTCGTCGACCGGAGCTGGACCAACGCGTGGGCCATCTCATGGCTCACCTTCGTCGGTGGCTTCATCACCCCGAGCCAGTCGATCGAGGTCGCGGGGGTGGTCGAGGCGACCCTCTTCGACGTCAAGACCGGCACGCTGCTCTTCACGGCCTTCGAGCGCACGCATAGCGCCAGCCACGAGAACATCTGGCAGAACGATCGCAAGCGCGCCGACATGAAGATGGCGCTGCTGACCAGGGCGACCAAGGGGCTCGCCGCCGGGGTCATGGATCAGGTGCGACGACTCGTCGCCTCGCGCCCGGTCAGCGCGCCCAGGACCGAGGTCGGGCAAGCGCCGTGAGGCGAGGCAGGCGGCGGACCCGCGGGGACATCACCCCGCGGCGTACTTGGTGACCAGCGCGGCGAGGTCGGGGATGGTCTGCTCGACGTGCTCGAGCGCCGACGGGCGCAGGCGGCGATAGAAGCCGGCCGCGGTCTTGTGCTTGGTCGTCTCGGCGCGCGCGTCGGTCACCGCGACGAGGGCCTCGGCCACGCGCGCCTTCTCGGCGATGATGTAGCTCGTGAGCGGGGTCGAGAGCTTCTTGGCCGCGTGCTCGTTCTCGAACAGGACCAGCTTGTCGATCCACTCGTCGAGCAGGGCGTCGACCACGCCTTCGACGAAGCGCGGCTTGATGGCCTTGACCGTGCTGTAGGCACCCTTGACCGCGATCCCTTTGAGGCCCTTGGTCGACTTCACCGACTGATCGATGAGCCCACAGCAATCCTCGACGAGGTGGGGGCGAACTTCGGGCGAGAGCAAGCGGTCTTTGATGGAGGACATCAGGGGTCTCCTCGGGCGGTCGGGCCGAGCACGGGCCGGCTCGGCGGCGAGGAGGATTCGCATAATCCGCAGGTCGTTTCCAAAGGATTCAGTCGGGGATCGTGCGTTTGGCGGTCGTGCGCACCGAGGGCAACGCCTTGGCCGGATCCTCGGGCCAGTGGTGCTTTGGATAGCGGGTCCTCATCTCCGAGCGCACGGCGGGCCAGGTGCGGCTCCAGAAGCTCGCGAGATCGGTCGTCACCTGCAGCGGCCGACCCGCTGGCGACAAGAGGTGCATCACCACCGGCAGGCGCCCCTTCGCGACCGCCGGCGTGGTCGCGAGGCCAAAGACCTCCTGCACCTTGACCGCCAGGACGGGCGGGCCATCGACGCGATACTCGAGGCGGATGGACGAGCCCGACGGGACGTCGAGGCGCTCGGGCAGGAGCTCGTTCATGCGGCGCTCGCGCTCCCACCCGAGCACGTGCCGCGCCGCCTCGCGCAGTGACACGGCCGGTCTCCGCGCGAGCTCGTCGAGGCTCGAGAGGCCCTCGGCCATGGCCGGCAGGCACGCGCGCAGCCAGGCCTCGCGGTCCGCCGGCAGCTCGCCGCTGGCAAGGTCGTGCAGGCGCGCAAAGGTGACGAGGCGCGCGACGAGGCTCTCGTCCTCGGCCGAGGCCCCGCCAAAGACCACGTCCAGGGCCGTCCTCGCGGCGTCGGCCAGGATCTTCCCAGAGCGCTCGCGATCGGTGTTGGGGATGGAACGACGCTCGAGCGGCAGGTCGAGGAAGAAGGTCGTGCGGAAGGCGACCACGCGGCGCGACGGCGCATCCCAGAGGAGCTCGTCCTCGGTGCACGTCTCGGGGCGCGCGTCGAGCCAGGCCCTCTCGACCGCCTCCCAAGCCAGGATGCGGCTCACCGATCCCTCGCCGCGGCGCCCGCCTTCGACCTCGAGCGCGATGAGGTAGTCCGGGGCGGCCTCGGGGCCAGAGCGCTGGTGGCCTTGCATGAGCTCGCCCATGCGCCCCCCGACCAGCGCATAGCGCGGGGCGTCCTTCGGACCGCGCACGACCAGTCCCTGACGCGCGCCGACGCGATCGGCGAAGCCGGCCAGGAGGGCCTTGGTGAGCGCGGTCGTGGCGCCCGGACCCTCGCGCCCCGAGGCCGCCCCGCCCGAGGCAGCGTGGCGGTGCCCGTGTCCCAGCACTTGAGACACCAGGGCCTCGCCGGCGCGCACGAGATCGGGGCGCGGGCCGAGGCGTTGGACCGCAGCGTGGAGCTCGCCCTCGCCGAGGCCCTCGTCCAGGACGGCAGCCCAGCGCGACGCGAGCCCGAGCGAGCCGGGGACCTCGCGCGCCGCGGCGTGGAGGAAGGCCGCGATGCGCGGGCTCGCGGCGACCTC
>JAEUKJ010000428.1 GCA_016792665.1 Deltaproteobacteria bacterium | reverse complement strand
CAGATATGCCGATGATGGGGATCGTCTTCGCCGAGCTCGACCTCTACGAAGGGCGCTACGATGCGGCCATCGCTGGCTTCGCCAAGGCCCTCGAGCCCGACGATCTGCCGAGCTTCTTCGCGGCCAACATGAGCCTCGCGGCCATGATCCTCGCAGGAAAGAGCTGGGACGCGGTCGTCTACGGCAAGTCCCTCATCGCGGCAGCACGCGCGCGCGACGACACCCTCGGCATCGACTGGACCTACTTCATGTGGGTCAACGCCCTCATCGCCGCCGACAAGCTCGACGAGGCGCGCGAGGCCGTCGCGCGCTGGTCGGAGAACACCGGCACCCAGGGCGCGGCCACCGTCTACGCGTACCTGCGCTGGGACATCGACCTCCTCCAGGGACGGAAGCCGAAGTCCCTCGAGGCCGAGCTCACCAAGCGGGTCGAGAGCACCCCGAAGGGCGCGAGTGGGGACGTCTACCGCCTGCTCGCGCGCGTCGGCTCCGACCCCAAGAAGCTGCGGGCCTGGGCCGAGACTCTCGCCAGCGGGATCATCGGCGCGACGGAGGCGCGCTCGGTCCGCTTCCAGATCGACGAGCGCCTGCGCCAGAGCCTCGCGGCGCGTGCAGACCTGCTCTCCGGCCAGGTCGAGCGCGGGCTCGCCACGTTCGAGGCCCTGGCCCGACCAGGCGCCTTCGAGATCACCAACGAAGGCGATGTCTTCGACGTGACGCGCTTCGAGCGCCAGTACGCCGAAGCGCTCGACGCGCTCGGTCGGCGCGACGAGGCCGAGGTCGTCTGGCGCCGCATCTTGAGCCACGGCTACCCGCGCCTCTTGTGCATGGACATCACCGTCCAGGCCCAGCGTCGCCTCGGCCTCCCCGTCGGCGTCCCGCCTCAGGACGGCGGCGGCGGCCCGAGGTAGCGCTTCAGCTGTAGCGCCACCGCCAGGAGGCGGTTGTTGCCGCGCAAGCCGAGCTTGTCGCAGATGCGCGCGCGGTGGTTCTGCACGGTGCGCACGCTGACAAAGAGCGTCTTGGCGATCTCGCGACTCGTCTGGTTCAGGGCCAGGTGCTGGAGCACGATGCGCTCGGCACGCGTGAGCGTCGGCAGCCCCGCGACCACGCTCGGCTCGAGCTGCGGCGGAAGCTCCACGAGCTCGGGCACCTCGGGGGTGCTCGCCGGTATCGCCTCGGGCGGTGCGCGCGGCGCGGGCTCGGCTCGCGCGGGAGCAGGCGCGCCGGCCTTCACCCACTTGATCCAGGCGCCCCCGGTCTCGGCGAGCGCGCGCCAGATCGCGGCGTCGACCGAGTGCATGCCCGCGTCGAGCGGTGCTCGCATGACCTCTTCGACGAAGTCGGGAGCGATGCGCGGGACCCCCTCGTCGTCGACGAAGCGCGCCGCGAGCGAGGGCTCCTCGGCGAGGGCGAGCGCGACACGGGCCCCGATGAGGAGCGGCAGGTCGTCGCGGCGTTGGTCGAGATCGGGGACCTCGAGGGTGTGACGGAAGGCGCTCCGCAACTCGAGCGGGATGGCCTCGAGCCCACCCTCGACGACCGCGATGACGCGGTGCTTCGACTGCGCGACGGCCTTGGCGAGGGCGCGCCCGGTGAGCCCGTCGAGGCCGTCCAACGCGTCGAGTCCATCGAGGATGACCGGCCCGTTCCAGCGCAGCGGACCTTCGATGCCCTCGACGTCGACGACCGGGACCTCGCCCGCGATCGCCTTGGCGACCAGGCCCTTGCCGCTACCGATAGCGCCGTGGATGAGCACGTGCCCGGAGTCCTTGCGAAGGAATGCGATGGCGTCGCGGAGCCGCCACGACGCCTCGCTCTCGCCGATCCAGCCATCGCGATCGGCCTCGCCGAAAGCCGGCCAGCTCGCCGCGGCGGCGTGCACGAGCGGCGTCATGAGCGGCGGGCGCTCGACGCAGAGGAAGACGCAGATCCCTTCGAGGGCCAGGACCTCGCCGGGTCGAACGACCGCTTGCTGCGTCTCGACCCCGCGCGCGAACAGCGGTCGCTTGCCGACGTTCTCGACCAACAGCCCGCGCTCGTCCATGCGCTGGATCGTGAGCTGCTCGCGCGAGAGGCGCCCCATCTCCAGCGGGGCCGCGGTCTGGAGCGCGCCCGGTCGCTGCCGGAAGAGGTCCGCACGCACCCAGCCCGGTCGGCTCGGGGTCGAGCGCGAGCGCCCAAAGACCCACACGCGCTCGTCACCCGGGGGCACGTAGAGGATCTCACCGACGCGCCCCGGCTCGTCGCGACACCACGCGACGACGAGCCCCAACCCCACCTGGACACGCGCACCACGCGCGGCAAACGTGTCGGTCACCTCTTCGGTCACGGCGTTGCTCATGATCCCGTTTTAGTGCCTGACCCCGTGTGGCGACTATGCCCAATTTTTGCCCCCGCGCCCTGAGCAAGCGTGCTCAGCCCTGAGCACGCAACAAACGACAACACAGCCGAGTCCCGCAACCCATTGACCTGGCTTCGGTTTCCGCGGCCGCGCCGGCGCGGTCCCAGGCATTGTGCACAAGCACATGAACGGAGATACTGCCCCACAGTCCCGGTCTGCGGTTCCGGGGTTAGAGGATGTGAGCCCATGCGTTCGAGATCTCACCTCGTCACGGTGTCGAGTCTCTTGTCTCTCTCTGGCGGCCTCGGGGCCTGCTTGGGAGATCAGTCCGGACCGACCTCGCACCTCGAGATCGCAGTCGCGCCCCTCACCCTCCCCGACATCGTCGACGCCTGCTACGACCTCCGCGTGACCAACGCGCCGGGCGGCCTCGGCCAGACCGTCTT
>JAEUKJ010000381.1 GCA_016792665.1 Deltaproteobacteria bacterium | reverse complement strand
GAAGGCGGCGTTCGCGGGCACGGGCGAGCGGGTCGCGGTGCTGGAGGGCGGTGGGCGCTGGTTCGGTGGGGCGGCCTATGCGGCGGCGTATCGGGCATGGCTGGTCGGCAAGGTGACGCCGGCCGAGCTCGGGGTGGAGAGCTTCGACGCGCTCTCGCCGCTGGGTGGGAGCGCGGCCGAGGTCGAAGCGGCGCGGCCACCGATCATCGTCGGGAGCGAGGGGCCGGAGCCGGTCGCGGCGCGGCGCTTCCTGTGGGCGGCGCGCTTTGCGAAGGCGGCGCGGCAAGCGGTCGATGGGGTCGTGGGCGAGGCGCTGGTGGCGGAGGCCGGGGCGCAGGTGGTGGCCGAGCCGACGCCGTCGCCGCGCGGGCGGGAGCAGCGGGTCTGGGGCGAGGCGGCGGATGTGGTCGCGCGTGTCGGGCCTGGAGGCGGGACGAGCTACCTCGGGGACGTGACGCTCGGCGGGCAGGACGATTGTCTCGTGTGGCAGATCGGAGCCCTGGCCGACTGGGGCGCGGGCGTGGCGTCGCCGCGGCGGGAGGCGGCGGCCGCGACGGGGGACTCGTTCCTCATGATGGCGCGGGTCTCGGCCGAGCGCGGCAACCTCGGGGCGAAGCTCATGGAGCTGGCGGCGCGCGGCTTCCGGTGGTTCGAGGTCGACGGCTATGGGCCGCGCGATGTGTCCTTGAAGCCGGGGTCGGGTGGGCTCGGCGAGGGGTCGCGCGCGTGGCTGGAGCGGGTGGCGAGCGGGACGAAGGCGTTGCGCGGGGCGGCGCTGCTGGAGGGCGCGACGCGGGTCGGGGTCGGGCTGGCGATCCTCGCGTCGGAGTCGGATCCGATCTGGACCGACGAGCCGGCCCTGTCCGACGAAGAGCTCGGGTGGCACATCGCGCTGACCCAGGCGCATTATCCCGTGGAGTTCATGCTCGAGAGCGAGGTCGAGGCCGGCCTCCTCGAGAACCCGGTGGCGCCGAAGAAGGTGCTGATCGTCATGCGGCGGCATGTGTCGCGCGCGGCGTGGACGTCGATTCGGCGCTGGGTCGAAGCCGGCGGGACGCTGATCCTCGGCGGCGGGTTGGCGCTGGCCGACGAGCTCGGGCAGCCCGATCGAGAGCGCGAGGACTGGCTGGCGCTGGTCGCGGGGGCGCCGAAGAACGGGCCCGAGACGGTGCGCTGGGCGTCCAGCGGCGGGATCTCTTCCTTCACGGTGACCGGCCCGTGGCGCGAACTCATTGGCCTTGGTGGTACGACGCTGGCGGTGTCGGACAGCGGGGCGGCGGTGGCACAGCGGCTGGCGCGCGGGCGCGGGCGGGTCATCGCGTTGGGGGTCGGGCTGGGCAGCGCCTATCGCCTGCCCGAGACGACCTGCGATGCGGGTGCGCCGGCGTCCATCGGCAAGCGCGCGCAGGGCTTCTCGCAGGTCATGCGCGAGGCGATGAGCACGTTGGTCGCAAGCGGTGGGATCGGGCCGTCGGTGCGTTCGGAGAGTGCGAGCGTGGCGCTGCACCGGATGCGCGCGCGCGACGGGAAGCCGTTCGTGCTGGCGATCCCCTGGACCAGCGGCGACGGGGTCGTGACCGCGGCGCTGACCATCCCCGAGGCGGGCGACTGTGACGTGGTGCACGAAGAGCTCGAGGGCTACGACCTGCCGGTGACCTTCGGGTCGATCTTCGTCTCGCTGGAGCGACCGGCGATCTTCACGTGGCACGCGAGCCGGTGCGGGCCGGTGGTGGCCGAGGCCGAGGCCGAGGTGGCCGAAGCCGAGCCGAAGGTGAGCGACGAGGGCTGCGCGGGTGGCGGGGCCGGGGCGGGTGTGCTGGCCGTGCTCGTGGGGATCGGTTGGGCGCTGGGGCGGCGTGGGCTCGGTGGATTCCTGGTGGGCGTCGTGGCGTGGGCGGGGTCGGCGCGCGCGGAAGAGGTCGTGCCCGAGCCGGAGGTCGTGCCGTCACCGGAGGCGGAGGTCGTGCCCGCGGTCGTGCCCGAGGTGGCGGAGCGCGTGCGGCCGGCGGGGTGGACGAGTGATCCGGACGCGGTGTGCCCGGCGAAGATCGGCAAGGTCCTGGCGATCGGCAGCTCGACCATGGGCGCGCCGCTCGGGACCTTTTTGGATCGGGCGATGGCGGCGATCGGGCTGTCCTCGTATCGGCTGGCGGCGGCGAGCTCGGGCCTCGCGCGGCCGGACTTCTGGGACTGGGCGGCGAAGGCGCGGAGGTTGGTCGCCGAGCACGATCCCGACGTGGTCATCGTGCAGATCGGCAGCAACGACTACCAGCCGATCACCTGGGTCGAGACCGGGCGCATCGGGGCCATCCGCCGCAGCAAGCCCGAGTGGGCCGAGGTCTACGGCCAGCGCATCGACGAGCTCTTGCAGGTCCTTGGCGGCGGCGAGCGCGAGCGGCTCATCATCTGGATCGGGCCGTATGCCTATTGGGGCGACAATGCCACCGAGCAGGGGCCGGTCATCGATCAACTGCTGAGGGACCGCATTGCGACCTGGGTCGCCAAGGGTGGCTTCGCGCGCTACGTCGATGTGTGGCGCGAGACGTGGCACGAGAAGCGCGGGCCGGTGATGAAGCGGCGACTGCCGGGGACGCGCGGCGAGGTCGAGATCCGGAGCAGCGACAACGTGCACCTGAACGCGATGGCCGTGCGAGTGCTGTTGTCGGACCCGGTGGTGGCCCACGTGAAGGCGTGTCTGAGTGCGCTGGAGGCGCGCGCGAGTGACGAAGAGGCGACCAGGCGGGCCGGTGCGCAGGGGCCACCCGAGGGAGCCGCGCCCGTCCCTCAGTGAGGGCGGGAGGCCGCGAGCGGGTTCGACGGCGTCGGGCGACCGGTGATGGGGAGGCGGATCGTGAAGCACGCGCCTTCGTCGGTCGTGGTCTCGAAGCCGAGGGTGCCGGCGTGCTCGTCGACGATCGTGCTCCATGCGTGGGAGAGGCTCTGGCCGTGGCCGCCGCCGGCCGAGCGCGTGGTGAAGAAGGGGCGGAAGATGTGGGGGCGGTCCTCTTCGGGGATGCCGACGCCGTTGTCGCGCACGGTGATGACGACGTCGTCGCCGTCCGGTGCGGTGGTGATGTGGACCTGGCCGGGGGCGGTCGGGGCGTGGGACCTGCCGGGAGATCGGGCCTCGCTCACGGACTGGGCCGCGTTCTTGATGAGGGCGGCGACGACGTGCTCGAGCTCGGTGGCGCGGCAGGTGACGGGCGGAAGGTCGGCCAGGTCGACCTCGAAGGTCGTGCCGTCGAATGCCGTGCGCGTGGTGTTGAGCGCGTGCCTGACGAGCGCGTTCAGGTCGGTCGGGACCATCGGTCGCTGCTGCCGGACGGAGGGGTCGCGCAGCAGGCGGACGGTGTCGGCGATGCGGCGCACGCCGTGGAGCGCGGTCTCGAGGGTCTCGGAGAACTCGGAGACGATGTGCGCGTCGTCCTTGCCGCCGAGGGGGGCGTTTTCGGCCGTGCGCGCGCGGTTGACCAGGGCCTCGATCGGGGCCATCGACTCCTGGAGGAGCTGGAGACTGAGGAGGAGGTACTGGAGCGGGGTGTTGATCTC
>JAEUKJ010000328.1 GCA_016792665.1 Deltaproteobacteria bacterium | reverse complement strand
CGCCCGACCTTCGGCGACACCCGCCGCCGAGCGAAAGCCCCACCGCGCCAACCAGGTCCTGAAGATCGAGGGCGCCGAGTGGCACGAGCTCGGCGTGCCCGCCTCGGCTGGCGACATCGTCGCGCTGAGCCGCGTCGAGGGCCTGCGCGTCGGCGAGCTCCTGCACAGCCCGGCGATCGCCGACGACATCGGCCTCGTCGCCCCGACCCTCCCCGAAGCCAGCGCCGCCCTCCTCATCGAGGCCGTCGAGAAGCGCGACGCGGGCAAGCTCGGCGTGGCGCTCGCCCACCTCGTCGAGGAAGACCCGACCCTCCACCTCGAGGTCGACCCCGAAGGCCACGGACACCTCGTGCGCGGCCTCGGCCCCTTCCACCTGTCGCTTGCGGCCGAGCGCCTGAAGAGCCGCTTCCGCCTCGAGGTCCGGACCCGCGCGGTGGCTGGCTCGTGACCCTTCGTCGGACCTGCATCGCCTCCTCCCTGGCCCTGTTCGCGGCCGCCTCCCTGTCCGCGTGCGGCGACGCGAACGACCGCGATACTTCGACCGACATCGAAGTAACGACCGACACCGACACCAGCGACTCCGTCCCGGACGCCCAGCCCGATACTTCGACCGACATCGAAGAAGGCTCCGACACCGGCGACACCGCCCTCGACGCGCAGCCCGATACGTCGACCGACATCGAAGAAGCCGCCGACTCTGCCGACTCTGCCGACACCAGCGACACGATCCCAGCGCCGCTCGCCGCCCTCCCGCCGTGGCTGGCCTACTGCGACGGCGCCGCCTGCGACGCCTACGACCCGGTGGTCCTCGCGGTCTGCCCCGAGGTCACGCCGAGCTGCCTCCCAACCGGCACCGCCACCGTCCTGCCTTCCATAGACGGCCATCGAATCACCGCCATCGCCTTCCTCGCCGCCCTCCCCGAAGGCCACACGCTCCGCGTCGTGAGCGGCCAGGCCAGCCTCGGCGGCCCCATCGTCACGGCGTACGCGCCGCGCGTCGAGGTCCGCAGCGACGTCGCGATCCAGGTCACCTACTACGACCTCCCGCTCGCCGCGGGCGACACGCTCGCCCTCGACTTCCAGTCCACGTCGCAGACCTCCGACGTGCTCGACTCGGTCTTCTACCGACACGCCGCCTGGGACACCGGCACGGCCGCCACCGAGCTCCACACCCGTGGACAAGCAACCATCCGCGCCGAGCGCGCGGCGACCGGCATCACCTCCGAGAAGGTCCACGCCTTCTTCATGCCGACCGAGCTCGCCGCGGTGCAGGGCGAGGGCAACTTCTCGTACGGCGACGGCCGCATCACCAGCAACTACGGCAACCCGCCGTACGCCACCGCGCTGGGCGGCATCCTGCCGGTCGCCTTCCCGCGCTTCGCCCACGAGTGCGCCCACGAGCTCTTCGACGAGGTGCGCGCGAGCTACCCCGGCAACTACAGCTGCCTCAACGAAGGCGTCGCCGACGCGCTGGCCTTCGTCGTCGGCTCCCTGCCCGAGGTCGACTTCGGCCCCATCGGGCTCCGCGGCGACGACTTCGACGACGGCTGCGCCGACTTGAACGAGATCCACGACGTCGGCAACTGCCCCCTCTGGCACGCCTACCGCGCCGGCCTCCTCACCGAGGGCTTCATGCGCGGCGTCTTCCAGCCCGGCCGCGTCCTCGACTTCGACAGCTGCGACCTGCACTCCGACCGCACCGGCAACACGCTCTTCGTGCTGTTCGCCGAGGCGGCCAGCGACACTCCCGAGCTCGCTCCGATCGGCCCCGTCCTCGACGCGATGGGCGTCCCGCATGCCGCCTCCTACGCCGCCGCCCTCGCAGCTCTCGGTCTCTCCGCGCGCTGAGTCGCTTCGCGCAGCTTCACCACCGATGCCTTGACGCCGCTCGCCGCGCCAGACACCCTGTCCTCTCGGTGTCGACCGTTGCGAATCCGACACCTTGGAGCACGTTCATGACTCAGTCAGCGGCCCGCGGGTGGTTCGTCGCCACCTTCCTGCTCGCCCTCTCGGCGCTCGCGTCGTCGGCCCCACGCGCCGATGCCGCCCCGAAGAAGGTCCTCTTCGTCACCTTCGACGGCGGCTACAACTCCGATGGCTTCAACGCCAAGTCCGAGCTCGAGACCTATGTGACCTCGCTCTACGGCCAGGGTCAGGTCGACTACCTGGTCCTCTCGAGCAACGGCCAGGTCGCTGCCGCCCTGGCCGCCAACACGTATGAACAGATCTGGACGTACGACCTCTCGACCGGCGCCGACGACTACCCCCTCGACTACGCTGCCATCGCCTCATGGTACTCGGCCGCCCCCCTCAAAGAGGTCATCTGCGATGGCCGCTTCCTCTCGTCGTTCTGGGCCGGCCGCTACTCCACCGAAGGCCGCCTCCTGGTCCAGAACTACTTCTACAACCTCGACGCGCGCGGCGGCGGCATCGTGCTCGGCACCGACCACAACGAGTACGCCAACCTCGGCATGAACATCCTGGCCGACACCCTCGGCATCGGCCCCTTCACCGGCAACTTCGGCGGCAACTTCCCCCTCGACGCCGGCCACCCGCTGACGACCGACCCGAACACGCTCACCTCGCTCTCCAACGACTCCACCACCGGGCAGGCCCCCTTCGGCCTCCAGCCCGGCGGCCGCACGCTGCGCACCCTCGGCTACCACTCGGGCAATACCCTCACCCCAGGCATCTCCACGACCATCGACGGCGGCGTCCTCGGCATCACCGTCGCCATCACCGGCGCGACCACCGCGCTCTGCGACGGCACGCGCACCTTCACCGCCTCCATCACGTCGGGCGCCGAGTTCGGACCCTTCACCTATCAGTGGCGCGTCAACGACGTCCTCGCCGGCAGCGGCCCCACCTTCGCCTTCGACGCCTCCAGCGCAGCGCCCGGGACGTACGCGATCAAGGTCATCGCCCAGGGCGCCGGTCAGCGCGCCGACGACGACCTCGTCACCATCACCGTCGGAGGGGCCGCGTGCGGCTGCGGCTTCGACGCCGAGGTCCTCTGTGACGACGGCGGGGCCATCTTCGCGATCGGCCTCGAAGGTCCGCAGAGCGGCCGCTATGCGCTGTGCCGCGTGGTGCCCGCGGGCTACGGCAACCCCGCCGCCAGCGCCACCGAGTTCCGTTGCGAGGACGCGGACAACAACGGTGTCGTCGACCTCGTCACGGCCGACCAGCTCGCCGCGCAGTTCGGCGCCGGCTTCTGCGGGATGCCCTGACATGGACGCACGCCACCCCACGCTGCCCGCCGCGCCCGCCCTGGCCGACCTCGCCGCTACGGCAGTCCCCCTCGAGACGCACTCCAGGACGACCTCCATGCCTTACGTCTCTCCCCGCCGCGCGCTCGCCGCGCTCGCCACCGCGACCCTCGCCGCGTGCTCGGGCGCGACGCCTTCGACCCAGCCCAACGGCCTCGCGATCGAGGTCGCCCCGCTCGACCTGCCCGGCCTCGTCGAGGCGACCTACCAGCTCACCGTCAAGAACGCGGGCGGCGAGACGGTCTGGACCAAGGGCCCCCTCGCCTCGACCACCTACGGCAATGGCCAGGGCGCCTTGAGCTACATCGGAACATGCGACGCGGATGGCGGCCTTCACACCGTCGAGCTCGTCCTGCTGTCGCTCACCGACACGACCGGCCCGATGCTCTCGCCGCGCGACTATGTGAACCCGACCGTCGCGCCGAGCGGCGCCGTGACACCCATCGTGATCCGCGACGTCCCCTGCACCGAGAACGCCGACACGCGCGTCACCTTCGACCTGACCATCATGCGCGCCGCACGCCAGGGCTTCTTCGACTTCGCCGTCACCTTCGACGACATCTTCTGCTCGGCCAAGCTCGACTGCCGACCCGAGCTCCTCCACGACGCCCAGGGCAACCGCGGCCCCACCGCCGTGCTCGCCTTCGCGTGTACGGCCGGCCAGGGTGAGTCGACCGAGCTCTACCTCTCAGATCTCGTGCTTCGCTGCACCGACGCCAACGGCACGACCACGACGACCCTGCCGGTCGCCTCCGCCGAGCCCGGCCAGCAAGGTCCCCAGGGCCCCTCCATCTATCAGTGGGCCGTCTATCAGGGCCGCGAGTTCCTGGACGCCGACGGCAACTCGCCGCTCGAGAAGTGCTACTGGAACCACGCCCTCGGCCTCGACGTCGCGACCCTCGCCAACAAGTCGTGCACGCTCACGGCCTCCGGCGCCGCCAGCGAGACGCCGCTCGTCCTCGGCCCCGGCGGCTACGCGCTGCCCCAGGACGGCGCCTACCCCTTCATCCGCTGGAACGCCGAGGTCCTGACGACCTCCGGCACCCTGTGCCAGAACCTCGCGTTGAACACTTCGAACGGCGCCGTCCAGACCGAGTACGTCCTCCACGACACGGCCGCCGGAGACCTCCCCCGCCTCACCGCGCACATGTCCTGCGGCACCCCGACCGGCCTCGCCTGCGCGACCGCCCTCGGCCCGATCACCGTCAGCGCCAGCACCGACGGCTTCACCCTCGCATCCGCCGACGGCAGCGTCGCGACCCGCGCCTTCACGCTCCCCGAGGGCTACACGCTCGGCGCCTCGTGCTGCGCCCCGGGCTGCTGCCAGTAGGAGACCCGTTCAGCGCGCGTACTGAGCGCAGACTGGATGCGCCTGGTGGGTCGAGCACCAATACGAGCACCCGTCGGTCGGGCGGGCTGCGCAGAAGCGAGCCGTGGCTGCGTCTCCGCCCGAGACGTCGACCGGCCCGCCCTCGCCGGCGTACATCATCACGCCCAGCTGCCAGCAGCTGAAGTCGATGACGAGTCCGCAGGCCCTGGCCAGCAGCTCGCGCCGCTTCTCGGGCACCGCGGGCGCCTTCTCGACACGTGACACCAGCTCCGCGGCGCGCGCGCAGCCCTGGCCCTGACCGAGGTCGCACGCCTTCAGGAACGCGTCGAAGAGGGCCTTGTCGGCAGCGGGCCCGCGCACCTTCGACGCGGCCTGGTCCTCGGCCAGGTCCTCGGCCAGGACGAGGCAGGCCATGCCCATCTTCGCGTCGCACAAGCGGCCGAGCGCCGCCGGCCGCGCCTTCGCGTCGGCCGTGAACTCGACCTTGGCGACGCACGCGAACTCGAACCGGTCGACCTCGCAGCCCCGCTCGAGGAGTGCCAGGGCCCGCACGCGCTCGGCCTCGTTCGGTTGGCCCTCGTCGAGCAGGAGCTCGCCGAGCCGCGCACAGGAGGAGACGTCGCCGAGCTGGCAACCACGCTCGTAGGCAACGATGGCGGCGCGTACGTTCGCGGCCCGACCGATGGGCGCCACCTCGATGCCGTCGAGGTGCCAGCCGAGCGCGCCACACCCAGGCCCGAACCCATGGTCACACGCGCTCGTGGCGAGCGCACGAATGCGCTCGACGTGGCGGTGCCGATCCGGCGCGGCGTCCAAGCGCGACGCGAGCTGGGTGCAGCTCGCCCAGTCCTCGATCTTGCAGGCGCGCTCGAGCAGCTCTGTCACCGCCTTCTCGCCCGTCCCTGCCGGGAACTGGATCTTGCCGCCCAGCCACAGCCGGACCGCGTCGGCGACCGACTTCGAGCGGCCGAGCTGCTCCGCCTGGATAAAGTTCTGATAGGCGCGGATAAGGTCGACGGGTCCGCCGCTGCCGGCCTCGAGGAGGCGCGCGGCCTCGTGACAGCCGTCGGCGTGGTTCAGCGCGCAAGCTCTGAGGTAGTGCGTGCGTGCCTCGATGAAGTTGGGCGGCACGGCGCGGTGATGGGCGACCCCGAGGTGGTAGCAGCCGTAGCCGTCGTTGCCCTGGCACGCCTTCACGTTGAGCTCGAAGGCGCGCTTGGGATCGGCGGGCACGCCCCTGCCGGCCAGGAGGAGGTCGGCCTCCTGCACGCAGCAGCGCACGAACCCGAGGTTGCAGCCGTCGTCCCAGATGCGGGCGGCCGCGACCGGATCGGCCGCGACCCCGCCCTCGCCGCGGTTCACGATCCAGCCCCACCCCGAGCACGCCGCCCCGACCCGCCCCTTCGCGCAGGACGCGGCATACATGGGCAGAGCCCCTGCGTAGTCCTTGGCCTCGAAGGCCTTCGCCGCGGCCGCGCTGCACGCGGCCCAGTCGAGCCCGGGGCACACCTCGGTGCTGGCGGGCTGAGCCGATGCGGGCGCGCCGACGCAGGTCGCGACGACCATGAGGGTGAGCGCAGCGCGGAGGGTCCAAGCGTTCATGGGTGACATCACGAGTCCTGGTCAGCCGCGAGGCCCGAAGAAGGGAGAGAGCGCAACGGCGAGCTCCCAGAGGGACTTCGGATCAGCCCGGGAGGCCGATCCCGTTCTTGGCCTCGACCGCCATATAGCCGTTCTTGCAGTACGCGCCGGTCACGCGCTCGAGGTAGGTCGAGAGGGTCTCGACGGAGTCGGCTTCCCAGATACAGGTCGCGCGATTGCCCTCGGCGTTGGGCGCGCTGAGATGCAGCTTGATGCCCGCGGGGAGGTTGGGCAGCTCGGTCTGGGCGGCGCCCCAGAACTCCTGCGGATGGGTGATGTCATGGTTGACGACGATGAGCATGGGGACTCCATGGAGAGAGGCGCAGCCCGCGACGGGACGTCGGCCCCGCGCGCGCTTCGTGACGGCCCACTGAAGGGCAGATGCGTTGGTGAGCCTCGAAGGTAGACCCAAAGCATCGGCACGTCATCCCCCGGGCGGGGGATGGTCGCCTCACGGCTCGAAGCGCTTGCGCCGCATCTGCGGAACAGCCTTGGCCTCTTCGCGATCCATGGCGGCGTCGAAGCAATCGACCAGCGTCTCGCGCACCACCTTGGAATCGGATCTCACCGCGCGAGCTCGGGGGCCTCGATGCCCCCGGGCTCTGCGTCGTGCCATCGTCCCACGCCTTGACGTCGGGACGACCCCCACCCTACGGTCGCGCGATGCCGCGCACGCCCTCATCGACCTCTTCGAAGCTCCTGGTGGTCGCGCTGCTGGCGTGCCTCGGCGCACCCCTGGCCCCTCCGGCGCAAGCCGACGCACCGGCGCCCTCACCGCAGAAGGCCACTCCGGTCCTCATCTCGGGGGTCTACTTCCATGGCTTCCTGCCCGGCACCCCGGGGGCCGACACGGCAGTCCGCCTTGTGAACACCGACCCCGATCGCCCGGCCCTCCTCACCGGCTTCGCGCTCTCCGACCAGTTCACGCCGCGCAAGCAGCGCAAGGGCAAGTCGGACCGCGATGACCTCTTCGAAGAGGCCGAGCCCGATCTCGGCGGCGACGAACCCGCCAAACCCACCCGCGGCCGCCCCAAGGGCAACCGCGTCCTGCGCTTTCCCGACGGGGCCCAGATCCCTCCGGGCGGCGAGATCTGGGTTGCCGCTTCGGCCGTCGGCTTCCGCATGGCGTTCGGCGAGTCGCCCGCCTTCGAGGCGACCAACGCCGACCCGAAGGTCCCCGACCTGGACCCGCCGAACGGCTTCCTCTGGCTGAACGAGGGCTACGGTACCGTGGCACTCGTCGACCGCCGCGGGTACGCCGTCGACTTCGTCGCGTGGCAGGGCCCGAAGCAGGACATGTTCAAGGACGGCGCCTTCGACGATGTGCCCTGGTCGGGCGGCCCGGTCGCCATCAAAGAGAACACCATCTACGGCTGGACGGGGCGTGTGCTCGCCCGCGCGCGCGACACCGCGGGCAAGGTCCTGCCCGACACCGATCGCCCCGCCGACTGGCCCGTCGGCTTCTCGCAGACGACGCTCGGCACGCGCCCCACCCACCGCGTCGAGCTCGCCGGCCAGTCCCATTTCGTGTCGCGCCCGCTCACCAACGTGCGCGCCAAGGTGCTCGCGACCTCCGCCCCCGACAACAACTACGCCGCGCTCATCGCGGCCTTCGACGCGGCCAAGCGCGACCTGCGCGTGCGCGTCTACGAGCTCACCAACCCCAAGATCGCCGACGCCCTCGTCAAGACGAAGAAGCGCGGCGTCGACGTGAAGGTCTTCCTCGAAGGCGCCCCGGTCGGCGGCATCTCCGACCAGTCGCGCTGGCTCACCGACAAGCTCTTCAAGGCCAAGATCCCGGTCCACTACCTCGCAACCCCGAAGGGCTCACCGCTCGCCCCGCGCTATCGCTACGACCACTCGAAGTACGTCCTGGTCGACGATCGCCTCTGCATCATCGGCACCGAGAACTACGGCCGCACCGGCGTGCCCGTGGTCAACACCTTCGGCAACCGCGGCTGGATGGTGCACGTCGAGAACCCGGCCTTCGTGCGCCAGCTGCGCGACGTGTGGGACCACGACTATCGCCCCGGCGAGATGATCGACACGCTGTCCATCGACTTCGCCCCCGACGACTCGTACGGCCTGCCCTATCGCGACCCGGCCTTCACCCCGAGCGACAAGATCCCGTCCGGTCTCTATCCCTCCCCGGTCAAGCCGGTGCAGGTCGACGACGTCATGAACCTCGAGCTCGTGCTCTCACCCGACACGAGTCTCAACGAAGAGTCGGCGATCATCGGCATGATCAACCGCGCCAAGACCTCGCTCATCCTCGAGCAGAACTCGGTCCTCCCCTTCTGGAGCAAGAAGTCCAAGAAGGGCGACAAGAACGCCAAAGACGACAAGGACGACAAGGACGACGAGGTCGTGCGCATCCCGAGCCTGCCGCTCCAGGCGGTCGTCGCGGCCGCGCGGCGCGGCGTGAAGGTGCGCGTGCTGCTCGACGGCACCTGGTACAACGCCGAGTCGGTCGACGAGCGCGACAACGACGACACCGTCCGCCTCCTGAACGAGCTCCGCACGAACGAAGGCCTGGACGTGTCGGCGAAGGTCATCAACCTGCAGTCGACGCACCTGGAAAAGATCCACGCCAAGGGGGTCATCGTCGACGACCGCGAGGTCTTCATCGGGTCGATCAACTGGTCCGAGAACTCCTTCGAGGGCAACCGCGAGGTGGGCGTCATCGTCACGCACCCGAAGATCGCGGGCTACTACGCCGACCTCTTCCGCCGCGACTGGTCGCAGTCGCGCCTCTACGCATCGACGCTTGCA
>JAEUKJ010000186.1 GCA_016792665.1 Deltaproteobacteria bacterium | reverse complement strand
AGAAGTTGCCGGTGCCGTTGGGCGCGAGCATGTACTTGCGGCCGGCCGCATCGATGACCTCGACCTTGACGCCCGAGAGCGTCCCGACCCCGTAGCAGCTGTCCGGCTCGTGGCCTGTCGGGTAGATCGTGCCCGCCACGTGGAAGACCGGCGCCTCCCCCTCGCCTTCTCGCGCGTGGCATCCGATGCAGTCGCGCCCCGGGAACATGCGCGCGTCCTCGTCGGCGTTCGGGTTCCAGGTCTGGCCGGAGGTACACACCGTCGCACCGCCGAACGGATCGGGCGGCAGCGGGTCGCTACACGTCTCGCCCGGCATCCCCGCCGCGACCCAGTCCGCGAAGGCCTGGATCTCCGCCTCCGGCAATACCGTCGGCGCGGGCGGCATGGGCTTGTTGGCGTTGCGCATGCGACTCACACTGACCTGCGCCAGATTCTTGGTGGGGTCGATGCGCGACGGCACGAGCAGGTCGTCATACGTGAGCAGCGACATCGGCGCGTCGCCCACCGGCGTCGCCCCATGACACGACGCGCAGCGCTCGACGAGGAAGCTCTGCACCGCGCACGGTAGGGCGTGCAGGGTCGGAATCGTGTCGACCTCACCCGACGTGTCGGCCGTGTCGGCCGTGTCACCGGGCTCGACCGCTGTGTCCGCCACCTCGTCGATGTCGTCCCCATGCGCCGCCACCTTGGCCGGGTAGTCGGTGCAGCCCCCGGCTCCCAGCGCGACCAGCGCGACCACGAGCGGCGACCTCACGGGGCACCGCACGCGAGCCACTGCGAGAGCAGCTTACGCTCCTCGAGCGAGGGCTTCTTCCCCGACTCGGGCATGTAGGTGTTGGTGACCGTGTCGCCCGCGCCAGCTGCCTGGTCGATCTGCGTCTTGTCGCGAACCACGCGCGACTGCGTGTTGTAGCTGCCGTGACACTCGACGCAGTAGGTCTGCATGAAGCCCTGACCGAACTCGGCCCAGGTGAGCACATTGTCGGTCGGACACGTCGCCCCGGTCGAGGCGCCGAGCCCTGCCGTGTCGCAGCCGCCGACCATCGTCGCCATCAGAATTCCCCACACGACTCCGATGCCTTTCACTTTCCTTGCTCCTCTGCGGGACCAGACCCGCTACGACTGGGATGGGCGCATCGGACTCAGAGGAGAAGGACGAAGCGACGAACCGCGTTTCGCCTGCAAGAACCAGCTTATTTTCAATAACTTACACGCGACAATTCGTCACCGAATCTGAGGATGATTCTCGTTTCGCCGCCCCGCGCGCCTTCCTCCGGCAGGTCGACACGCCCGCGCGATCGGGGCTGCAATCACACCGGAATACGCCCTCGATTTTCCTGTCACTCTCGGCATTCCGTTCACTCGACCGAGGTCACACCCAGATAAGCCCTCATATCCCGTTGCTTGCGCACCCTCCACGCCGACCTCGCGGACGCTCCCGTTCACTTCGGCTGAAACCGATCCCAAAAAATAGCCTCTGGTCGGTCCATGGGCGTTCTGTTACGGTCAGGTCACTTGGAGGTCACATGCAGATTCTAGTCGTCGAAGACGAGCCGAAGCGCTCTATCCCGCTGACCCGTGGTCTCACGGAAGGGGGCCACCGCGTCGCCGTGTGCACCGGGGCGGACCGCGCCCTGGCGGAGTTTCGCAACTCCGACTTCGACATCGTCCTTCTCGACTGGTCGCGCTGTGACGCCACGGGCCTCGACCTGGTCCGCTCCTTCGCGAGCGCGAGCCCGACCCCGGTCATCTGCCTGGGCGGCGACGTCGACGTCGCCAGCCGCGTGGCCGCGCTCCGCGCCGGCGCCGACGAGGTCCTGAACAAGCCCGTCGCCCTGGAAGAGCTCGTCGCCCGCCTCGAGGCGCTCCAGCGCCGCATCTCGATCGCCAGCGGACACAAGATCCTCGCGGGCGCCACGCTCGACGCCCGCCGTCACGCCCTGGTCAAGGGCCAGACCGAGACGCGCCTCACCGCGCGCGAGTTCTCACTCCTGGCGCACCTGGCCGACCACGTCGGCACCGCGGTCTCGCGCGCCGACCTCCTGGCCCGGGTCTGGGGACAGGGCTTCGTCGGCGAAGGGAACGTGGTCGACGTCTACGTCGGCTACGTGCGCCACAAGCTGCGCCAGGCCATCGGCGACGCCGCCCGCATCGAAGCAGTGCGCGGCGTCGGCTACCGCCTGGTCGTCCAGGGCTGAACCGTTCCGTGCCCAGCGAAGAAGGGCCGCCTACGGCCCTTCCGCCGCGCGCCTCATGACCTCGACCGGGGCCTCCTGCCCGGTCCAGTTCGCAAACGCGCACGCGGCCTGGTGCACCAACATGCCGAGGCCGTCTCGCCCCTCACGCCCCTCGGCGGTGGCGGCCTGGACCCACACCGTCGGGCGCGGTCGATAGACCAGGTCGACCACGCGCGCCGTCGCGGCCGTCGCCTGCACGACCTCGCGCGCGAACGCCAGGGCCTCGCGGGCCTCCTCGCCGACCAGGTCCATGCCGTGGCTCGACGCCTGGAGCAGCAACGTCACCGCGTGCGCCGCCGCGTGCACGTCGTCGTAGACCTCGCCGCCCACGACCGCGGCCATCGCCTCGGCGCGCGCACGCGTGCGGTTCCAGATGCGGATGTCGCTCGCCCCGAGGTCGCGGGCCGCCTCGACCGCCGCGTAGGCCGCCCCACCCGCCCCGATGACGAGCGCCGGCCCGCGCGCATCCGTTCTCCATCCGTCGCGCACGGCCCCGACCAGACCCGGCACATCGGTGTTGTAACCAATGAGGTCGGCGCCCTCGCAGCGCACCGTGTTGACCACCCCGAGTCGCGACGCGACCCCGTCCAGTCGATCACACGCCAGGGCCGCCACGCGCTTGTGCGGCAGGGTCACGTTGACGCCATCGAGCACCCCGGCCCGCACGGCCTGGAGGACCGCATGCACCCCCTCGGGCTCGACCCGATCGAAGCGCTCGTACGAACCCTCGAGCCCGAGCGCGGCGAGCGCGGCCTCGTGCATCGCTGGCGACAGGCTCTTGCCGATCGGATGCCCGACCAGGCCCAATCGCCAGACCCTGCCCATCTCAGTCCGCGTCGTCGTCGGCCGCAGCCGCCGCAGCGGACGCGCGCACGGTCTTGATCCCCAAGAGCTTCTTGGCCTCGGCCGCGTCACGACGGAGCTGGTTCTTCAGCGCCTCGACATCCCCGAACGCGACCTCGGACCGGATGCGTGCGCGCAGCGAGACCCGCAGCTCCTGCCCGTAGAGGTTGCCGTCGAAGTTGAAGAGGTGCGCCTCGATCGAGAGCTTCTCGCCCCCGAAGGTCGGCCGCACGCCGATGTTCATCATGGCGCCGTGCTTGGTCCCATCCTCGAGCGTGGTCCAGCCCGCGTACACGCCGTTGGGCGGCAGGCGAATCCCCTCGTCCTGGATGTTGGCGGTCGGGTACCCGAGCTCGCGCCCCATGCGGAACCCGCGCATGACCGTGCCCGAGATGATGTGGTCGCGGCCCAGGAGTCGATTGGCCGACTCGAGATCGCCGACAGAGACGTGATGCCGAATCGCCGACGAGCTCACGCGACGGCCGCCGATGACGAGGGGATCGACGAGCCCGGTGTGGAAGCCCAGGCGTCGACCTTCACTCTGCAGAAAGCGGAAGTCGCCGACCCGGTCCTTGCCAAAGGTGCAGTCGGCCCCGACGTAGATCGACCGCACGCGCACCGCATCCCAGAGGATCTCCTCCACGAACTCGGTGGCCGACATCTCGGAGACGCCCTCGCCGAAGGGCAGCACCAGCACGTGGTGGATGCCCTGCTCGTAGAGTCGTCGCAGCTTCTCGGTCGTCGTCATCAGCGGACGGAAGTCCTCCGTCGGCCGGATCACCTTGCGGGTGTGCGGCTGGAACGTGATGACCATCGTCTCGGCGCCGACGCGCTCCGCGTCCTGCGTGAGCTTGCTCAGGATCACCTGGTGGCCCCGATGCACGCCATCCAGGTTGCCGAGCGTCGCGATGGGCTCGAACGGGGTCTCGGGGAGCTCGTTGGTACCGAAGTAGACCTTCATCCCGGGCACCTTTCCACAACCGTCCCCAACTCACAACCCGGGCCGGGGCTCATGCGCGCGCGACGGGCGACGGCGGCCTGCCACCGCTCATCAGGACCTGCAGCTCGGCCTCGCGACCTTCGTGGCACTTCTTGAACTTCTTGCCACTGCCGCACGGGCAGACGTCGTTGCGCCCGACCTTGACCACGGTCCGCACGAAGGTGCCGCCCTGGTGGACGACACGCTCTTCCGCACCCTGTCCCTGCCCAGGTCCACCCTGGGCGGGGCGCGCAGGCGCCGCCTGGTTCTGCGCGGCCTCGCCTTCCTCGCCAGCACGGCCGAGGATGATGCGCTGCTCGGCCTCTTCGCGCTGCCGACGAATCGCCTCGATCTCCTCCTCGCTCGGCCCCTGGGCCCGGAAGAGGGTCTCGGTGACGTTCTCCTTGATCTTGTCGACCATCATCTCGAAGAGGGCAAAGCCCTGCTTCTTGTACTCCATCTTCGGGTCCTTCTGGGCGTAGGACTCGAGGTGGATACCCTCGCGCAGGCTCTCCATGATCTTCAGGTGGTGCTTCCACAGCGTGTCGACGCTGCGGAGGTAGCGCTCGCGCTCGAAGAAGCGCCAGCGCTCGATGGCCGCCTTGTCGTCGATGGGCTGACCATGCGCCTCGGCCGCCTTCTTCAGCGCCAGGACGATGTCGCCCTCGCGCTTCTCGTAAGCCGCCCGCACCTTCTTCGAGAGATCCTTGGCGTTCTCTTCGAAGTGCGTTCCGAGCGACGGGTCGTACGCGACCTCGACCTGGAAGTGGCCGTGGATGGCCTTCAACAGCTCGGTCGGCTCCCACTCGTCGGAGTGGCTGCCATCGGGCAGGTGGTCGTCGACCATCTTGTGCACGACGTCGTCGACCGCCTCGAGGAGGAGCTCGTGAATGCCCTCGCCGAGCAGGATCTTGTCGCGCAGCGAGTAGACTGCCTTCCGCTGCAGGTTCATCACGTCGTCGTACTCGAGCACGTTCTTGCGCGTGCCGAAGTTGCGCTGCTCGACCCGCTTCTGAGCCTTCTCGATGGCGTTGCTCACCATCTTGTGCTCGATCGGCTCGTTCTCCGGGACCTTCAGGAAGTCCATCACCTTGCGGATGCGATCGGCCCCGAAGAGGCGCATCAGCTCGTCGTCCAGCGACAGGTAGAAGCGGCTCTCACCCGGGTCACCCTGGCGCCCCGAACGACCGCGCAGCTGGTTGTCGACGCGGCGGCTCTCGTGACGCTCGGTCCCGATGACGTACAGCCCGCCGGCCTTCAAGACCTCGTCCTTCTCGGCCTGGCAGCTCGCCTTGGCCTGCTCGAGCGCGGTCGGATAGTCGGCCGAGTCCTCGCTGCCGACCATGGCCTTGGCCAGGAACTCGGGGTTGCCGCCCAGGAGGATGTCGGTGCCGCGGCCCGCCATGTTGGTCGCGATGGTGACCGCGCCCTTCCGGCCCGCCTGCGCGACGAAGGTCGCCTCCTTCTCGTGCTGCTTCGCGTTCAGCACGTTGTGGGCGATGCTCATCTTGTTGAGCACGCTCGAGAGGTACTCGCTCTTCTCGACCGAGGTGGTGCCGACGAGGACCGGCTGGCCCTTGGCGTTGGCCTTGGCGATCTCGTCCGCGACCGCCTTCCACTTCTCTTCCTCGGTCTTGAAGATCTGGTCGTTGTTGTCCTTGCGCAGGATGGGCTTGTTGGTCGGGATGACCACCGTGTCGAGCTTGTAGATCTCGGCGAACTCGCCGGCCTCGGTCTCGGCCGTACCGGTCATGCCGGAGAGCTTCTTGTAGAGGCGGAAGTAGTTCTGGAACGTGATGGTCGCGAGCGTCTCGTTCTCTTCCTCGATCGTGACGCCTTCCTTGGCCTCGATCGCCTGGTGGAGCCCGTCGGACCAACGACGCCCCGGCATCTTGCGGCCGGTGTACTCGTCGACGATGACGACCTTGCCGCCCTCGATGACGTACTTCTCGTCGCGCTTGTAGAGCGTGTGCGCCTTCAGCGCCTGGTGCACGTGATGGAGGATCTCGATGTTCTCGACATCGTAGAGGTTGCCGATGCGGAGACGCGACTCGACCTTGTCGACGCCCGCCTCGGTCAAGGACGCCGAGTGCGACTTCTCGTCGACCGTGAAGTCCTCGTCGCGCTTGAGGAACGGGATGACCGCGTTGATGCGGTAGTACCAGTCGGAGCTCTTCTCGGCCGGGCCCGAGATGATGAGCGGCGTGCGCGCCTCGTCGATGAGGATGGAGTCGACCTCGTCGACGATGCCGTAGAAGAGGCCGCGCTGGACCCGACGGTCCACCGAGAACTTCATGTTGTCGCGGAGGTAGTCGAAGCCGAACTCGTTGTTCGTGCCGTAGGTGATATCCGCGCCGTAATTGCGCTTGCGCTCGAGGTCCGAGAGGCCGTGCACGATGACGCCCGTCTCGAGACCGAGCCACCCGTAGAGCTGCCCCATCCACTCGCTGTCGCGCTTGGCGAGGTAGTCGTTGACGGTGACGACGTGCGCGCCCTTGCCGGCCAGCGCGTTCAGGTAGACGGGCGCCGTGGCGACCAGCGTCTTGCCTTCACCGGTGCGCATCTCGGCGATCTTGCCCTGATGGAGGACCATGCCACCGAGCATCTGCACGTCGTAGTGCCGCATGCCGAGACGCCGCTTGCTCGCCTCGCGCACGACCGCGAACACCGACGGGAGGAGCTCGTCCAGCGACGCGCCGTTCTCGATCTTCTGCCGGAACTCCGCGGTCTTGGCCTGGAGCTGGGCATCGTCGAGCTTGGCGGTCTTCTCCTCGAGCTCATTGATCTTGACGACCTGGGGTTTCAGCCGCTTGATGGTCCGCTCGTTCGCGGTCCCAAAGACCCTGGTCAACCACTTGAACATACTGTTCGCCTGCTACTCGAAGGATGTTGTCGACCGTGACCCTGGTTCCGTCGGTGTCGAGGGACACCCGGCCACGTTCGTCCGGTCGCCAAGGCCCCGCGCAAGGCTGGATGTAAGGTGTAGCACCCGGCCGCGCGAGGGATGCGGGACGATAGCAGAACGTCGACACTTGCCAACAACATTCAAGGCCGGCATAGCACGCGCCAACGGGCATTCGCCGTCGGGCTCCCGCCGGCCAGCCCAGCGCGCATCGCGACCCTTCGCGACCCCACGCCCGAGCTCGGAGCGCCTGTGAACGACCACCCGCCCCCGGCCGACCTGCCCGTCGCCGACAAGAAGGCCCAGGCACGGCTCAAGAAAGAGCAGCAGGCCAAGAACGACATCCGCCGCATCGTTCAGGGCCCCCTCGCCGCGGGCGTCTTCAAGCTCGGCTTCCCGCTGTCCATCGCGATGCTGCTGCAGTCGATGTTCAACCTCGTGGACATGGCCATCGTCGGCCAGATCCCGATGGTCGCCGCCGACGCCATCGCCGCGCTCATCATCTGCGACCTGGTCGCGATGATCCCCACCATCCTCGGCAACGGCATCTCCAACGCCTCGGCCGCGCTCATCGCGCGCCGCGCAGGAGAAGGCGACAACGAGGGCGCGGCGTTCTTCTGCTGGCAGTCGATCTCGCTCACCCTCGCACTGTCGGTGGTGTTCGGGGTCATCGGTATCCTCGGCTCGGACTTCATCGTCCACGACATCTTCCAGGCCAAGGGCGAGCTCGCCATCCTGACCGCCAGCTACATGCCGGTCATCATCGGCGGCTGCTTCTCGATCCTGCTGCTCCT
>JAEUKJ010000126.1 GCA_016792665.1 Deltaproteobacteria bacterium | reverse complement strand
GTGTCCTTCGACAAGGAGGGCAAGTTCACGGTGACCGCGAAGGGCGGCAAGGCCAAGGAGTGCGAGGGCACCGACGACGCCGTGGTCGAGGTCCGCAACTGCATCGACGTCGGGGTGGTGCGCGTGTGCGGCGAGAACCTCGAGGAGTTCGACACGCAGACGATCGTGTCCGGCAAGGTCACGCTCGGCCTCGTCGGCAGTGACGAGGGGCAGTTCCTGAGGGTCGGTGGTGCGGTGACCTGCGCCTACGACACGTTCACGTCGAAGTTCACGAGCGCAAGCGGCGACGCGACGTGGCGCATGGACACGAAGCTCGTCTTCTTCACGCTGAAGGACCTGACGATCTGGCGCGGGCCCTTCGAGATCGACACCTCCGGCAAGGCATCTTTCCAGATGACCCCGAGCCTCGAGGCCGATCCGTCCAAGTATCCGTTCCGGCTCTTCGGCATGCCGATCCTCGTCCGCAGCGCGCAGCTCCTCGCGTCCGGCGTCGGCTTCGACACCCCCGACTTCAAGCTGTTCGGTGGCTCGCCGTTCTCGTCGACCCAGATCTGGACCTGCAACAAGCCGCAGCCGGTGGGCGAGGGGGCCAAGGCGGGCGACCCGCTGCGCGAGCCGGCGTGCAAGGAAGAGCTCGACTACGACTTCTCCGAGCGGGAGGACCCACGCAAGGTGAAATTCGAGATCGCCGGGCTCGAGGTGCGCACGGGCGCCGTCGTGCCGCAGGGCAAGCTCACCCTCGAGGCCGAGATCGAGTGGGGCATGTTCAAGCTCTCGAAGCTCGACATCGGCTACGCCAACGACGAGTTCTCCGGGCAGCTCAGCGTGTCCTTCGGACTCAAGAAGTTCGAGATCGGTATCGACCTCGCCGGCACCTACGGATCGAGCACCGACAAGCCGAACTCCTGGCGCTGGAAGAAGGTCGGCCTGACGGCGAACCTCTCGCGCAAGGTGGTCAGCAGCGAAGGCGTCGGCCTGGTCATCCCCGGGGTCCCCATTGCGCCCGCCCTGCCCATCGGCCCGCTCTACCTGAACAGCGTCGGCATCACCGTCGAGGAGCCGGGTGTGCTCCTCGGCATGGACACCGGCACGCCCAAGCTCACGATCTCCGGAGGCTTCGCCATCGGCCCGGGCCTCGAGGTCAACGGCGAGACGTACGCGCTGGCGACCGGGCAGCTCGACGGGACCTGGTCTCCGGGCGAGGTCGGCTTGAGCGGCACCGTGAACCTATTGGGCGGCCTGCAGACCCAGGTCGCGGGCTTCGTCGTCGAGCAGGCCGCGCAGGATCTCACCTCGGGCACGGCGTCGTTCACCGTCGACTACGGCTCGGGTGGTCCCTGGCTGAAGGACCTCAAGGTCGGCCTCAAGGCCAAGGAGCCCTTCACCAACTCGCTCGTCCTGAGCGGCGAGATCGGGGGCTCGATGGCCCGGCTCGACAACCCTCCGGGCGTGCTGTCGGTCGTCAAGGGCAGCGTCGAGTTCACCTTCCCCGACAACCCCATCATCGGCGCCGTGAGCCTCGCGAAAGCCGAGGGCGTCATGCGCCTCCGCACGTACTCGAGCGGCAAGCTCCCGGACTTCGACGTCACCGCCTCGGTGAAGCACCTCTGCTTCCCGCCGATCATCCCGGGTGCGAGCCGCTGGTCGGGGACGTGCAGCTACCACTTCGACAACGACGTCGTGAACGGTGTCCGCATCTACTTCCGCACAGCCGACGTCGCGGTCCCGGTGTTTGGCAAGCACCCCGACAAGCTCGCCCGACCCCGCGTGCCTTCGGCCCCTGGCCTCGGCGTGAGCCGCGGCGTCGGCATGAGCGCGCCGTACGAGGGCCTCGACACCTCGTTCGACGTCCTCGACGACGGCGGCGACCTGAGCGTCGTGCTCGAGCACGAGGGTCTCATCGATGCCGATCTCGAGCTCCCCGACGGCACCCTCCTCACGCGCGCGGACTCCCCGGTCATCGACGACTCCGGCAAGCTCGTGGCCCTCTTCCACGAGCTGCCGGGCGTCGGCCAGTCGTATTGGCTCGTCGTCGACGCGACGCCCGGGACCTATCGCCTCGTCAACGTGCGCGGCGGGGGACAGCTCGAGGTCGTCAGCGCGAGCCTCGCGGCCGAGCCCCCGACGTTGTCGTTCGAGGCGTTCGGGCGCGACGACGATCGCGTCACGATCCTCTGGGACGGCCAGGCCGAGTCCGCGCTGACGGTGATGGTCTCGGCGACCCCGATCGATGGCGGCGCGAGCCTCACCATCGGGTCGGCCGCGCTCTCCGCCGGCGAGCTCGCGTGGGACCTCTCGGACGTGGCGGCCGGCGCCTATCGCATCGAGGCCTACGTGAACGACGGCGTGAGCGGCGCCCAGACGTTCCAAGCCAGCGAGCTCGTCCAGGTCGCCGGCGCCTCCGGCACCGCCCCGCCGGCGCTCGTCAGGGGCGTCGATAGCGCGGACGGCATCGCGGTCTCGTGGCTGCCGAAGGTCGGTGCCGAGCGCTACCTCGTCGCGCTCGAGCGCGGCGGTCGGGTCATCGACGAAGTGACTGTCACCGGACTCGCGACGCGCGTGGTTCTCGACGGCAAGCTCGCCGACGGTGACGCGGTGGTCGTGCGATCGGTCACCGCCGATGACGTGGTGTCCCAGCCCGCACGCGTCGAGAGCACGCGCGCGCCGCTCGCCACGCGCCCCTCCGGCTATGTCGTCGCCGGTTCCACGTGGACCTACGCTCCACTGCGCAGCGACGGCGCCCGGGCCGAGGTCGCCCTCCTCGCCGCGCCAGGCGCGATGACGCTGGCCGATGGGGTCCTGTCGTTTCCGACCACGGTCGACGAGATCGGTCCGCATCAGGTGACCCTGCTCATCGACGGTCGCGAGACGTCCTTTGCGCTCGTCGTCCTCACCGAGGCGAGCGCCCTGCCCGAGGTCTTGCGCGAGGCGCCGCGGCACGGTGTGGTCGGGCAGGTCTGGAGCTGGGACCTCGGGCTCGATCCCGCGAAGTACGACGTCGTGCCTGTCGCAGGACCCGCGGTGACGATCACCGACAACGTCATCACCTGGACGCCTGCCTCGGCCGAGACGATCCCCGCGGGCGGGCTCGTGTCGCTGACCCTGGACGTCACCGAGCGCGCCACGGGCGGCACCACGACTACGACCGCGATCGTGCGCTTCGTCGATCGCGACGGCGACGGCCTCGACGACGCATGGGAAGTCGCCTCGGGCCTGAACCCCGACGTGCCTGACGACCCGCGCGCCAACCCCGACAACGACGGCCTCGATCACGCCGCCGAGCTCGCGCTCGGCACCCTCGGCAACGTCGCCGACTCGGACCAGGACGGCGTCCCCGATGGCAACGAGATC
>JAEUKJ010000096.1 GCA_016792665.1 Deltaproteobacteria bacterium | reverse complement strand
GAGCGGCCGACAGGTGGTGCGCGCGCTGGCCGTGGTGGCCGCGCTGGGAGGGTTCTTCGGGACCGGCCCCGGGCGCGAGGCACGCGCGGAGGAGCCCTTCGAGATCAAGGCGCCGACCACCGATCACGACGGCGCGTTGGGGACCGAGGGCGTCGCGACGATCGATCGCGCGCTGGTCGCGCTGAAGGCCGAGCGCGGGGTGGAGATGGCGGTGGTCGTCATCAAGACGACCGATGGGGTCCCGATCGAGGACTGGGCCCAGTCGACCTTCATGCTGAAGACGCTGGGAACGCGCGGCAACGACGACGGCGTGCTGCTGGTCCTGGCCATGGGTGACCGACGCAATCGCCTGCACCTGGGCTACGGCATCGAGCCGTGGGTGACGGATGGGGAGGCGGCGGGGATCCTGGAAGGCGCGAAGCCCAAGCTGCGTGACGGCGACGTGGCCGGGGCGGTGCTCTCGGTGATCGAGGGCGTGCGCTTGCAGACCGCGGGCTATGCGCCGGGGGCGCCGGTGCAGGAGCCCAGCGTGCCGCTGGGAGCGCGCTTCCCGGGGATGTGGATCGTGGCGATCCTCGCGGCGTTGACGCTGGGGATCGGTGGGACCCTGCTGGTCCGGCGGCTGGGCCCAACGAAGAAGAAGGCGAAGGCGAAGACCCGAGGCACCAAGCAGAAGAAGTCCAAGGCGCGGGACGAGCGGGCAGCGTTGGACGCGGCGCTGGCCGGGAAGAAGCAGGCACCGAACCTCGCGGGGTACCGGGCCGCCAGCTGGGGGGTGTGGGTGGGCGGGCCGGTGCTGATGGGGCTCGTCTATGGGAGTGGCGGCTTCGGCTTCGCGTACGGGATCCTGACGCTCGCGTGGATGTTCATCGGCTGGCTCTGGGTGAAGCGCCCGGCAGGGATCTTCGGGGCCTTCTTCGGGGCGTGCGCGATCTACTTCCTGGTCGACGTGCTGGCCGGGCCGGTGACGCCGGGCCAGATCGTCGAAGCGAGCGCGATCCCGTGGGGGATCTGCTTCGTCCTGTGGTTCATGAGCTTCATCCCGGCCGGCTCGGGCGCGAGCTCGGGGTCGACCTACGGCGGGACGTCGTATGGTGGGTCGTCGTATGGCGGGTCGAGCTCGAGCAGCTCGAGCGGGTCGTCGTATAGCGGGTCGAGCTCGAGCAGTGGGTCGTCCGATTGGGGTGGCGGAGGCGGGAGCTCGGGCGGCGGCGGCGCCAGCTCGTCCTGGTAGCCGACGGCGTCACAGGCGGCCCCGCGCTGCGCGGTGGGTCGCCTCGCACGTCCGAGGCTTGACCTCCGGGGCGAAAGGCGGCAGGACCACCGGACAGCGTGGGCCCCTGGACGAGGAAAGCGGTGAAAGACCGCTGCTGCCCCCGCAACTGTGACCGGGGACGACCCCGCGCCCGCATGACGGGACCGCCACTATCCGAGCACGTGAACTGCTTCCGCAGGCCGCGTGCGAAGACGGGAAGGCCGCGAGGGAAGGACGATCCGGGAGTCAGGATACTCGGCAGGGGCTCTGGTGATGCGGCGGGCGTGCAAGGTGCGCGGCCCGGGGCATCGCTCGTCCAAGGCCTCGGTGGGAGGCCGAAGGGGCCTCCGATGATCCTTCGATTGATGGCGTGTGCATGGGCTGCAGGCGGGCTCGCGGGCTGCGAGGCGGCCGACGACCCTTGTGGAGACGGGCTCGACGTCACGGCGCGGGCGGCCTGTGCGCGCGCGGCCTGTGAGCCGCCGAGCGCGCCGCTCTGGGCGATGGTGCCGGTCGGCACGCGGGTCGTCTTTCCCGAGGGCGCGTTGATCGCGGTGCGATCGAGCGGCGCGGGCACGGTGGTCGACGAGGCCTGGAGGGCCGAGGGCGGACTCACCTTCGAGCACGCGGGCAGCATCACGGTGGAGGCCCGCTGGCAGGAGGCGCTCAGCTGCGGAGACCCGCGGTTCCTGGCGACCTATCGCGTGGTGGACGCGATGCCGGCAGCGGACGAGGCAGAGGACGCCGACGATGCCATCGCGAAGGACGACGCGCGCATCGTCGCGTGGGCGAGTCGCGTCGTCGAGGCAGACTGGGGGACCGACCTCGACGCGCAGTGGACGAAGGTCGAAAAAGCCCTGGGCCCGGCCACCGGAGCGTGGGACGACGCGGTCTCGCTGGGCAATGGTGGGGCCTTGACGGTGGGCTTCGACGCGCCCTTCGGCGATGGGCCCGGGCCGGACTTCGCGGTCTTCGAGAACGCGTTCTCGCCGGCCTTCCTCGAGCTGGGCATGGTCGAGGTGTCGAGCGACGGCGAGCACTGGGCGCGCTTTGCGACCCTGAGCACGCAGGCGACGAGCGTCGGGCCCTATGGGCAGGTCGACGCGAGCGAGGTCATGGGGGTCGCGGGGCGCTATGCCGGCGGCTACGGGACGGCCTTCGACCTGGCCGTGCTGGCGTGGGAGCCCGAGGTGCTCGCCGGCGAGGTGGACCTCGAGGCGATCGCCTTCGTGAAGGTGGTCGACCTGATCGGCGATGGCGCGACGCAGGACGCGCTGGGCCACGCGCTGTACGATCCGACGCCGACCTTCGGGCCTGCGGGGTTCGACCTCGAGGCGGTCGGCGTGCTCGGGGCCATTCGCTAGCGCGAACCTGCGACGTGATGGCGGGGAAGCGCCACACACCGAGGGCCGCGCACGGACGACCGCGGGCGACTCGAGCTGGGCCCTAGGTGTCGTCGTCGTCCGACTCGTCGTCATCGTCGTCCGACTCGTCGGCCTCTGACTCGTCGTCATCGTCGTCGTCGTCGTCGTCCGACTCGTCGTCATCGTCGTCGTCCGACTCGTCGTCATCGTCTGACTCATCGTCCGGCTCGTCGTCGTCCGGCTCGTCGTCGCCGTCGTCGGGGACGGCGGTGTCGGGGCCGTCCGCGGCCTGGTCCTCCTCGAGGGTGCGGAGCGGATCCTTCGCGCCGGGCCCGTCGAACTCCTCGACCTTGCGACGCCACACGAGGTCCTTCAGGAGCTGCATGCGCTCCTTGGCGCGCGTGTACTTCGGGTCGATCTCCATCGCGCGCTTGTAGCAGCGGAAGGCATCGCCGAAGCGCTCGGCGCTCTCGTAGAGGACACCGAGGTTGGTCCACGTGGTCGGGTGGTTCTCTTTGGTGAGGGCCAGCTCGTACCAGGCGATCGACGCCGGGTAGTCCTGGGCGAGGCACGTCGCACGGCCGAGCTGGAACTCGAAGTCGAAGCCGGGCTCGCCGTCGTTGAGTGCGCGTCCCTCCTCGAGGTAGGCGATGGCCATCTCGTAGTGGCCCGCGTCGATCGCCGTGTCTCCCGCCTTGTAATAGTGGTCGGGGTTCTCGGGCTCGAGCTCGATGGCGCGCCGCCAGTAGCGGAGCGCGCGGTCGTAGTCCTTCTTCTCGGCGTGCGCGCGCGCCGTGTGCGTGAAGTCGAGGATGTCGTCGCCGCCGCGCCAGCGGAGGTAGTTCTTGGCGAAGCCGTCTCGCTCGCGGTCGGTCCACGGGATCGCCGGGCGCAGGGCGGCCGAGTGCAGCGAGCCGAGCTGGTCATCGCTGCGCTGGAGGTGCCAGCCGCGGACCTCGGCGAAGGCGTCGAAGATGGCGTAGTTGATCGAGTTGGCGAGCGAGTTTCCGTAGATCTGCGGGCGACGCTCGGAGAGGCCGGCCAGGTCCTTGCGGTCGATCGATCCGTAGTCGTTGACGAGCACGACCCCGCCCGGTGCGAGGAGGGCGGCGACCTTGTCGACGAACTCGATGAAGCTGTGCGGATAGCCGACGGTCGCGTCGCCGAGGCCGCGCACGGTGGCCTCGAGGACCTCTCGGTGGAGCGGGTCGGGGTAGACGAGATCCAGCGGGCGACCCCGCCACTCGTTGGAGATCTCGAGCTTCTTGACCATGCCCTCGCGCGTCGGGTTGGCGAGCATCTCGGTGATGATGTCGCCCGCAGGTCGCGCGTCGCCATCGTCGAGCTTGGCGTCGACCTTGACCCACTGCTCCCGCCACCCCTCGCCGAGCTTCATCTGCATGTTCTTGCTCGGGAGCACGCAGCAGACGTAGTTCGCGATGAGCATCGTCAGCGGGCGCCCCGAGCCCTGGGCCACCCCGTCGGCGAGCAGCGTCAGCTCGTCGGGGCGGCGCAGGTCGTAGACCGCCGGGATGACGCGGCCCGCGGCGACGTGCCCGGCGAGGGCCTTGGTCGCGCACGCCTCGCGCACGCTCTTCTCGGAGTAATCGGAGAGGATGTAGCGCACGCGCGAGAAGACCTCGGCCCCGACCGGACCGCACGCGATCTCGAGGGCGCGGAGGAAGTTGGCGGCGAAGCGCCCGAGCCCGCTGCCGACCTCCATCACCCAGATCGGCTCGTCCTCGCCGAGGCGCCCTTCGGCGAGCTGGCTCAGGACGAGGTCGGTCAGGAAGCCGGCGTGCTGGCGCGCGCTCGCGTAGTTCGAGGTCGAGTAGTACGGGACCTCTCCCTGGTTCCAGGCCTCGATCCCGCGTGCCGTGAAGTAGGCATCGTGGATCCGCCAGAGGAGACTTTGGTCGAACGGCGTGGGCGGCTGAAGGGTCACCTGCATGGCGCGAGCCTCTAACACGACGCGGCGACCACGAAAATAGGACTGGCCCCGGGCTCTCGTGGCGACGCGCCTCGCTCGGCGTCAGGGCGCGCGCACGAACGTCCCGGAGACATAGTCCTTGATGACGCCCGGGAACGAGAGGGCCTGGCCGTGCATGACCGAATAGACGCCGGGCGCCAGGAGCTGCACGGCCATGAGCGCCTCGGTCAGGTTCTGGAGCGCGTCGGTGCGGCGCATCTCGTAGGGGCGCATCGCGCCGGTCAAGACGATCGGGACGCGCGGGGTGCCGAGACGCGAGACCATGCGATCGCCCGTGCGCGTCAGGCGATCGGTGCCGTGCACGACGATGACGCCATCGTGGTCGGCGGCCGCGCGGCCTGCTGCCTCGGCGATGAGCGTGTGGTCGGCGTCACTCATGTCGAGGCTGTCCTTGTTCATGAGCGGAACACGCGTAATATCGAGATGCTTCAGGATCAGCGAGGCCAACATCACATCCAGGACCGAGACGCGGTTCTGGAGGACGCCCTCGAGCTCGTCGTAGGTCTTCTCGATGGTGCCGCCCGTGGAGATGATGCAGATTCGGCTCTTCACGGTCAGTGTCATAGTCGCTCGGTCACGCCCCGTCGAGGTCCTCATGATGCGTGCGCACGCTGCCCTGGTCTCGTTGTCGCTGGCCCTCGCGCTGGCGGCGTGCCCGCGCCCCGAACCCGTGCCGAACGAAGCGGCCGAGCCCTTCCCGCCCCGCCCCATCCCGCGGGGCCCGGCCGAGGAGCCGCCGCCCCGGATGGCGCCCATCGAGGTCGGACCCGAGCTCGCGGCGCGCTACGATCTCGAGGTCGTGGTGCTGCCGTTCACCGCGAACGACCCGCGCGACGCTGCGGCGGCCTTGGCGCTCGCCGAGCTCGCGGCGTTGACCCTCGACGCCGACAAGGCGGTGTGGGTCTCCGGGCTCAAAGCGCTGACGCCCGACGCGCTCGCCAAGAGTCACACGCGGTTCGTGGTGGGCGGGCGGGTGAGGCACGAGCGCGGCGCCAAGAAGGTGGAGATGTGGCTCATGGATCGCGAGGTCCAGAAGACCTGGACGCGGTCGGCACCGATCGATCCCCCTCGCCTCTTCGCGCCTCGCCTCGTGCTGGCCGACCTCTTCGCCGACGGCGGCCTCGGCCCCGATGAGCTGCATCGCGCCGACATGGTGTGGCACGAAGACCTCGACGAGACGTCGCTTGCGACTGCGGGACGGCTCGTCGCGGCGCGGCTCGGTCTGCCCGATCCGAGCCCCGACGCGGCATCGGCCGGCACCACGAGCAGGGACGCAGCGCTGGCCTTGGCCAAGGCCGCGCGCGCCCGTGCGCCCTACTCGTACCTCCTCGGCGTGCTCGAGACGTCGCTGCGCTTCGGCTTTGCCCAGCGATGCAGCGCTCCGTTGATCGCGGCCCTCTCGGACCTGTTCGCGGTGCATCGCGAGACCCCACCCGAGCTCGAGATGCTCGAGTTGGACTGCGCCCTCGCCCAGGACCTCGACCCCGAGCTGCCGCGCTTCCCGGCGTGGTCCAAGCGCAGTGATGCGGGCTGCCGCATCGGCGGCAAGAGCCTCACCGCCATCGCGGCAGGGCGCGGTCCGGTGAGCGGCGCGGTCGACCTCGGGCCGGGCTTCGTGACCGGCCTCGGCGGGGTCTACCGCGGCGACACATGTGATGCCGGGCTGGCGGTCGAGCGCGGTGCGCGCGACCTGGGGCCGCCACTGGTGAAGGCGTCGATCGAGCTCGAGGCGGCCTTCTATTTCTACGCGATGCGCAATAGCAGCAAGAGCCGGATGTGGTTCGAGCGGGCGAAGGAGACGGTCGCTCAGGCGCCCGACAAGCACTGCCTGCTCGAGCTGCTGGCCGCGGAGGCGATGCTGGGCCTCGGCGATCTCGCGGTCGAAGCCGGCAACGCCGACGAGGCCCGCGAGGCGCTCGAGG
>JAEUKJ010000092.1 GCA_016792665.1 Deltaproteobacteria bacterium | reverse complement strand
GGAGCTCACCGCGGGCGACGAGGGCGTCGACGAGGTTCAGGCCGAGGAAGCCGGCGGCACCGAGGACGAGAGAGCGCGAGGGCAAGGGGACCTCCGCGCGCACTGTCGGCGAGGAGGTCGTTCGTGACTTTGATCTCGATCAAGTCGCGGTGGATTTGTCGGGGTTGGCAGCGTCGCTCCGCGAGGTCGGGTGCGAGGGGGTCGCGTCGTGGGTGGAGGTGAGGCGGAGGTCGCGGCCGCGGAGCTCCAGGTGGCCGCGCGCGACGAGGCGCTGGACGGCGCGGGAGACGGTCTCGAGGGTGAGGCCCAGGACCTCGCCGAGCTGTTCGCGGGTGGCCGGGAGGCGCACCCAGGCGAGGGGGTCGGAGGTCGAGGCGCGGACGAGCTCGGTGATGAGGGCGAGGACGCGGTCGTCGGCGGGCTGGGCGCGGAGGGCGAGGTCGCGGCGCAGGTGGTCGAGATCGGCCGCGGCGAGCACGGCGAGATCGAGGGCGAAGGAGGCGTGATCGGTGAACCAGGCGCGGGCGCGATCGGCCGGCAGGATGCAGACGCGGGCGCGGCTCAGGACCTCGATCGTGGCCACGTAGGACGATGGGGTCGGGTTCAGCGCCGCGAGGCCCAGCACATGACCGGGGCCGACGATGCGCGCGGAGACGGCGCGGCCGTCGGCGTCGTAGGTGCTCTCGCGGAGGAAGCCCTCGACCACGGCGAAGAGGTGGGTCGCGGGGTCACCTTGCATGACGCAGACGTCGCCGCGCTCGAGGAGGCGCTGGCCGGTGTCGGGGCGGCCGTCGCAGCCGAGGCACTGGGGGCGGAGCGCGACGCGGGCACCGACGAGACAGGGATGAGGCGCGGGACGCTGGACCACGTGCGCGAGCGTGCGCTGCGCGATCTGCGATGGCAAGTCGGAGGCGGCGGGCGATGTCGCACGGGGCGCTGGGTCGGACTCAGGCGACGCGAGGTCGGCGGAAGGCGAGCTCGCCGGTGGCAACGAGCACGTACGCGAGGAGGGCCAGGCCGAGCGAGAGGGACCAGGGGTGTGGGGTCCAGGTGAAGGTCTTGTCGAGGGCGTGCACGAGCGGGCCGACGACCATGGCGGCGACGGCTGCGGCGAGGCCACCGAAGCGGGGGATCCAGATGAAGACGAAGGCCGTGAGGGCGCCCGTGGAGCCGAGCGCGGTGGCTTCCTCGACGATGTCGTAGACGCTCTCGGAGGTGAAGGCGAGGGCCCAGGCGACGACGCCCAGGACGGCGACCGCGGCGCGCGTGACGAGGAGTCGCTGGCGGTCGGAGAGGCGCGGGGCGAGCGGCAGGATCACGTTGTGCGCGACCAACCCGCCCGAGACGAGGAGCGCGGTGTCGACGGTGGAGAGGATGGCCGAGACGAGGGCGCCGGCGAAGATGACGTAGAAGATGCCGTGGAGGTGCTGGTCGGCGACGACGAGGAGGACCTGCTCGGGGTTGGCGAGGTTCGGGACGAGGTCGAGGGCGGCGAGGCCGATGAGGATCGGGAGGAGGCCGACAGCGAAGTAGATGCCAGCGGCCATGAAGGTCGAGCGGCGGGCGACCTGCGGAGAGCGGGCCGCCATGGCGCGCTGGGCGAGCTCCTGCGCGACGAGGGAGCCCAGGACCGGGGGGCCCCAGGCCTCGAGGTGGTCCAGCAGCGAGAGCTCGCCGAAGCGGAAGTCGGTGTGGGTCGGTGGCACGTGGGCGAGCGTGGCGTCGCCGACGACGAAGAGGACGACGATGATGAGGACGAGGCCGAGGATGAGGACGATGCCCTGGACGAGGTCGGTCCAGGCGTCTGCGAGCAGTCCGCCCGCGGTCGTGTAGACGATGACCACGGCGGCGGCGATGGTCATGGCGAGCTCGAGCTCGAGGCCGGCGACATGACCCAGCACCTGGCCGAAGGCGCGGATCTGCGCGGCCGCCCAGAGCACCGAGGATGGCACGAGCAGGAGCACCGCGAGCTTCTCGGCGGCGGGGCCCCAGCGCGCGCGATAGAGATCGGCGAGCGTGGTCGCCTTCTGGCGCCAGAGCGGCACGGCGACGAGCAGGCCGAAGAGGACGAGCGCGATGGCGTAGCCGAAAGGCTCGGACGTGACGGCGGCGAGGCCACCGGCGTAGGCGGCGCCGGCCGCGCCGATGCAGGTCTCGGCGCCGAACCAGGTGGCAAAGATGGTGAAGGTCGAGAGGCCATAGCCGAGGCGACGACCGGCGAGGAGGTAGTCGGACTCGTTGGCCATCTTGCGGCCGACCCAGAATCCGAGGGCGACCTGCAGGACGAGGTACGCGATGAGGCCCAGGAGGAGTCCGTTCACGGGGAGAGTGTTTGAGGCCGAACGGGGCGGTTGTCGAGCGGAGCTGCCGGGAACCGTCGACGCCCCGAGCTGCGCTCGTGGCATCGATGCTCGCGGTGCGAGCGGAGCGTGTCTCCTCTCGCGAGGGTCACCGGTCGCGCCCGGGTCGGCGCCTCCTCCTCCCGGCAGGCACGTCGACGCCCCGAGCTGCGCTCGTGGCATCGAGCCTGGCAGGTCGTGCGGAGGCATCCGACTCCGGACGCTCCCTCGGGGATCGGCTCGCGGCGCGAGCGAGGCCGCGTCGCTGATCGACCCCAAATGCAAATGCTGGACGAGATCCACTCGCTCGTCGGTGCCCATGCCCGCGGCCTCGGCAGCCGAGAGCCTCTTCGCAGCGCCAGAGTGCTCGGCGCGGAGGGTGTCGACCTGGGTCTCTTCCTTCGCCCAGGACTCAAGAACTGTCGCTAAATCGGCTGCGGCGGGCGTCTGCGGCGTCAGTCGATCGGTCGCTTGTGCGGCGTACCCCAAGTACGCCTCCGCTCTCCCTTCCCTCCTTCCTTGCAGCCATCCCGCCTCGCTCGATTCTTCGGCAGCCTTTCACTTGGCTTCGCCGCGATCTCCTCCGCCCCGGGCTTCACCAGCTCTTCGATCTCGGCGTCCATGCTTCCCTCGCATGCGCGGTTGATGCGATGCGAGGCAAGGTTGGAAGGGAGTCGTCCGAAGAAGAAGGGGTGGCCCAGGTTCAGGGGTTCGGTTCGGCGGCGCGTTCACGAAGCCACGCGAGCACTGCATCACCATCGAGGCGCTGGCCGTTCACGAACACGTACTTCGCGCTGACGCCGTCGAGGTTTCGAACGCCTGCCAGCTTCGTGGCGTCGTCGAACTTGGCTCCGAGCAAGGACGCCCGCTCCAAGTCTGCCCCTCGGAGGTCGGCGCCTTCGAACTGAACGTGGCCTAGGTAGGTCAAGCTGAGGTCGGCGCCGTTCAGTCGCGCGTTCCGAAAGTCAGCATGCCCGAGTTCAGAACACCGGAACTCCGCGCGGCCCAGCTGCGCTGAGCCAAAACGCGCGTAGTTCAGCCAGCAGTCATAGAAGACCGCCTCACTCAGTACAGCGCCCTCGAACACAGCTGCGTTCAACATCTCGCCCAAGTGCTTCACCTGGCTCATCGGGAGAACCTACCGATAAGCCCGCGAAGATTCCAGCGACGGACGTTGTCCTCGATCTCTTGAAGGCGCTCAGGGGTGAGGGCGCTGGCAGGTCGTGCGGAGGCATCCGACTCCGGACGCTCCGTCGGGGATCGGCTCGCGGTGCGAGCAGCCGCGTCGATCATCGCCCTACCCTCCGCACGAGCTTCTCGCACCGCTGACCGATCGCTGCACCAGCGCCGACTCCGACGCACCGGAGTGGGTCGTGCACCCTCATCTCGCCCGACCTCGCGATGAACTCGAGAGTCGCGCCATCGCGGTGACGGATGCCGGGTGATCGCAGAGTTGTGCGGGTCGCCTTCCTTGGGGGGATCAACCTTGGTATGAGGTCCGGATTGGAGGGCCTCATGCGCCGAGATTGGATGTCCGTGGTGAGGGTGGCGTGCGTGTTCGGGGTCGTCGCGGTCGGCGCGTGTTCGGACGATCCGAAGAGCGCGGACGCGGTCGACACGGTGGACACGCAGGCGGACGCGGTGGATTCGGTCGAACCCGAGGTGGACGCGGTCGAGGATGGCGCTGGCGATGCGGCCGAGGTCGAGGTGGTCGAGAAGCCGGGGCTCGGCATCGACTATGGGACGACGGCGGCGGGGGCGATGCCGCGCTTCGACCTCGGGGCCGAGGACTGGATGTCGGTCGGCTGGCCGTCCGATCGGTATCGCGTGGACGGGCACCTGAAGCTCACCAACATGCCGCAGAACGTGGCAGATCTGCTGCTGAAGTACATGGAGTTCGGCGAGCAGGTGCTGGACGGTTGGGGCTTGAATGGCGCGGTCTATTTCGAGCTGGACCGGGCCATCGACGTGGCGAAGCTGCCGACGGCGGATGCGACGCGCGCGGCCGATGCGGTGATCCAGCTCGTCAATGTGACGGCCGGGTCGGCGCACCGGGGCGAGCGCATGCCGCTGGTCTTCGAGTTCCACGGCACGACGGCCGACCCCTTCTATCGCCCGAACACGCTGGCGATGCGCGCGGTGTATGGCTTCCCGCTGGCCGAGGGTGAGACGTACTGCGCGCTGGTGACGCGCGCGGTGAAAGACGCCGATGGCAATTACCTCCAGCAGGCGCCGGGCTTCGCGGCGGCGCTGTCGAGCGAGGCGGCGCTGGCGCCGTTGGCGGCGTGGCTGGCGGACTCGCCGCTGGCGGTGAAGGACCTGGCGACGGCGACCTGCTTCACGACGCAGCGGGCGATGCGCGAGCTGCTCGCGGTCTCGCACTGGATCGACGACATGGAGCCGCCCGAGCTGGACTCGATCTTCGAGCCGGGGGTGTGGGGCGAGTTCCAGGGGACCTATCACGCGCCGAACTTCCAGGCGGGCACGAAGCCGTACGCGAACGAGGGCGGGGACATCCGTTTCGATGCGGAGGGCGCGCCCATCGTGCAGGAGGACGAGGAGATCCGTTTTCTCTTGCTCACGCCGACCGACTACCCGATGCCGGAGGACGGCTGGCCCGTGACGATCTACGCGCACGGCACGGGCGGTGACTACGAGAGCTGCCGCGGCGATACGCGCGAGCTCATCGCGGACGGCATCGCAGTCCTGTGCATCGACCAGCCGCTGCACGGTTCGCGCGGGCCGAATGGGGCACTCTTGAGCGAGGCGGAGCTCGTGCTCTACAGCTTCAACTTCATCAACCCGGCGGCTGGGCGCTCGGCGTTTCGTGAGGCGGCGATCGACACGCTGCTGTTGTCGCGCATGATCGAGGGCGGGGCCTTCACGCTGGCGACGGGCGGGACCAAGGCGGGCACGGGGCTCGTCCTGGACGCGGACAAGATCTACTTCTTCGGGCACTCGCACGGCGGCTTGAGCGGGACGCTGGCGCTGGCGGTCGACCCGCGCATCAAGGCGGGCATCATCTCGGGGATGGCCGGCGTCATCATCGAGACGATCCTGAGGCGAAAGGACCCGGCCGATCTGTCGGCCCTGGCGTCGACCTTGTTGGGCGTCGAGCAGGAGGCCCTGGACACGTTCCATCCGGCGCTGAACCTCATGCAGATGCTGGTCGATGCGACCGATCCTATTACGTACACGCGCTATTGGATTGCGCCGCCCGCGGGTGTGTCGCCCAAGCATGTGTTCGTCACCGAGGGCACGATGGACGCGGCCTCGCCGTCGGTCGGGACGGACGCGGCGACGGCGGCCGGCCAGGTGCCGCAGCTGCTGCCGATCGCCAAGGTGTCGGACGGGCACACGCTGCGCGGCATGGCGCCGGTGAGCCTGCCGGTGAAGGACAACGTCGAGGTCGCGCCGGGCCAATATCGGACCCTGGCGATTCGGCAGTGGCAGGGCGGCAGTCACTTCGTGGCGTTCAACGCGGCGGATGCGCGGGCCCTGTGGCGGAATTTTCTCAAGACCGAGGCCTACGGCGACGGCGCGACGCTGACGACCGAGCCGTATGTGCTGACGCGGCAGACGCCGGTGTCGGCGAGTGACACGTGTGAAGGGGCGCGAGAGATCCCGACGGCGACCGGCTTTCTGATCGAGGTGCGCGGCAACACGCAGGCGGCGGCGGCCGAGCTCACGACGCGCGACTGCGGCGGTGACGCGAGCGAGGTCGGGGCGACCGGACGCGACGTCTTCTATCGCTTCACGGCACCCGCGGCCGGGACCTATCGATTCAGGATCGCGCTGCAGGCCGCGCGCGACAAGGACCACCCGCGCTTCGGGCCGAACGTGGTGGCGCTGTTGGAAGGGTGCGCGGCGACGTGCCGGGCACGCAAGGTCGATGGGGCGATCGACCTCGCCATGGCGAGCGGGGAGAACGTGGTGGTCGCGGTCGACGGGGCCGGCCCGGGCAACGTCGGGGCGTTCTCGTTGGTGATCGAGCAGCGCTGCGAGGTCAAGGAGTGCGGGGCGCGGACGTGCGGCGCGTGGGGCTGCGGGAGCTGCGGGAGCTGCGACGGTCAGACGACGTGCAGTGCGGATGGGCAGTGCGTGCCGCGGCTGGACGGTGACACGTGCGCGACGGCGATCGCGGTCGGGGCTCTGCCGTTTTCGTGGAGCGGCGACACGCGCGACTACGAGAACGACGCGTACTACACGCCGACCCAGTGCCCGGGCTTTCCGTTCCAGTTGGGTCAGGGGTCGGACGATGTGGTGTTCCGCTTCGTGCCGCCCGCGAACGGGGTCTATGTGGCGACCCTGGACGGCGACTATGACACGAACCTCTGGGTGTCGAGCCAGTGCGACAACGCGGGGGCCGGGTGCCTCGGCGCGCAGCGCACCGGGTACAAGGACGCGCGCGTCTTGATCGAGGGCGAGGCCGGTGTGCCGGTGTTCGTGTTCGTCGACGGGGCGAGCAACACCGGCAACTCGGCGGGACATGGCACGCTGGAGATCGCCGCGTGTGTGCCCCAGTGCGAGGGGCGCGTATGTGGGGACGATGGCTGCGGCGGGAGCTGCGGGGCCTGCGACGGTGGCAAGAGCTGCGTGACGGTGCCGGGCAAGTGCACGATTCCGTATGACTGCGCGGCGACCACCGAGTGCAAGCTCATCGCGGGCGACCTCTGCGAGTCGGCGATCGACGTGGGGGCCTTGCCGTACGCGGACGCGAAGGACACGGCCTCGGGCTTCTACGATGACTACGGCTTCCGCGGGAGCTGGTGCCCCGCGCAGCCGGATGGGTCGGGGACGAAGGACACCTGGGGCTTTGGCGCGGCCGATGTGGCGTACAAGTTCACGGCGCCCAAGGACGGGTTGTATCGCTTCGCGTTGGACACGGGCTACCCGACCATCTTCGATGCGAGCCTCTATCTGGTGAGTGACTGCAACGACATCGAGGCGAGCTGCCTCGGTGGGGACGAACGCGACCGCAACGAGCGCGTGTGGGCGCGGCTGGTGAAGGACCAGACCTTGTACGCGATCGTCGATGGGTGGGTGAACTTCGGACCGCAGACCGGCAAGTACTCGCTGGATGTGCGCGAGTGCGTGGCGACCTGCCAGAACAAGCAGTGCGGCAGCGACGGGTGCATCGGGAGCTGCGGTGGGTGCGGCGCGGGGCTGAGCTGCCAGGGCTTCCGGTGCTTGAAGCCGCCGGGCGAGATCTGTTCGAACCCGCGCGGGGTTGGGCAGCTGCCGTGGAAGGAGAGCGGGTCGACGGCGGGGTACGGGGCGGACCGCGCGAGTGCGTGCGTGGGCGCGGAGGCGAGCGTGCTGTCGCCGGAGGTGACCTACCGCTTCGAGGCGCCCAAGGACGGGACCTTCCGCTTCACGGTCGCGGCCGAGTTCGGGGCGCAGGTCTATGTGGACGCGACGTGCGACGACGGGCTGTGTGTCGCAGGGGGGATCGTCGACGGCGCGGCCGGGGCGCAGCGCTATCAGGTCGACCGGACGATGGCCAAGGGCGAGGTCGTGCTGGTGACGATCGACGGCGTGGACCGGGACGGCGCGGCGGTCTCGGGGGCGTACACGTTCAGCGTGGCCGAGGCGTGCGACGCGAAGTGCGACGGCAAGGAGTGCGGGGCCGATGGGTGCGGCGGGGTGTGCGGGGTGTGCAGCTATCCGCGCGACCTCTGCACGACCGAGGCGAAGTGCGTGGACCCGGTGGGGATGGTCGGAAATACCTGCGAGAGTGCGCGGGCGATCGGCGCGCTGCCGTTCGTCGGTGAGGGCGACACCGCGAGCGGGGCGACCGACGACTATCTGTTGGATGAGGCGCAGTGCGCGGGGTTCGTGGCCAAGGGCATGGGCTCGGCCGACGAGGTGTGGCAGTTCACGGCGCCGGCGGCGGGGACCTTCGAGGTCCTGGTCGAGCCCGAGGCGTGGGACGCCATCGTGTATGTGGTCGGCAGCTGTGGGGACCCGGTGGGCACGTGCCGCGGGGCGAGCGACGCGCAGGTCGACGAGCGGCTGAGCTTGACCCTTTCCGCGGGAGAATCGGTGTTCATCGTGGTGGATGGCGAGGACAACATCCAGAACGATGTGGGCGCCTATCGAATCCGTGTCGAGGCCCGTTGACGCCCGGCGCGCGCAAAAAAGTGACATTGCCAGACAAATGGCACATCGGGAGAAGCCGTGATGAAAATCGATATTGGCATTTCGGGTGAGCAGCGCGAGGCCATCGCGCGTGGGCTCGAGAAGGTGTTGGCCGACACGTACACGCTGTATCTCGTGACGCACAACTTCCACTGGAACGTGACCGGGCCGATGTTCCAGACGCTGCACCTCCTCTTCCAGACGCAGTACAACGAGCTCTGGCTGGCGGTGGACGACGTGGCGGAGCGCATCCGGACGCTCGGCTACCCGGCGCCGGGGACGTACTCGCAGTTCGCGCGGCTGACCTCGATCCCCGAGCCCGAGGGCGTGCCGAAGGACGTGATGATGCTGAAGGCCCTGGTCGAGGGGCACGAGGCGGTGTGTCGCACGGTGCGCGCGGTGCTGCCGGTGGCGCAGGAGGCGCGGGACGAGTCGACGGCGAACCTGCTCGCGGACCGGCTGGTCGCGCACGAGAAGACGGCGTGGATGCTGCGGAGCCTCTTGGCGTGAGACGGAGCCTCGCCGCGGTGATGGGGACGGTGGCGGCGATCGCCGTCGTCCCTGCGCGCGCGGCGGGTCCCTCCGATGTGGAAGACGGGCGGCCGGGGCGCATCGGGGCCGAGGTCGGGCTGGGGCTGCTCGGTGGGACCGCGGGGTTCTTCACCGGCGGCCTCCTGGGGTATGGGATCTGTGGCCTGGGCGGGGGCGGCGATCGCGAGTGGGGCTGTCTCGCGCCGGCTCTGCTCGGGGCTCACCTCGGCGCCTTCGCCGGTATTTCGATGGGCGTCTATGGAGGCGGCGAGCTGGCCGGGGGCGATGGCGCGCTCGGGTGGACGTTCCTCGGGTCGACGGCCGGGCTGGTGACGGCGGGGACGATCTTGTGGGCGGCCGAGGTCGATCCGGGCAGCCTGACCTGGTGGCTGGTCGGCGTGGGATTGCCGCTGGCGGGCGGCATCGTGGGCTACGAGCTCACGGTCGAGGGCGAGCCGCGCGAGGTCCAGGCGGCCCTGAGCTTTCCGTTCTGAGTCGACGCGGGCGCGTCGGTCGGTCGCGTCGGTCGGAGGCGGAGCCAGGCTGCTCAACGGACTTGTCGATCGGTCTGGGCGGGCGAGCCTCGCCCCTGCGTGTTGCCGTCCCGGCTCGGGTCAGTCGGCGGGATAGCCCTGCTCGAGCTCGAGCTCGGCCGCGTCGCGCACGGCGAGGACCTGCACGTCGTAGTGCAGGCGGAGGCCGGCGAAGGGGTGGTCGAGGTCGACGCGCACGTGGGCGTCGTCGAGATGGATGACCCAGATCGGGACCTCCTCGCCATCCTCGGTCTCGAAGGAGAGCTCGTCGCCGGGCGCGATGTCGTCCTCGAACATGGCGCGCGGCAGCTCGACGACGGCGTCGGGTGACGCTTCGCCGTAGCCGTCGGCGGGCTCGACGACGACCTGGAAGGAATCTCCCGCGCGCCGCCCGGCGAGCGCCGCCTCGAGCCCGGGCACGAGGTTCTCGTGGCCGTGGAGGTAGGCGAAGGGGACGCCGTCCTCGGACTCGGAGGTCTCGAGGAGGGCGCCGTCGTCGTCGCGGAGCGTGAACGCGAGCGTCACGACGCGGTCGTTCTGGATCGGCAGGTCCATCGCGCGGGCCTCAGGCGAGGCCCTTCACGACCTGGACGTCGGCGATGTACTCGCCCACGTTGTCGGCGAAGGTGCCACGGAGGTCGTTGAAGGCGAGCTGGAGCTTGCCGCCCTTCTTGACGCCACCCTTGAAGGCGGCGCCGACAGCGAAGCCGGTCTTCTCGCCGGAGACGCGGCCGACCAGCGAGAAGGCCGGCGCGGCGGGCGCCATGAAGTTGGCCTTCTGCGGGTGGGTGTAGCGCGGGTCGCCGGCCGGGTTGCGGGTGAGCTTCTTGGCTTCGCCCGCGGCACCCGAGGCCGCGATGATGACGTTGTCGCCCGGGGCCACGTCGACGTCGGTCTCGACGAAGCCGTCGGCGCCGAGGCCGGGGTTGGCGGGCACGAGCACGGTCTTGCGGAAGAGGCGGCGCTCGTCGGTGGCGGCGTCGAGCCCGCCCTGCGCGTGCTTGCCCTTGCCGGCGCCAAAGAGGCCGTTGGTCTCGTAGTCGGTGACGACGCCCGCGATGGCGCCTTCGCCCTGGGCGCCCGCGCCGGTCTTGCCTTTCTTCGCGGTCTTGTCGGCGTCGAATGTCTGGCCGAGGAGGCCGTCGGGATCGGCGCCCGAGCCGACGCCGCGCGCGCCGGTCTGGACGTCGACATCGCAGTATTTCACCGCACCGCTCTGTCGCGAGTAGATGGTGACCTTGTAGCCTTCACGCGTGTCGATGACGAGGCGGTTGGCGAGCAGGAGGGCCGAGCCGCCGTCGGCGAGCGGGGTCGACTTGTTCTTGGCGAGGGCCTTGCCGTCGATGGTCGCGACCGTGGGCGAGTACTCGATCTGGTTGCTGGAGACGCCCTTCAGACCCTTGCCGGTGACGATGGTGCCGACCTTGTCGACGACGGTGATGCCCTCGCGGTTGTAGGTCTTGAAGAGGCCGGTCACGCGCACGCCGGTGTCGGAGTGGAGGTTGTAGACGCCCCCGTTCTTGCCCATGATGTCGTACTTGTCGCCGTCGCCACCGACGAAGTGCGGGTCACCCCAGACCTTGCCGGTCTCGTTGGCGGCGACCGCCGGCTCGACCGTGACGGCGAAGGGCGCCTGCCCGTTGAGACCGTCGGCGTCGGTCGCGTGCACGATGCCGGTGAGCGTGACCTTCTTCGAGACCTGCGGGGCCTTGAACTCGATCTGGCTCGTGCCCTGGCCCTTGATGTCCTCGAGCTTCTGGGCGGCGGCGTCCTGACGCCACTCGATCTTCGGGCCGCCGAGCTTGCCCTGATCGGGGTCGACGACCGCGGTGTTGAGGAGGCCGCGCTCGCCCGCCTGGAGGGTCTTGGCGGCCGGGGCGGTGACCTTCGGTGGGGCCTTGGGCGGCAGCCACGTCGGGCGCTTCACGGGCGGCTTCGGCTTGGGGGCGTGCGAGTGCGGGAGAGCATGCTGGTGCTGGCCGGCGACGACGTCGTTCATCGCGCGGAAGAGCTCGGCCATGAGGCCGAAGAGGTCGGCGCCGTGGCGATGCGGGTGACGATGCTTGGCGTGGGGGTTGTGCTTTTTGTGCGCGTGCCCGGCGTGGGGGTGCTTGGCGGCGTGGTGGTGCCGGTGCTTGAAGTGTCGGCGGTGATGGCGATGCCGCGCGTGGTGGTGCGGCGTCGCGGCCGGCGCGCCTTCTTCCTTGGGGGCGGGCGCGGTGGCGACGGGGGTGGTCGCGGGCGGCTCGGGCGACTCGGTCTTGGCGGGGGCCTCGGGCTGCTCGGACTGGGCGGGGGCCTCGGGCTCGGCCGCTTTCGGGGTCTTGCCGGCGCTCATGGCCATCGCGAGGAGTGCCTCGATCATCGCCATGTCGGGGACCCTCGGCTTGCCGGGCGCGGCCTCGACCGGGGTCTGCGCGACCGCGGCGGGCACGGGTGCGGGAGGCGCGGCCTCTTCCTTGGTCTCGGGCTTGGGCACCTCGCGGACCTTCACGGCGAAGGGCTTCTTGGTCTCGACGCTGCGGGGCTTGATGAAGCCGCGCTTGCTGACCGAGACCTCGCCGGTGAGGACGTCGTTCTTGTCGACCTCGGGCGCCTGGAAGGACAAGGTCTGGCCGTACTGCCCGGTGGCCTTGGTGTAGGCCGGGCCGCCGGACTGGGCCCAGTTGAACCAGAGCTGGTTGGTCTGGCCGGGGGCGTCGGGGTCGACCACGTCGGCCTTCACGCTGGCGGTCTGGTTCTCGTCGACCTGCTGGTCGGGGACCTTCACCTTCACGGCGGCAGGCGGCTTGCCGTAGCGCGGGTCGTTCTCGAAGCGCGTCACCGTCGCCCCGGGGCCACCGTCGTCGTCGACCGCGTTCCCGGGCTTGGCAGGCCCGCCGGCCCCACCCTGCCCCGCCGCCCCGTTCGGCGACAACATCTGGACCTGCTCGTCATACGAGAGGCCCTTCAAGGCCGCCTTCCGGTCATCCGGCTTGGCCTGGTTCGACGTCTGCGACGATACGGCAGGCGCGCTGGCCTGACGCTCCTTCTGCTGCACATCCATGGCACGACTCCGAGCGCTGGGACCGACCACCCTGCGAGAGGCCCCCGACGGGGCTCCGACAGCGAGGCCCCGCGTGGTCCCCGATGTCGTGCGTCGAGTAGACACATCCGCCAAACGCCCGGCAATCTCGCGCGCAATTTCCAGGAAATTGAGCAATTGGCAGATTCCGTGCGTTCACGCGGGCGCGCTGCAAGGCCTCAGAAGCCAAGGATCTCGAATGTCGCTGTTCATTTTCGAACCGGCGAATTTCGCACGGTGCGATATTCACATCGCGACGAATCGGTCAGCACAAGGGCGTGGGACGGATCACCGCCGAAGGCCTGGCGAGGCCAGGCTGCCCGATGGCGTGATCACTGCCGAAGGCCTGGCAGAGCCAGGCACCCGGACGGATCGATCGCTGGAGGGGCGTGCTACCCGGAGACCGGCGCCGACACGATGTCGGTGAGCGGCACGCCGCGGGCGAGGCCGAAGTAGCTCGGCGTCGGGACGGCGCGGCCGCCGAGCGAGAGGTACATGCGGCCGAGGAGGAGGTCGTCGGAGAGCTGGACGACCCAGTCGCGGACGCGGCCGAGCGGGTCCCAAGCGCGATTGCCACCGAGGCCGTAGTCGATGAGGACGGCGCCGGGGTAGAGCTCGGCGAGGGTGCCCTCGGGCTCGGTGACGACCTCGTAGTGGCCGTAGGTTACCGGCTTGCCGCGGAAGACGAGCGGGTGCCAGCCGTCGACGCCCTGGCGCATGCGCGTGTTCCAGCCGCGGAGGCGACCGTCGGCGTCGCGGTGGAAGGACTTTCCGAAGCGGCCGAAGAGCGCAAAGAGCGGGGCCGGCATGGCGAGCGAGTAGCCGTGCCAGAGCGAGCCTGCGAGGTGGTCGCCGTCGGGCCGGGGCGCCGCCGACTTCATGAGGTCTTCGAGGGCGGACGGCGTGAGCTTGGAGAGGTCGTCGAAGCGGGCGCCCATGAGTTACCTCGCGAGGATGGAGAGGATCGTGGCGTCGTCGGCGGAGGTGCCGAGGGTGGCGACGATGGCGTCGCGCGTGGCGACGAGTGAAGGTGGGAGCAAGCTCTGCGCGGGCGCGGCGCCGCTCGGAGAGAGACGGTATGCCGAGCCTCGCGCGAAGTCCACGCACACCCGGGTCGACGCCTCGAGCCGGGCGCGACCGGCGACGTCCGACGGCACGAGGCAGAGGGCGAGGAGGGCGTCGCGGAGGTCCTGGAGATCGCTTGGCTGCCACGGCAGGGCGTAGGCCTCGGGCCGGGCCTGGTCGAGGTCGGCGAGGGTGAGGGTGGCCGGATCGATGCCGCGGGCCGCGAGGTAGATGAGGCGGGACCAGCGCTCGGGGCGCGCCGGATCGGGGTGGAGGTGCGAGGCGGGAGCCGCGGTGAAGAGCGCGGTGTGGAGGCTTACGAAGGCGGCGCGGAGGCCACGCGGGAGGACGTCGTCCCAGTCGAGGAGGCCGGCGTGGGCGAGCAGGATCGGGTCTTCACCGAAGGCGCGGGTCAGCGCGCGACCGACCTGCGCGAAGGTCGGCCAGCCCAGCAGCGAGGGCTCGTCCTCGGAGGCGGGCAGCGCGCTCGCGGGGTCGAAGAGGACGCCGAGGGCGGCGGCCACGGCTTCGTCGAGGTAGGGCGGCGAGAGGGCGACGCGCTCGGGCGAGAAGTGCATGAGCTCGTGGAAGATCGGGCTCGCGAAGTGGCGATCGACGACGGCCCAGCGGGCCTCGAGCGGGAGGTCCGCGGTCTCTTGATGGAGGCGTGCGAGGGCGTGCGCGTCGGCGCCGAAGAGAGGCTGCATGCGGCCGAAGTAGGTCTCGGCGTAGAGCTCGGCGAGCGTCGGGGTCGCGCCGGCGAGCCAGGGCTGCCAGGGCCAGGCGTCCTCGGGGAGGGGCCGATCGAGGGCCTCACAGGCGGCTGCGAGGCGATCGCGAAGCCGCGTGATCGCGTGCTCGAGGTGCGGCAGGGACGCGAGGCGGAGCGGCGTGTGGAAGAGCCAGGCGTGAGGGTCGCCGCGCGCGGCGAAGAGGGTCAGGTGCGCGGACGGGACGGCGTCGAAGTAGAGGAGGTCGAGGTGGAGGCGCGTTGTGTCGTCCGCGAGGGCGAGGCAGCGCGCGAGCGTCTCGGCGAAGCCGCGCGGGAGGGCGAGGCGGGGCGGCGAGGCGGCGCGGTCGCCGGGGAGAATGCCCCAGGCGAGGAGGCGCTCCCAGGCCTCGAGGCCGGCCTCCTCGAAGCGAAGCGCGACCCCGTTCGCGTCGAGCGGGGCGGCTTCGCTTCGACGAGTCATGGGCTCAGCGCTCTTCGATGGTGACCGAGAGGACCTTCACCGGCGTGACGGGGCGGTCGCCCGAGTCGGTCGGCGTGGTCTCGATCTTCTGCACGGTGTCGGTGCCGTGGATGACCTTGCCGAAGACGGGGTGCTTCGACGGGCCCGGGGTGAAGAAGTCGAGGAACTTGTTGTGCACGGTGTTGATGAAGAACTGGCTGGACCCCGAGTTGGGGCCGGCGTTCGCCATCGACAGGGTGAACGGCTCGTTCGAGAGCTTGTGGGCGGCGGGATGCTCGTCGGCGATGGCGCCGTGGGGGGAGTCGCCCATGCCGGCGCGACGATCCTTCGGGTCCTTCGAGTAGGGGCAGCCGAACTGCACCATGAACTTCTTGATCACGCGATGGAAGTGGAGGCCGTCATAGAAGCCCTCCTTCGCGAGGCGGACGAAGTTGGTGCCGGTGATCGGCATCTTGTCGACATAGATCTCGGCCGAGAAGCTGCCGAGCGACGTGTCGAAGTGGGCGATGGGGTTGGGCATGCGAACTCCGGAATGGCGGCGCCCCCCGAGGTGGGAGCGGCAGGTGATGCGTATCGCCGCGAGCGCGCGGGGTCAACGGGATGGGGTGGCCTCCTGCGCGCCGGGGCGTGCGGCCCACATCGCGAGGAAGGCGGCCTCGAGCTCGCGCGTGAAGCCGGGGCCGTCGCAGAGGACGGAGGCGGCCATGCGCGGGCGGAGGTCGGCGCGCAGGCGGGCGAGGCCGGTGGGATCGGCGAGGAGGTCGGAGACCTTCTGGCGGTAGTCGGCGCGGTCGCGGGCGACCAGGGTGTCGAGCCCCATGGCGGCGAGATGCGCGGCCGAGTGGCGGGCCGCGAAGCGATCGCCGTCGCCCAGGGCCACGACGGGGACGCCTTGCCAGAGGGCCTCGAGGGTGGTGAGGCCGCCCGAGTACGGGAAGGGATCGAGGGCGAGGTCGAGCTCGTCGCGATAGATGCGCATGAGCTCGTCGCGGGGTTGGAAGCCGCGGAGATCGAGGCGGGACGGGTCGACGCCGCGGGCGTGGAAGAGGGCGCGGATGGCGGCGACGGTGCCCGGGTCGGAGAGGCCGCGGGTGACGAGGAGGAGGGTCGCGGTGGGGTGGTCGGAGAGGATCTGGGACCAGAGATCGACGACCGGATCGGAGAGCTTGGCGAGCTGGTTCATCGAGCCGAGCACGGGCCCGCGGGCGCCGTCGCGGAGCATGGGCAATGGGCCGGGCTCGGGCGAGGTGGGAGGCTCCCAGGTGATGTAGCTGCGAGGCAGGCGGTGGATGCGCTCGACGGCGAAGGACTCGGAGCCCGGGGGCATGTGGCGGTGGTCGGCCAGCAGCCAGTCGATGGCGCCCACGCCGGTCGTGCCGACGTAGCCCGCCCAGGTGATCTGGACCGGGGCGGCGCGCCTGGCGAAGACCCCGAGGCGATGGCCGCGCGTGTGTCCCGAGAGGTCGACGAGGAGGTCGATCCGGTCCTGCACGATCATCGCGCGCAGCTTGTCGTCGTCGATGGTGGCCGTCTCGACCCAGCGATCGGCGCTGGTCGCGAGGCGGCGCGTCACGTCGTCGGGGCGCTTGCGACCCGAGTAGGCGACGACCTCGAAGCGCGCGCGGTCGTGGTGCGCGAAGACGGGGAGCAGGAAGAAGCCGACGGGGTGGTTCCCGAAGTCCGCGGAGACATAACCGATTTTCAGGCGGCGAGCGGCGTTGTCAGGGGCCGGGCGCGGCATCGGAGGGGCCGCGGGGAAGCGACGCCCGAAGGCCTGGTGCTCTGCGAAGAGGCGCTTGGCATCGACGGTCGGGTCGTACTGGAGGGCGTAGACGAGGTTGCTCCACGCGCGGTCGTCGGGACGCACGGCGATGGCCTTGCGATACGCGGCGACGGCCTCGGAGATGCGGCGGGCGGCGCGCAGCATGCTGCCGAGGTTGTTCCAACCATCGGCGTGGCGTGGCCCGAAGCGGACCGTCGCCTCGAAGGCGGCGATGGCGCGGTCGAGCTGGCCGGACTCATGGAAGGCGAGGCCGAGCGCGTAGTGGGCGTCGGGGTCGCGCGGTCGTCCGGCGATGGCGCGCTCGAGGTAGGGCAGCGCGTCACGCGCCCTGCCCTGGGACAAAAGACGACGGCCGAGGAGAAGTGCCTCCTCGGCCGTGCCGGGTCGCGCTTGCGGTGGAGAGGCCACGCGCGAGGACGATCAGTGGTTGCCGCAGCCGCCGCCACCCCAACCGCCGCCGCCGCCTTCGTCGCAGTGGCCGGGGCCGATGTAGCCGTTGTTGTAGTCGTCGAGGGTGTCGGCGTAGCCGAGCGCCGTCGAGCGGTCGCACTGCTTGATGCCGTTGCAGTTGTTGAGGAGGAGGACGTTGCCCTTCGAGAGGGCGTTGTCGACGGCGGCCGTGGTGGAGGCGCCGTTGGCGACGTTCAGCTTGGCCGAGATCCACTGGTGCGCGAGGATGTACCACGCGCGGCCCTGGGTGCTGGTCTTCAGGATGGAGAGCCAGGTGCGGCCGCAGATCTTGGCGTTCTCGTCCTCGGGCGCGGGCCAGTCGATCTTCTTCGAGCCGGACGCGTTCTGGTGATGGGTCTTCCACCAGCCCTGCGTGTAGGTGCAGTCGTCGCCGCCGCCGCAGTCGGGGTCGGGCAGGCCCGCGAGGGTGCAGGCCGACTCGCTGAGGCACTCGTCGTCGGCCTTGCAGTCGCAGTCAGCGTCGAACTCGCAGCCCGAACGCTGGCAGACGCCGTCGACGGCGCAACACTGGGCCGGGGCGAGGCCGTTGACGAAGCACTCCGAGGCGCAGGGGTCGACGGTGGGATCGCACGTCGCGATCTCGCTGACGCCCGCGGTGTTGGCGCTGCCGCGCACCGACACGCCGTCGTCGGAGGGAGCCTCGGCGCACGCGGCGATACCGGCGGCGCCGACCACGGTGAGGGCGAGCCTCTTGATCATCATCCAGTTGAGCTTCATGGAGACCTCGGGTTGAGGGTCGAGACGAGAACGCGGCGCGACGGGATGCTCCACGGGGAGATCGGCTGTGGCCGAGCAACCTGCGCGGAGCGCCGGCAGTGAGGGAGCCGGGTTGGCGCGTTCAGCGATGTTGGGGATTTTTGGAAGGTAGCCGCGCCCGCAAAGGATCGGCTGGGGCGACTATACGCCAACTCGATTGGAGACGAATGAAAAGAATCACTCGTTTTGAGCGGGTCGCATAAGCTGCGCAGATTCCGAGACTTACGACGTAAAACGAACGCTCAGGGAGGCGCGCTGGCCGCAAAGGGCCAGGTGTCCGTGCGCCCATCCCAGGGCGGGAGGTCGAAGGACCAGCGGCCGACGCGATCGTCCTTGGTGACGGCCCGCGTGAGGGCGTCGAGGAAGCGGAGGCGGGGCCACGGCGTCGCGCCGAAGCGCGCGAGGTGGTCGGTCTCCTGCTGGCAGTCGATGAGCTCGAAGCCCCAGGCGGCGAGCTGGCGGACGAAGTGCGCGAAGGCGACTTTGGACGCGTCGGGTGCGAGCGCGAACATCGACTCGCCGAAGAACACGGCGCCGAGCCCGAGCCCGTAGAGGCCGCCGACCAGGGCGCCGTCCTTCCAGGCTTCGACCGAGTGGGCGACGCCGCGCTCGAAGAGCTCTTCGAGGCCGTCGATGTAGCGGCGCGTGATCCACGAGCCGCGTTGGCCCGGGCGCTTCACCTGCGAGCACTCGCGGATGACGTCGCGAAACGCCGTGTCCATGCGGATCTCGAAGTCGCCGCGGCGGATCACCTTGGCCAGCGAACGGCCGACGTGAAGCGCACGCGGCTCGAGGATCATGCGCGGGTCGGGCGAGAACCAGACCGGCTCGCCCGAGTAGACCATCCACGGGAAGATGCCCTGGGAGTACGCGGCGATCATGCGCTCGGGCGTGAAGTCGCCGCCGATCGCCAAGAGGCCATCAGGCCCGGCCAGATGCGGTGAGGGGAACTCGAGGGAGCCGGGAACGAGCCTGAAGAAAGGCATCGCGAGAAGCCTATCAGGCTCGCTCGAGGGCGCCAAGGGGCGCCAGACCGAGGCGCGGTCGGACCGACCCGGGCCGGGGGCGCGCGCCGATGGACGGGCTCAGAAGGGGCGGCAGGCGCGGGTGCGGGCCTCGCTCTCGACGCGGGATTCCCAGCGCTTTTCGCCCTTTTCCCAGCAGGCCCCCACCGAGAAGAGGCCGCCCTCGGTGAAGAGCAGCTGGCGACCGAAGAGGAGGCCGTCCTGATAGCGGGCGACTTCTTTGAGGACGCCGTTGCCGTGGTAGGTCTCCCAGGTGCCGACCTTGCGACCTTCGAAGAAGGTGCCCTGCGAGCTCGGGCGACCGGCTTCGTCCCAATACTGCGCAAAGCCGTGCGGGCGGCCCGCATCATAGAACATGAGGCGCGCGCGTTGACCGTTGGGGTGCCAGAAGGTGTAGCGACCTTCGGGGCGACCGTCGCGGTGGGTGGTCTCGAGCTGGGGCTGGCCGTCGCGGTAATAGGCCTTGGTCGGGCCGGTCTCGTTGCCGGCGACCCAGCTCGACTCGGCGCGCAGCCAGCCGTTGTCCCACCAGATCTTCATCGGCCCGTCGCGCACGCCGTCGTCGCGTGCGCACCAGCCGACGCGTCCGGGGAGGCCGTCGGTCGGCGTGCGCCAGCGCTCGAGCTCGGTCTCTTCACGCCAGGTCGATCCGGTGGGGCAAGCGGGCGGGGGCTCTTTCTTGGAGAGGGCGTGACTGGTCGTCGCGGCGACGCACGTCACCAGCCCAACCGCCGCGGACCAACTCCTCCCGCGCATGCCGACCTCCGAAGGGAGCCTAGCACCCAAAGGCCCGGGGGCGCACCCGATGTTCCGGCGAAGGTGAGGCCAACGAAGGTGCTGAGGTTTGCACAGGGACCGTGCGACGGGCTATGAAGGGTCGTCCCGAGGGCCACCATGGCGAGGATCGACCTGATGAGACCCCACACTCGCATCGCCCTCCCCTCCCCGATCGTCGCCTTGGGTGTGTTGGGGATCGCCCTCGCCTGGACGGCGTGCCACGACGACCTCGCCGGGCCGGCGTGCGCGCCCGATCAATGTGCCATCGACGGGGCCTGCTACGACCACCTCGCCCCGAACCCGGCCAACCCGTGCGAGGCCTGCATCGCGCTCGACCTCGGGTCGCGCCGCGCGTGGAGCCCGCGCGACGGAGCGAGCTGCGACGACGGCGCGAGCTGCACGGCGGAAGACCAGTGTCGCAGCGGGAGCTGCGTTGGGACGCCCGTGCGCTGCGACGACGGTGACCCGTGCACGCGCGACCGCTGCGACGAGGCGAACGGATGCGTGGCCGAGCCCGACCCGGTCGCGTGTGGCAAGGACCCGTGTGCCGCGACGCCGCCCCCGGACTGCGACGACGACGACCCGTGCACCGACGACCGCTGCGAGCCGGGGCGCGGGTGCGCGTATGTCCCGGTGGACGATGCGCTGGCGCTGGCGTGCGACGACGAGGACGCGTGCACGCGCGACGACCGGTGCGTCGCGGGGGTGTGCGAGGGCATCGCGACGGTCGCGTGCGACGACGGCGACCTGTGCACGGTCGACGTGTGCGACCCTGCCGTCGGGTGTCGACACGGGACGCTGGCGTCGCTGTGCGACGACGACAATCCGTGCACCGACGAGCGCTGCGACCCGGCCAAGGGGTGCGTCTATCCGTTCAACACCGCATCGTGCGACGACGGCAGCGTGTGCACGGTCGGCGACACCTGCCGCCTCGGGGCCTGCCTGGGGACGCCCGTCGCGATCGACGATCTGAACCCGTGCACCGATGATGCCTGCGACGCGGTGTTGGGGGTGGTGCATGTCGACAACCAGCGCGCGTGCTCGGACGTGAACGCGTGCACGGTCGGCGACCGCTGTGCCGCTGGGCGGTGCGTGCCGGGGGCGGAGGCGCTGGCCTGCGATGACGGCAACGGCTGCACCGACGACCGCTGCGACCCGTTGCTGGGCTGTGTGTTCGCCCCACACGAGCGCGCGTGCAGCGATGGCTCGCTGTGCACGGCGAACGACAAGTGCTCGGATGGGGACTGCCTCGGGGAGGCGGTCGACTGCGACGACGACAACGCGTGCACGACCGACGCTTGCGTCCCGACGGTCGGCTGCACGCACACGGTGGTGGTGTCGAACGCGTGTCGCCCGAACATCGTCGTGACCAACCCGCTGCGCGGCGCGACGCTGACGGCGGGCAACCCGGCGACCCTCTCGGTGAGCGGCACCGTGACGAGCGGCGGCGGCCCGATCACGAGCCTGAAGGTGAACGGCACCACGACCGCGGTCGCGGCCAACGGCGGGTTCACGCGCAGCATCACCCCGAAGACGGGCGGCAACATCCTGGTGATCGAGGCGACCGATGCCCTCGGCACCGCGCGCACGGTGGTGCAGAGCTTCCTCTGGTCGCGGGGCTATCGACATCCGACGACGCCGAAGAACGGGATCGTGCCGCAGGGGATCGGCGTCTGGCTCGACAAGGTCGCCATCGACGACGGCACGCGCGCCTCGCCGCCGAACGACCTCGCGAGCATCCTGCAGATCGCGCTGCGCGCCTTCGACATCGCGGCCCTCATCCCGAGCCCGGCGGCATCGAACGTGGACGCGGGCGGGCTGGTCGGGACCTACAACATCTACGTCCAGAACCTGACCTACTCGCCGCCGACGGCGACCCTCACCGCGCAGTCGGGCGGCATCCACCTGCGCGGCACCATCCCGAACGGGCGCGCCAACATCCGCGCGAACAAGACGTGCTCGGCCGGGTTGTTCTCGTGCTGGGGGCCGACGCCGATCACGGGGACCATGACGTTCTCGTCGATCGTCATCGACGCCGACCTGGATCTGTCGGTCTCGAACAACGACATCCGCGTCGTCGTGAGGCAGAGCTCGGTCGCGATCAACAACGTGCAGATCTCGATCGACGGGGCCTTCGGGTGGCTGGCCGAGTTCATCCTGGGCTTCTTCAAGGACGATCTGGTGGCGCGGGTGGCGAGCGAGTTCAACGCGCAGATCGCCCCGGTCATCGGGCCGCTGGTGCGCGATGGTCTGCGCGAGCTGGCCTTCTCGGTGGCGCTCGACATCCCGAAGTTGCAGGGGGGCGGCAGCATCCCGGTCGAGCTGAAGACCGACTGGTCCGACGTCACGTGCACGTCTGCGGGCTGCAAGATCGTGCTGCGGGCCGGGGCCTGGACCGACGTGAAGCGGACGCCCTACACCAACAGTGGCGTCCCCAATCGCGACGCGTGCGGGTCGGGCACGCAGACGCTGGTCGTGCCCGGAGCGCGGCCGCTGGAGCTGTCGCTGGCCGACGACACGCTGAACGAGCTGCTCTTCGCGGTGTGGCGCGGCGGGCTCCTCGAGCTGCCGGTGCCGGCCGCGTGGCTGGCCGGGGTGGATCTGTCGACCTATGGGATCAGCGACCTCACCATGACCCTCTCGGGGATGCTGGCGCCGACCGCCGGGGACTGCGGCGGGCAGGGGCTCGAAGCTCACGTCGGCGATCTACAGATCCTCGCCAAGCTGAAGCTCTTCGGGCAGCCCGTGGACGTCGTCATCTGGGCCTCGGCCGTGGCGGGCCTGCAGCTGGTCCTGGACGGCAACGAGATCGCCATCCGCGTGACGGCCGTGAAGCGCGTCGAGACCCAGGTCACGGTGCAGCAGAGTGACCTCATCGCACTGGAGCCGGTCATCGCGGACCTCATCCGGGATCAGGTGGTGGACGCCCTCATCGGGCAGATCGCGGGCACCGATCTCGGGAGCTTCCCGCTGCCGCAGATCGACCTGTCAGGGGCCATCGCCGGGCTGCCGCCGGGCACGGGGATCGCGATCCAGCCCGAGACGCTGACGCGCAACCAGGGCAACACCATCGCGGCCGGGAGGCTCAAGTGAGGCGGGGCATGATGCGCGCGCGGCGCGGGGACATCGGAGGGATCGCGAACTTCGTCGGCGCACTGCTGAGTGGCTTCGCGATTGCCGTCGGGGCGCTGCTGGGGGGCTGCGAGGGCGAGACACCCGATACGTGCGAGAGCGACCTCGCGTGCGACGACGGGCTCGCGTGCACGGTCGACCGATGTGAAGCGCGCGGCGAGGACGGCCCCCGCGCGTGCACCCATGCCATTGTCGAAGGTCAGTGCCTGGCGGACGGCCTGTGTGCCACGGCGGGTGCGGCACATCCCGCGAGGCCCTGCCTCGTGTGCGACCCGGCGACGCCGCGGGCCTGGAGCCTGGCGGCGGACGGTGCGAGCTGCGAGGACGGCGACCGCTGCACCTCGGGCGATACGTGCGCGGCGGGCACATGCGCGGGCGAGGCCGTGCGCTGCGACGACGGCAATGTCTGCACGCGCGACCGCTGTGACCCTGCGACGGGGTGCGTCTTCCCGCCGCTGGACGGGGTGAGCTGCGACGACGGCACGCGCTGCACGGTCGAGGATCGCTGCCTGGGTGGCGGCTGTGCGGGGCGGGACGACGCGTGCGACGATGGTGACCCGTGCACGGTCGACGCGTGCTCCGAGGTGGAGGGCTGCACGCACGTGGTCCAGGCCCTCGCGTGCGACGACGGCGATCGCTGCACCGGGGTCGTGGTCGGAGACGCGGTGGTCGATCAGTGCGTCGACGGGTTGTGCCTCGCGGGCCCTCCGGTCGACTGCGATGACGGCAACACCTGCACCATCGATGTGTGCGATGCGGACGCGGGCTGCGTCCACCTGCCGACCGAGAGCCCGTGCTGCATCGGCGCGGTCTCGGTGTGCGACGACGGCAACCCGTGCACCGACGACACGTGCGATCCCGCGACCGCGGGGTGCGTGCACAGCGACAACCGCGCGCCGTGCGACGACCGCGACCCGTGCACGGTCGGCGAGCGCTGCGAGGCCGGGAGCTGTCGCGTCGGCGAGACCTTGGCGTGCGACGACCTGAACCCGTGCACGAGCGACGAGTGCAGCCCCACCCTGCCCGACCTGTGCTTGCATGCGGCGCGCTCGGGGGCGTGCGACGACGGCATCGCGTGCACGCGTGACGACACGTGCAGCGCGGGGCGGTGCGTCGGCGACGCGAGTCAGTGCGTGTGCACACCCGACCTGTCACCCGATGGCGTGAAGCTCACGTCGATCCTCGTGGGCAGCGATGGGGTCCCCGGACAAGGGCTGGATGTCGACCAGACGGCGAGCACCTGCGCGCCGGCCAGCACGTGCTCGGGTGGGATCGACAACGCGCTGTCGATCCTCGCGAGCTTCGCCAACGACGCGCTCTCGGGAGGGGTCGGCCGCGGTGAGATCGTGCTGGTGGCCGAGGTCGGGAGCCTCGCGGCGGCGCCGATCGAGGTGGCGATCTATCAGGCGCGCGTGGCGCCCTCGACGCCGGGCTGTGCGGTGCAGTCGCAGACCTGCGACTACCTGGTCGAGTCGAGCTTCCTCGACGCGACGACGTGCGATCCGGTGGCGCGCCTCTTCGCGACGCGGTCGGGGGACACGCTGGTCGGAGGCGGGCCGGGCACGCGGCTGCCGTTCGTCATCCCGCTGGGCGACGCCGAGCTCGAGGTGGTCATCGCCGAGCTGCGGCTCGAGGCGACGATCACGACGGCGAACGGACAGGTGACCGGTATGGTCGGGTTGCTCGGTGGGGCGGTGCCGAAGCAGACGCTGCTGGATGCCATCCAGGCCGTGCCGGCCGAGTCGTTGCCGGTGCCGAAGGACGCGCTCGTGAGCCTCGTGAGCTCGCTCATCGAGAACGACATCGACACCGACGGTGATGGGGTCGCCGACGCGGCATCGATCGGCATCAAGCTCGAAGCGATCGACGCGCGTCTCGTGGGCGTGGCGCCCTGATCACTGCCGAAGGCCTGGCAGAGCCAGGCTGCCCAACGGCCTGATCCCCGCCGAAGGCCTGGCGGAGCCAGGCTGCCCAACGGCCTGTTCACTGCCGAAGGCCTGGCGGAGCCAGGCTGCCCAACGGCATTGGCGACGCGGCCGAGCGTCGCGAGCGCCCTGTCAGTGCAGGGGCTCGGGGTTGGTCTTGTTCTCGGCACGGGCGCGCAGCGCGAGGTCGAGCAGGACCTGCGCGAGCGCGTCCTGCAGGGCATCCATGCGCTTGCCGACGACGAGCTCGTCGAGGAGCTTCCGGCGCTCGTCGTGGGACTCGAGGAAGGTCCCGGCGACGACGTCGGCCAGGGCCCCAGGCGATCGCGCAGCCACGAGCAGCGGCGAGAGCTGCGGCCACAGCGCGGGGAGCTGGTTGGCGACCTGGACCACGGCGCTGCGCAGGCGCTCGGCCCCGAGGCGGTCGTCGTTGCGCTCGATCTCGCGCACCTTGCGGGCACGGATGATGCGGAAGGGCTCGTTGGAGGCGACCTCTTCCACGAGCTCGACCCGGCTCAAGCCGCGCAGGGCGATGTCCCAGCGTCCGTCAGGGAGGCGACGCTCGGCCGCGACCGCGCCGACGGTGACGATGGGGTAGATCGGGGGGCGCCCTTCATAGTCGGCCTCGTAACCGGGCACCAGCGTCCCGAGCGCCATCATCCGCGGGCCGTTGACGCAGTAGTCCGCGAGGGCGCGGTAGCGGGGCTCGAAGAAGTGGAGCGGCATCACGACGCCTGGGAACAGGACGGCGTTGGGCAGGGGAAACAGGGGCAGGCGTCCGAGGACCGCCTCCGTCACTTCGGGCTGCGGCTGAGCGTCTCGATTCATGGCGCCAGTACATAAACACGCGCGCCCCGCGGGTCGAGCCTGGAGTTCAAAAGGCGCGCGGATGGGCGGACGGGATTGTATGTGCGAAGATGTGCAACGGTCTCAGCGCGGCGCCAGGACACGGCCGAAGGCGCGCTGGACGAGCGTCGCGGTGAAGCTCGCGCGGAGATACCAGCCGCGCGGCTGGACCGGGACGAGCCAGCCCTCGTCGGAGCGGCCGAGGGTGCGCTCGCTGCGATCCATGGCTTTGGGCCGGAGCTGGAGGGCGACCCCCTCGGTGGCGCGGACCTCGTCGATCTGGCCGAGCAGGACGAGGCCCTGGAGGCGCTCGAAGTCGGCCGCGAGGAGGGCTTCCTCCTCGGCGTCGCGCACCCAGAGGAAGGGGCGCCCGAGGCGGCGTTCGGCAAGGCACGAGGCGGTGGCGACGGGGTCCGCGACCATCGGCACGAAGAGGACCTGCTCCAGCTTGCGGCCGACGTGCGAGGCCTTGAAGTCGAGCCCCTCACGCCCATCGAGGCGGGCGAGGCAGACGTAGGTCGACTCGAGGGGGCGCCCCTCGGCCGAGAGCGGGAGGGTCTTGAGCTCGATGCCGAGGGCCACGAAGTCCGGCTCGGGGTCGCTGCCAGCGTGCGCGCCGAGCGCCACTTCGACGAGCTGACCGACGAAGCCCTTGTGCCCGCTGAGATCCGGCGGGACGCGGTAGCCCATGCGCTGGCCGAGCTCGCCGATGGTCATGCCGGCCAGGGACCGCGCGCGCGCCATGAGCTCCTCGGTGGAGCGCGGGGGATCGGGCGGGCGTCGAGGGGCGCGAGCATCGGCTTCGGTCATGACGTGGTTGCTCTCGAGGTGATCAGGTCCCGAAGGCGCGGGCTTCGCAGAGGCCCCAGCGCTCGACCTGCTGGACGCCGCTGGCGGTGCGCAGCGTGCCTTCGAAGCGGCCCGCCACCACCGCGTGGCGCATCGTCCGCCCAAGGCCTTGCGAGGCCAGGCTGCCCGCGGACACGACCGAGCCGAGGCCGCTGGTCTCGGTGAGGATGCAGCGCGGATAGAACGCGAGGGCGAGGGCCCCGTCCGAGGTCGAGACCTGCCACGGGTCGCGCGTGTCGGCCGAGCCCTCGAGGTGCGCCGAGGCCAGGAGCTTCGGGAGCGCCCCGTCCCAGAGGGTGTTCTCGCCCGAGCCGGGTTGCCCGGCGACGTCGAAGGTCGGGAGGTCGGAGACGAAGGCCCAGGGTGGGCCTGCGACGAGCGCGGTCGACCACGCGAGGGGGCGCGGAAAGAAGCCGTTGCCGTACTCGAGGAAGCCCTGGGCCTTGGGCCCGAGCGGCATGACCTCGCTGCGCACGCGCACCGTACCGCGCGCCTCGAGCCCGACGAAGCGCTGCACGAGGACGCCGTCGCCGGTGCGCGGCTCGCCCACCAGCATGACGGGCGTCGGCGCGTTCCGCGTGTCGAGCTCGATCGAGAGGGCGTGGCCGGGGACGTGGGCCGTGAGGTGCCAGGCGGTCGAGGAGGGGTCGCGGCCGAGGCGGAGGCGGGCGTTCGGCAAGGTCACGTGGGCGTCGGCGCCGCGCCCCGCGAAGGGACCGACCACGAGGTTGGCGAGTGGGATGCCAAGGAGGCGATGCTCGAGGGTGGTGCGCCCGGTGTCGAGCTCGGCGACCCACACGATGCCGGTGCCGAAGAGGCCGTGGTCGATGACGCGCACGAGGATGACGCGCTTGTCGTCGAAGACGCCGGCCTGGAACCAGCGCTTGCGGCCGAGGGCGCGCTTGAACTGGCCCGCGAGCCAGCCGTCCGGGTAGCCCCAGCGCACGATGTCGAGGGCGCCCGCGTAGCGACCGACGCGGATGCGGCCGCTCTCGTCGACCGGGCCGGCGGGAACCGGCAGGAAGTCGTCGGCGTCGGGCGAGGCGCTCACGGGGCGGCCTCGAACTTCAGCACCAGGCGCAGCGGGCCGGTGATGGCGAAGCCCGCGAGCGCGGCGTATTCGGCGGGCACGAAAGAGAGGAGGAAGTCCTTCGAGAGCTCGATCTTCAGGGCGAGCTTGCCGGCGGGTTGGTCGTACTCGAACTCGGCGCGGTCAGGGACCTCGGCGCCCTCGGGCCACGCGGCGGCGCAGTGCGCGAGGTCGCTCTCGATGAGGGCCTCGGCGATGGTGTAGCAGCCGCCGCCGAGCAGCTCGCTGCGGTTCGCGGTCCCGAAGTTCTGGCCGATGGCGCTCACGTCGACCTGGAGGTCGAGGAGGAGGCGGAGGGCCCACACGTCGGGGTCGATGACGGCGGCGCCGGCCGTGTCCCCCTTGTTCGTGATGGTGAGGCCCACGAAGGAGGACACGGTGTCCTTCTGATAGACGTCGATGGACTTCAGCTCGAAGCGCCCGCGCGGGGCGGTGGCGGCGTCGAGGAGGCCCTTCAGGTCGGGGGCCGCCAGGGTGCGGGCCTGCAGCGCGATGGTGACGCCGGAGGGGCCCTGCGCGACGACGGGGCACTCGGCCGTGCAGGTGTCGATGACCTCGGGCGAGGTCTCGGGCGCGGTGTCCTCGGGCGTGGTGTCAGCGACGTCCGGGGTCGTGTCGGGCGTGGTGTCGACGAGGGTGTCGGGCGTCGTGTCGGGGGTCGTGTCGGGCGGCGGCGCCGTGTCGGTCGCGTCGACCGCGTCGATCGTGTCGGGGACAACGGCCGTGTCGAGGGTATCGGTCGTGTCGAGGGTATCGGTCGCGTTCGTGTCGGCCATGCTCGTGTCGGCCGCGTCGAGCTCGGCGCCGTCACGCCCGTCCTGGGTGACGCCAGAAGCCGCGTCGCCGTCGCACGCGACGAAGGCCGAGGCGAGCAACGAGAGGGCCAGGACCGGACCCGCGAGCGCGAACTGCGACGTGCCCCGAGACGACTTCGACTTCGACGACAGCTTCATCGTGACCTCTCATCGCTGAAGGCCTGGAGGACCAGGCTGACGGCTGGCGTGGGCCGCTCAGATGTGATAGCAACTCTCACTTGTTGGCGATCGCGTCAGGGCGCGATCGGGGCGACCTTGATGGCCGCGGTGAACCGTTCGTCGGTGCGCAGGTCGGGGTCGATGTCACCGTCGACGCCCGGGAGCGCGGTGACGACGATCGTGCGCATCACCTTGCCGCTGACGTCGGTGAGCGCGACGCGGGCCGGGAGCTCGAGGAACTCGCCGTCCGAGCCGTCGACGCCCGGCAGCGCCTGGACCACGAAGCGGACCGAGCTCTCGGCGACGGTGGTCTCGAGGCTGACCGTGACCGCCTGGCCGGCCGTGCCGGTCACGTCGATGTAGGAGGTCCCGGTCATCATGGGGCGCACGGTGGCGGTGCCGCCGGCCGAGGTCAGCGTGGCGGCGACCTTCGGGACGGCGTCGCGCGGCCAGCCCCCGGCTTCTTCCAGGTGGATGCCGTCGTCGCGGTCGCGCACGTACCAGCGCCAGCGCGCGAACTCGAGGACGGTGTCGGCGAAGCTGCGACCGAAAGGCGCGAGCAGCGCGTCCACGCTGTCGACGTAGTCGGGCTCGTTCCGGCCGGGCGGCGAGCGCATGCCCTCCCAGAGTCGCACGATGAACTCGGGGCGGCCTTCGAAGAAGCGGTCGCGGAGGTAGCGCAGCCAGAGCATGGCGCCGTACATGTACCAGGTCTCGTAGTCGTCGTTCCGGTCGATGGACCAGTCGGGGTGCCCCTGGAAGTCGAAGAGCAGCGTGGCGTAGCTGTTGTGGCCGTCGTGGACCTCGTCCTCCATGAAGGTCGAGGTGGCCTCGTAGATGAAGGTCACGTCGTTCCAGTCGTAGGCCGCCTGGCACGCGTGGTTGAACTCGTGCGCGACCGTGGCGGGGAGCTCGTTGCCGCCGAACTCGTTGAACGGGTCGATGACCATGTAGGGATAGCCGTCGTCCCATGCGGTCAGCGGGTTGTCGTCGAGCACGTCGACATAGGCGTACGGGAAGTCGCGCCAGAGGAAGGCGTCGAAGGCGCCGTCGTCGCCGCAGGTGCCGTGGTCGTCGAGCGGCGCGGCCCAGCCGATCTCGTCGACCTCGATGCGCCACGCGGTCTCGAGCTCGTGCAGCACGTCGCGCGCGGCGGAGGCGTCGCCCGGGACGCGGTAGTGGACGCGCAGCGGACGGAGCTGCGACTTGATGACGAAGGGCCAGTACTGCGGCTCGTCGCAGGGGATGAGCTCTTCGTCGAGACGCTCGGTCGAGCCGGGGTTTCCGTCCCAGGGCTCGAAGGTGTCGGCGACATCGGGCGCGGCGGTGTCCGCGACATCGGGCGCGAGGGTGTCGGCGACGTCGGGGTCGACGGTGTCGGTCGCGTCGGCGTCGGGCTCGGCGGTGTCCGCGTCGTCGGCGACCTCCGCCACGTCGGGCGCGACCTCGGTGTCGGACGTGTCGGCGTCGGAGGAACCGCTGGCGGGGTCGTCACCGCAGCCCGCGAACGAGGCCAGCGCAAAGAGGGCTATCGCAAGGACCGCGCGGGGGCGAGTGGGGTTCACGGCTTCTCGAACTTCGCCACGAGGTAGAGGGACCCGGTGACGGCGAAGTCGGCCGCCTCCTGCTGGTCGGCCGGCAAGAGCGAGATGATCGTCTCGCGCGTGAGCATGAGGCCGAGCGAGAGCTTGCCCGTCCCCAGCTCGAAGTCGAGGCTCGACGGGACGGCGCTGCCGGCCGGAAAGCCCTGGGCGCAGGTCGAGAGCTGCCCGGTGAGGCGCGTCCCCGAGACCGCGTGGCACCCACCGACGGCGACCAGGCGGCGCGCGGAGTCGGTGCCGGTCGAACCGAAGGCGGTCACCGTCACCTGGAGATCGAGGTCGAGGGCCATGGCCGCAGCGTCGCCCCCGAAGGAAGCGCGGCCGGCGGTGGCACCGTGGTTGGCGAGGGTGACCTCGATGCCGTCGGCGAAGGTCTGGTTCGGGTGGATGTCGACGCCGCGGAGGACCCAGTCCCCGGACGGGGCGGCGCCACCGCGCAGCGTCGGAGCCGGGCCGCTCGCGTACTGCTTGAAGACGACCCCGGTCGGGGCCGTGGAGGTCGAGACCGGGATGCAGCCGAGGGCGCAGGTGCTGGCCGTCGAGTCGTCCGGGGTGGTGTCACGCGTGTCGGGCGTGGTGTCCGGCGTCGTGTCGGGCGTGGACGTGTCGAGCGTGTCGAGCGTGTCGACGTCGGGCGCCGACGTGTCGAGCGTGTCGGCCACGGTGTCGGTTCGGACATCGCCAGGCGCGACGCCTGAGGTGCCGCCGGGATCGTCGCAGGCCACCCCGACCGAGAATGCACTGATGAGCACAGCGAGCGACCGACGCATCGACTACCTCCGCTTGCGTTCGATACCACGCGCGCAGGGCCGAAGGTAGCGGCGGTTGCAGATGTAAACAATGTTCACGCACCCAGCCCATGCGCGCGGTGGGACGAACGCCGAGAGCGCGGTAGGGTGTGCGGCAATGACGACCCATGTGACGACGCCGACGCCGACCGAGACCGCCTCCCCGACCGCGCGCGAAGAGGTCCTCGCCCTCGCGCGCCGCTTCAAGCTCGCGCCCGAGCACCCCGAGGCCTGCCTCGCCGAGGCGCGGGCCCACGTCGCGGCCCCGGGCTTCGACGACCCGAGCCTTGCCGATCGGCGTGCCTTGCCCTTCGTCACCATCGACAACGACGACAGCCGCGACCTGGACCAAGCCCTGTGTCTGGTCGATGGCCCGGGGGAGGACGAGGCCACCGTCTACTACGCCCTCGCCGACGCGGCCTACTATGTGCGCCCGGGCTCGGCGCTCTTCACCGAGGCCCTCGCACGCGCGGTCTCGTACTACCTGCCCGGGTTGGTCGTGCCGATGTTGCCGCGCGTCCTCTCCGAAGACCTCGTGAGCCTGAACGAGGCGGTCCCGCGACGGGCGCTGCTGTTTCGCGTGGTGCTGGGCCCTGACGGAGACGCGCGCGCCGTCGGCATCGAACGCGCCCTCGTCACGAGCCGTCGCAAGCTCAGCTACCGCCAGGTGCAGCGCCACTGGGATGGGCTGGCACCCGACGACCCCGCGCGCCCATTGGCAGGCCAGGACTTCTCGCACTCGCTCGAGCTCTTGCGCGAGGTCGGACGGAGGCGCGTCCGCCTGGCCGAGGCGCGACACGTCGTGCAGTACCAGCGCATCGAGGTCGACATCGGCTTCGCCGATCCGCGGGGCCGCGCCTTCATCGCCTTCGAGAGCAAGCGGTACGAGAGCGACCGTATGAACGAACAGATCTCGCTGCTCGTGAACGTCGAGGGGGCCCGCTTCCTGGCGGCGCGTTCAGCGCCCGGCACGCAGGCGATCTTCCGCGTGCACCCGGCCCCGATGGCCCCCGACCTCACCGCGTTCGCGGCCATGACGCGCGCCTTGATTGAAGCCCACGGTCGCCCACGCGCCCTCGCCTGGGACGCGCGCGCCGAGTCGCTGGCCGCCTGGCTCGAGCGGATCGAGGCCGCGCAGACCGACGACCCGAGCCTCGCGGGGCTCGCTCTGACGCTACAGCGACAGGCCCTGCTGCTGAATCAGCGCTCGACGTTCTCGGCCGAGCCCGGCCTGCACTTCGGGGTCGGCGCGCCGTGCTACGCGCGCTTCTCGTCCCCCATGCGCGAGGTCGTCGGCATCTTCACGCACAAGGAAGCCCTCGAGGCACTCGGGCTCGAGCCGCCGCGCCCCGACCTCGAGGACGAGGAGCTGCGCATCGCGGTCATCGCCGCCGCCAACCGTGCGAAGGACCTCCAGCACGAGCTCACCAAGGCCGCGAACCAGCTCGTCATCGACGCGACCCTCGCGGCCGACCTCGCACACGGCGACGCCCCCGAGCGGGTCGGCACGCTCGTCGGCCTCGGACCCGACCGACTCTACGTCCTCATCGACGAGCCCCCGCTCGAGCTGAAGGTGTACGCCCGCGACCTCGGCCCGCGCTGGTCGTTGACGCCCACGACGCTGTCGACGACCGGCCCCGACGGTGAGCGCAGCTTCGTTCTCGGACAGCGCGTCGCCCTCCGCGTCGTGCGCCACGACGACAGCCGCGACCGCTGGGTCCTGGCCATCGCGCACGCCTGAGCTCAGGGGTGGTGCTTCACCACGAAGGTCACGCGCCCGACCTTGCACGTCTCGCGGCACGCACGGAGGAGGCACGGCCACTCGCCGGGGGTGCGCGGGGTCTTGAAGGTCACGGTGCCGTCCGGCCTCACGGCGCAGCGACCGGTCTGGTCATCGGCCGGTCCGATGCGCGCCTCGTCGCGCCAGAGGAGGTCCGCCCCCGCGACCGCATAGCGATCGCCGCGCTGCGGATCGACCAGCCACGCGCTGCTCTCGAGCGTGTCCTCCTGCCCCGGGCTCGTGTTCAAGAAGGGCTCGACGAGGTGCGGCGGACGCGCCAGGCACGCGCCGAAGAGCACGCTGGCGAGCAACAGCAGGCACGCGCGAACCAGGGCGCGCTGCCTCACGGGATCGCCTCGCAGATCGACGGGATCTCGTAGTCGCACGGCAGGTCGTTCCAGTTCCCGGAGTCGTACATCTGCGTGCAGTCCTCGTTGCCGAAGTAGTCGTTCGGCTCGCCGCCCTGCCACTGCTGGAAGCCATCCACCACGCGCGTTCCGTCGGCCCAGCGGAAGACCCCCTCCTGGGCGAGGTCGTCGGCACCGATCCAGGACGAGCCCTGGCCGCGCAGGTTGACCTGGGCCTGGAGGTAGTTGTTCTCGCCCGCCGAGTTGATGACGACGAGCCGCATGCCGTCCTGGGCGCAGCGCGCGGCGGCCGCCTGATAGGTGCGGCCGCGCCAGCAGAAGGAATAGGCCCGGCCGTCGTATCTCCCGGCCGAACAATCCGGGCAGTCCGCGCCGTCGTCCGGCCGACCGTTGCAGTCCTGATCGATGCCGTCACCGCAGATCTCGGCGGCCCCGACGTAGCGGGTCGGGTCGTCCTCGTCGCAGTCGAGGTCGCAGGCATGACCATCGTGGTCGCGATCGGCCAGCGGGTCGCGCGAGCACGAGACGATGGAGTCGACCGCGTCGGCGCGGCGCGAGAGGAAGTCCCACGCCTGCGCGAGCCCCGAGGCGACGTCGCCGCCGCCCTCGCGCGGCTCGTTCGAGACATTGGCTTGCAGGTGCGTCGCCAGGCCATCGGCCCAGCCGAGGTAGCCGGTCGTCTTCACGATGTTTGCCAGCGCGGCGAGCTTGTCCTCCCACGCGATGCGGCACGCCGGATCGTTGACGCACCCCTGGAGCAGGATGCCCTGGCCGTCGTACCACCCGAGGTCACTGCCGAAGGTCTGGTCGGTCCCCCAGGGCACCATGCGCAGGACGCCCGTGCCGTCGAAGTGCAGGTGGTAGTTGTTGCGGGTCGGCGCGTAGCCGTCCCAGTGGCCGATGAAGACCTCGGTCGTC
>JAEUKJ010000061.1 GCA_016792665.1 Deltaproteobacteria bacterium | reverse complement strand
GCTGCTCGGCGTGAGGGTGCGGCGCGTCACGATGTGCCCAGCGGCGAGATCGATCGCGGCGAGCTCCCCCGCGCTGGAGCCGACGAGCAGCGCCTCGCCGTCGCCCGGGCCGAGGCCGACGAGGGTCGCGGCGAGCAGCGTGTCGGCGTCGTTGCCGATGTCGGTACGCAGGCGGCGTCGCGTCCCGTCGGGCTGGACGACGGTCAGGTCCCCGCCGATGCACAAGGCCGCGAACACGCCCGCCGCGTCGATGGCGGCGACCTCGACGTGCTGGCCGTCGCACGGGTCGAGGTCGACCAGCGTCGGGCCGGTGATGAGCTCGGCGCAGGCCTGCCCGCGGTTCATGACCCGTCGGCCGGAGGGATCGGCGCGCAGTGTCCCGAGACAGCGGCTCTGCGGGTACGAGGCGACAAGGTGGCCGTCGGTCGCGTCGTAGGCGAGGAGGGCGCGCTCGCGGAAGCTGACCAGCACGCGGGCGCCGCCGTCGGCGAGGATGGCCTGGCGATAGGGGCGATCGAGGCGCCACGAGCGGTCGCCGCGGCGCATCGTGAGCGACTGGCGATTGCCACAGAGGAAGGCCTCGCCATCGGGGGAGAGGTCCGCATCGATGCAGTCGGGCGGCGCCGCGAGGGTTGCGGTGCGCTGGGGGCGCGGTGCGTGCGCGAACGCCGCGATGATGCCGCGGGCTTCGGCGCTCTCCTCGAGGGCGAGCGTGCGCGCGGCGGCGAGCTCGGCCTCGGGGCGCTGGAGGTCGGCCAGCTCGCGGCGGGCCTCGGTGACGCCGCGGCGAGCGACCTCGCGATCGCGGGCGCTCAGGGCGTGGACGGCCTCCTCGCGGGCGAGGTCGGCGCGTTGGCGGGCGGCGATGGCCTCGTCGCGCTCCCGGTCGATCTCGACCACGGCGAAGACGGCCGCGAGGGTGCCGGTCACGAGCACCGCGAGCGCGATGCCGATCGGCAGTCGATAGGCCCGCACGAAGCGGCGCAGGTGGTCGACGGGACGGTAGGTGTGGGCGCTGACGATGCGGCCGTCGAGGAAGGCGATGAGGTCCTTGGCGAGGGCGCCGGCATCCGGGTAGCGCTGGTCCAGGCTCGGGTGCGGGGCGCGCGCGAGGATGGCGACGAGCTCGGGAGGGAGGCCGGCGAGGCTGGGGGCGCTGGGATGGATGAGCGGGGTCGCGAGTGCTGCGAGCTCGGCGACGACCGCGTGGGGGTCGCTGCCGTCGAAGAGTGTCGTGCCGACCAGGACCTCGTAGAGCGTCGCGCCGAGGCCCCAGACGTCGGCGCGCGCGTCGAGCACCTCGCCGCGGGCCTGCTCCGGGCTCATGGTCATCGCCGTGCCGACGATGGTTCCGGGCGGCTCGATCGGGCCATCGTCCATGCAGACCGCGAGCCCCCAGTCGATGACCTGGGTCTCGCCGAGCTCGCCGACCATGATGTTGGCCGGCTTCAGGTCGCGGTGGATCCAGCCGAGACGATGGGCCCACGCGACCGCCTCGACCGCCTGCAGGAAGGACCGCAGGAGGCTCAAGCGTGCTTCGCGCGTGGTCGCCTGACGTGCCACGACGTGCAAGGTCTCGCCGCGCACCATGCGCAGCGCGATCCGCAGCGAGCCGTCGGCCCCGTCGACGAGGTCGTGGATCGGCACGATGGCCGGGTGCTCGAGGGCGGCGAGCGCGCGCGCTTCGTGCTGCAGTCGGGCACGGGCATGCGCGCCGCGGGCGATCTTCCAGGCGACCAGACGCGGCAAGTGGCGATCGGGTCCGCGCAGGACGCGGCCTCCGGCGCCGCGACCGAGCTCGAGGAGATCGAGGTCGAGGGTGCTCGCGGAGGCGTCGGCCTCGAGCGCGTCGAGGTGGGAAGGGTCGAGGGTCGAGGCCGCGGGCTCGTCGCGAGGACGAGGGCTCGCGGCCCGCGGAGCATCGTCGCGCGGAGCCCGGCGGGGTCGGCGCGTCGCCTTCACGAGCGGAGGAGCAGCTTGTCGAGGGGGCCGAGCACGAGCTCGACCAGGCCGCTGCGGTTCGAGCGGATGAGGTCCGTGCGGATCCCGGCCTCGCGCAGCTTGCCGCGCACTCGGACGAGGAGCTGGTCCCAGCGGTGGCGCGTGGCGGCATCCGGCGGGGCATTCCAGAGGTGGCGCGCGAGCTCGGCCCATGCGACCGGGGCCTTGATCTCGGCGAGCTCGGTCAGCATGCGCGCCGCGATGCCGTCGAGCGTCACCGACTTGCCGATGTCGCTCGCGATGAGGACCGTGTCGTAGCGTGCGGTGATCTTCAGGCTGACGTCGAGGTGCCCGCGGTCCGAGGTCGAGACCGCATCGGGCTTGGCCTGGTCGATGAGGGCCAGGCGGAACTGGGCGCCGCCGACGGCGAAGGTCTCGTCGACGCGCAGGGGGCGGTCGGGTGCGCCAGGGATGCGCAGCCGTGGGCCGCTGGTGCCACCCAGGACGTGGGCCTCGGCCTCGGGATCGAACCAGGTGACGGGCTCGCGCCGCAGGTCCGCGTAGAGCGACACGACCCGGGCCAGCGCCGCGACGACCGGCGGGTTCGCCAGCGGCAGGGCGACCACGGCGAGGCGGGTCGAGGGACACTCGGCCGTCGTGACGACCAGCGGGAAGAAGCCCGACAGGATGATGCGCGTGTCGGGCGTGAGGACGATGCGCGTCTTGGGCTTGCCATCGACCGAGAGGCGGCCGCGCAAGCTCAAGAGGACGAGCCCCTCGCGGCGCCGCGAGACCATCGCGTGGGCTTCGGAGATACGTGGGTCTTCGATGCGCAGGGCACACCCGGGCATCCGACCGACGAGGTCGCCGGGCTCGAGCTCGATCTCGCGATCGTCTTCGAGCATGAAGCGAACGAGGCTCCGCATGGTGCGAGAGTGCACGACGGGCAACGCCGTCGCAACGGCCGAGTCGGCGCATCGCGACTGCGTTACTTTACGAGCGCGCGCCCGCGTTCACGGCGCCTGGCAGCAGCCGTCCATGCAGCACCCCTCGAGGGTCGCGCCGGCCGGCAGGGCCAGCGGGGCCGAGGTCGCATCGCCGATGCGCACCGTGACGTGTGTCGCGTCGACCATCGCCATGCCGGCGACGCCGCCAGGGTACGGGTTGTCACCGGCGCACGAGAAGCTCTTGGCGATCGGCAAACCGGGCGCGCAGGTCAGGCTGTGGTCGAAGTGCTCGCTGCCGGCGAGGCTCGTGTACGCGGTCGCGACGCCGCTCTGCGGGTTGTCGAGGCCGTGCCTCGTGCACGAGAGCGCGCCGTCGTCGATGACCTTCACGTTCCAGGTGATGACCGGCCAAGCCGTGTCGGGCCGCGAGAAGCCGAGCGGCCAGGGCTCGGGAGAGACCGTCGCGCGCCCGGTGAGGCTGCAGTCGATGGCCGGGGTCTTGGCCCGGATGGCGTCGAGGTCGACGCCGAAGGCGTGGGTCCAGGCGCACTTGGCGTAGGGGGCGAGGTCCTCGCGGGTGGTGTAGACGGCGCGTTGGAAGAGGTAGGGCGAGGGGCCCGCGCCGACGTTGCCGAGGCCGGCGCCCGGGTCGTGGTGCACGGTGGTGCCGTCGCTGCAGGCGAAGACGAGGTCGTCCATGTGGAGGTAGCTGGCCTCGTTCGCACCCGAGGTGCAGGCCCACGCCACGACGATGGTCGGCCCGCGGTCGGGCCCGTCGAACAGCAGCTTCAGCGGCAGGTCGTCGTCACCGACGCAGTCGAGCTTGGCCGAGCAGAAGACGTCCTCGAAGTTCACGGCGATGTCGAAGAAGCCCTGCCGTGCGTTGCGCGCAACGACCACGTTGAACGCGACCAGCGTGTCCTGGTTCTCGCCGCAGGTGACATCCTTCCAGATCGGGGTCGGGTTCACGTAGTCGCCGAGGTCGGCCCCTCCCGCGCCTTCGATGGCGTCCAGCGTGAGGGTCACGCGATTGAGTCCGGCGTCGGCATCGCACGGGCCGATCCAGGTCGCGGCCCCCTTGCCGTCGCCGGTGTTGCTGGAGCGGATCGTCTTGGTCCAGACCGTGTTGGCGCCGTTGTTCGTGGTGACGGTGACCGTCCACACGACGTCGGTGATGCCTGGGAAGGAGAGGGGGGCCGTGCTGATCGCGAGCTGCGGTGCGTCGGTGGGGGCCTCGCTGGTGCTGCACGCCAGGAGCGCCGCGGCCGCGAAGAGCGAGGGGAAGAGTGGGTGCTTCATCGTCTTCTCCTTATTGGCCCGCGGTGTTACCGCAGAGAGGGGGGCCGAGGACGAGCACGCCGTCCTGGGTGTCGCAGTCGACGACGCCGGCCGCCTCACGGCAGCGGATGCTGGCGAGGCCGGCCGCGGTGCGCACCACGCCATAGACGTAAGGGGCGTCGCAGCTCGCGGCGGTGTCGTCGCATATGCACGCGTCGCCGACCCCGTCGGCGAAAGCGTCGGCCTGGTCGGGGTTGTAGTCGTCGGGACAGTTGTCGATGAAGTCGGGCACGGTGTCGGCATCGCGGTCGGCGACCTGGACGCCGGTCGGCAGCTCGCCGAAGTACTCGTACTCGGTCGCGAGGGTGCGGGTCTGTCCGGGCGGGATGGTGAGGATCGACTGCACCGAGCCGCCGATGTCGCCATCCCATCCGTTCGGGTTGAGGTCGGGATCGGTGAAGCCATCGCCGTTCTGATCGCCGAGGTGGTCGGTCTGGAACCCGAAGCCGTTGACGGCACCGCCACCTTCGGTCGGCGCGCTCGGGGCCGTGCGCGCGAACACGTTCAGGTACTCGCGGGGGATGCCGAAGCGGGCGGCGACGGCCAGCGGCTCGAGGATGCCGTTGCCGCGGGCCTGCCACACGCGCCACCCTTCGAGCTGTCCGCCCGAGGCGCGCATGAAGGCGCCGATGGTGCCGATGGCGTCGGTGAAGCCGATCTCGGCGGGCTTGCTGAAGCGGTGGAAGCCGACGTTGTTCCGAAAGTCGGTGTGGTGCTCGATGTCGGTGTCGGACGTGTAGGTGAGGGTCAGGCGGCGGGTCGTCGGTCCTTCGTTCTTGATGGCGTAGACCTGGGTCAGCTTGCGGTCGGTGACGGTCTGCGTGAGCGTCACGCGGAACGCGCCGAGCACCGGCAAGTTGAAGGACGAGGTGCGCGAGGTCGCGGCGACGACGTCGGAATAGAGGACCACACTGGGGTCGGCCGCGATGAAGTGACCGCCGCCCGGAGTGCCGGGTTGGGCGCCCGCGATCGTCAGGGCGTAGCCGGTGAGGAGGCTCGGGTCGGTGGTCTCGGCCCGGTTCGAGACGACGACGTACGTGTTGTACGCCGTGCCACTGTTGCCGATCGCGCCGAAGGGGTTCCACGCGAACTGGCCGTCGGAGGTCCCTCCGAACTGGTCGGTCCGGAAGGTGCCGACCCCGTCACCGGCGCCGATTGTCAGGGTCTCACGCCCGGCGAGCGCGCGGGCGCCGAGGGCCGGGACGAAACACAGGGCCACCGCAGCCCGCATGAAGCGCTGCATCATTCACCTCCACCGACTTACCGCAATTGGATGAGGAGTCTCGAATCCTCGAACCGGGGCGCTTGGCCGTGGCAGTGACGTGCGACGACGGCGGGGCGACGACGCATGGCGCGTGGTCACCAGGGTTCGATTGTGGATGCGATGAACCGAGGGTCCACTACGCGCGCAGAAATCGCAAGCCCGGTGACCTTTCGGTACCGAATGCGGGCGCGAAGCCCTTGCGAAGGGTTGGGCGCGTGAGAGCCGAGGCGACCCGCGTGGGCCTCAGAAGTACCAGGTCGCCGAGCCCGCGAACTGCGGAAAGAAGAGGACCGTGTCCGGGTGGTCCTGGTCGAACGGCGTCACGAAGGACACACCGGCGAACAGGTCGAGGCGATGGACCGGGGTGTAGGCGAGACCGAGGTCGAGGTGGAAGGACTCGCCGAGCTCGTAGAGGCTCTCGAAGCCGGCGAGGCCGAGGCCCAGGCGATCGGTCTTGCCGAAGGGGACCAGCAGCCCGGCGCCCAGCACCGGCGTCAGGCAGCGCTTGAGACCGTACCAGCGGACGCGCACATCGGCGGTGGGGTAGGCGATGCCGAAGGAGACCTCGGCCACGAGGGTCTCATCGGTGATCCAGCCGACGGTGATGGCGGCGAGGCCGTCGAACCCGAACGAGAGCCCGAGGCCGAGACCGCGGTCCCAGCGGGGGCCTGCGTCGACCGGCATGCCTCCGGGCAGCGAAGGCAGGGGCATCGGGGCTGTCGGGGGCCGCGTTGGCTTGAGCTCGGTCGGCGGCGGGAGCTTCGGAGGCTTGGGGTCGCCTGGCTTGGGGTCGCCGGGCTTAGGGTCACCGGGCTTCGGGTCGGCGCCGAGGGCCTCCAGGCGCGCGATGAAATCGGCGTCGTCCATCAGGCGCGGGTCGAGCGTGGCGGCTTCTTCCCAGCGCTTGCGCGCGTTCGCGGCCGAGCCCGAGGCGCGCAGGCGATCGCCCAGGCCGACGTAGCTCTTGGCGCAGAGCGCGCGCAGCGAGAGGTCGAAGGTGAGCTCGGTCTGGGCCTGCTCGCAGAGCAGGACGCCCGCGCCGAAGCGACCAGCGTCGACCTCGGTCTGGATGCGCGCGAGCCATCGTTCGGCGGACTGAGGCTCGGCGCCGCGGCTCGTGCCGTCGGCCAGGGCGACCACGGCGAGGAACGCCATGAGCGACCGCGCGGTCATCGGGGGCCTTCGGCGTCGGTTCGACCGGCCGGGAGATCGAAGTCGAGCTGGCGCGCGAGGTCGGGCTCGAAGCAGCGGCGGCAGCGCGGCTCGTAGGCGTCGGTGGCGCCGACCAGGACGCGGTTGTCGCCCGCGACGAGGCGCTGCGAGCGATTGGCCGGCTGGCCGCAGCGCACGCACACGGCGAGCGTCTTGGTGACGTACTCGGCGATGGCCATGATCTGCGGCATCGGCTCGAAGGGGCGGCCGAGGTAGTCCTGGTCCAGGCCGGCGACGATGACGCGCTTACCGAGGTTGGCGAGCCGGTCCAGGACCTCGACGATGCCTGCGTCGAAGAACTGGACCTCGTCCACGCCGACCACGTCCGTGCGGTCGTCGACCTGGCGCAAGAGCTCGACCGAGCTCGCGACGACCTTGGCCTCGAAGCGGTCTTGCGTGTGCGAGACCACCGCCACCTTGTCGTAGCGGTCGTCGGTCCCGGGCTTGAAGACCTGGATGCGCTGGCGCGCGAAGCCCGCGCGGCGAAGGCGACGGATGAGCTCCTCGGTCTTGCCGGAGAACATGCTCCCGCAGATCACTTCGATTTGCCCGTTGGCTGCGCGCGGATACATCGCGCGGGACCTTATCACCGCGCGCGGCGACCGCAAACCCTCCCTTGCGGCGATGAGGCGTGCCAGCGGCGCACGCTGGCCGGCGTCGGGATGCTGGCGTTCCAGCGGGCCTTCTGGCATATCGCACGGCGGCCATTGGCGCGGGGACCGTCGCGAAAGCGCGCCTCCCTCGCCCGCGAGAAAGGACACGACCGTGACGACCGAGCACTATCCGCACGCCGAGATCGAGCCGAAGTGGCAGCGCTACTGGCTCGACAACAAGACCTTCCGCGCGCTCGACCCCGCGGAAGCCGGCGGCAAGCCGAAGTACTATGCGCTCGACATGTTCCCGTACCCCTCGGCGGCAGGACTCCACGTCGGCCACCCCGAGGGCTACACGGCGACCGACATCATCAGCCGCAAGAAGCGCATGAGCGGTTGGAACGTGCTCCACCCGATGGGCTGGGACGCCTTCGGCCTGCCCGCCGAGCAGCACGCGCTCGCGACCGGCACGCACCCCTCGACCACCACGCGGAGGAACGTCGACACCTTCCGTCAGCAGATCCAGCGCCTGGGTCTCGGCTACGACTGGGACCGCGAGGTCGACACCACCGACCCGAAATACTACCGCTGGACCCAGTGGATCTTCCTCGAGCTCTACCGCCTCGGGCTGGCCTACCAGGCCGAGGTCCCGGTGTGGTGGTGTCCGGGGCTCGGCACCGTGCTGGCCAACGAAGAGGTCAAGGACGGCAAGTCCGAGCGCGGCAACTTCCCGGTCGTGCGCGTGCCGATGCGGCAGTGGATGCTGCGCATCACGGTGTACGCCGAGCGCTTGCTGAACGACCTCGACGGCCTCGACTGGCCCGAGTCGATCAAGGCCATGCAGCGCCACTGGATCGGCAAGTCCGAGGGGGCCGAGGTCGACTTCGCCCTCGAGCACCCGGTCACGCTCGGCGACGCCCCGACGACCGCGCTGCGCATCTACACGACGCGCCCCGACACCCTCTTCGGCGTGACCTATATGGTGTTGGCGCCCGAGCACCCGCTGGTGCCGGCCCTCACGACGGAAGGGCAGCGCGCCGCGGTCGACGCCTACCGCGACCAGGCCGCGTCCAAGTCCGACCTCGACCGCACCGACCTCGCCAAGGACAAGACCGGCGTCTTCACCGGGGCCTACGCCATCAATCCTGTGTCGGGCGCGCGCGTGCCGATCTGGATCGCCGACTACGTCCTCGTGTCCTACGGCACCGGCGCCATCATGGCCGTCCCCGGGCACGACCAGCGCGACTGGGAGTTCGCCAAGGCCTTCGACATCCCCATCATCCCGGTGGTCGGGACGGCCGACGGCGGCGTGCCCGACCTCCATCGCGGGGCCCACACCGAGGAAGGCATCGCCATCAACTCGGGCCCGTACGATGGCCTCACCACCGCCGAGTTCAAGAAGAAGGTCTCGGCCGACCTCGAGGCGCGCGGCGTCGGCAAGGTCGCCATCAACTATCGCCTGCGCGACTGGCTCTTCTCGCGCCAGCGCTACTGGGGTGAGCCCATCCCGGTGCTGCATCGCCAGGACGGGACGCACTTCGCGATCCCCTACGACGAGCTGCCCCTGACCCTGCCCGAGGTCGAGACCTACCAGCCCTCGGGCAACGGCGAGAGCCCGCTCGCGACCATCACGAACTGGGTCGTCGTCAAGGACCGCGAGACCGGCGAGACGCTGCGGCGCGAGACCAACACCATGCCGCAGTGGGCCGGCTCGTGCTGGTACTACCTCCGCTATATGGACCCGAAGAACGAGTCCGAGCCGTTCTCGAAAGAGAAGGCCGACTACTGGCTGCCGGTCGACCTCTACGTCGGCGGCGCCGAGCACGCGGTGCTGCATCTCCTGTACTCGCGCTTCTGGCACAAGGTGCTCTACGACCTGGGCCTCGTGTCGTGCATCGAGCCGTTCCACAAGCTCGTCAATCAGGGCATGATCCTCGGCAGCGACGGGCAGAAGATGTCGAAGTCGCGCGGCAACGTCGTCAACCCGGACGACATCGTCGCCGAGTTCGGCGCGGACGCGATGCGCCTCTACGAGATGTTCATGGGCCCGCTCGAGGCCGTGAAGCCCTGGCAGACCAAGGACATCGTCGGCATCTCGCGCTTCCTCGACAAGGTCTGGAAGGTCGCGCACCGCAAGGTCTCCGCCGACGTGGCGGATGAAGGCGACCTCGAGACGCAGCGCCTCGTGCATCGCACCGTCAAGAAGGTCGGCGACGACATCGAGGCCCTCCGCTTCAACACCGCGATCTCCGCGCTCATGGTGCTGACCAACGGGCTCTTGAAGCTCGACGTCGTGCCGCGCGGCGCGCTCACGAAGCTCGTCCAGTGCCTGGCCCCCTTCGCGCCGCACATCGCCGAAGAGCTCTGGCAGGAGCTCGGACACGAAGGGTCGGTCGCGCTCTCGACCTGGCCGAGCTACGACGAGGCGCTCACCGTCGAGGAGTCGGTCGAGGTCGTCGTGCAGGTCAACGGCAAGATCCGCGCGCGCTTCGAGACGGCCAAGGGCACGGACGAGGCGACGCTGAAGGCGACCGCGCTCGGGCTCGAGCGCATCTCCGAGATGGTCGAGGCGCTGACCATCAAGAAGGTCGTCGTCGTCGTCGACAAGCTCGTCAACATCGTGGTGGCGTGATGCACTTCGAAGAGATCACCTACTGCGAGTACCCGGCCGAGAAGGTCTACGGGGCGATGCTCTGGCACCTGGAAGAGCTCGTGCCGTTCATGGAGAACGTGTCGGAGATCAAGACCCACACGTTCGACCAGAGCGAGCCGGGCAAGGTGAAGACGGTGCGCTACTGGCAGGGGACCTCGAAGTCGGCACCGGCCATCCTGCGCCCCTTCATGTCGAAGAACTCCCTCGGCTGGACCGACCACGCAACCTGGACGCTCGACGCGTACAAGATCGACTGGCGCACCGAGACCAAGCACGCGAAGTACTCGGAGTGCTACGGCATCAACCGCTTCGAGCCGGACCCCGCCAACCCCGAGACGCGCACGCGCTGCGTCATCGCCGGTGACTTCATCGTGCACGGCGAGAAGCTGCCCGCGATGCCGGCCTTCATGGGGCGGGCCCTGGCGCCGAAGCTCGAGTCGCTCATCCTGGGCTACATGCTGCCGAACTTCCGGTCGCTCTCGACGGGGATCGCGCACTGGCTGGACGACCAGAAGAAGAAGGGCATCGTGACGCGCTCGGCCCACGAAGCGAAGCAGGGCGCGTGACCGAGGCCGGCCGAGCGATCCCCGCGCGCTGGCTCGGCGCCGCCATCGGTGCGGCCACGGGGCCCGCGGTCGGGTTCGGGCAGGCCTGGGGTCGGACCGGGGACGGGCGGGCCTGGGTGTGGGTCTTCGCGATCCTCGTGCTGGCCTTCCTCGGGGCGGTGACGCTGCCGGTCTTCACGCGAGACGGCGAGCGTAGCGGAGAGATCGGCCCGGGCTTCGGGTCCCTCTTCGGGTTCTCGGTCGGGCTGGTCGGCGGGGCCTTCGTCGCGTTCCCGATGGGCTCGGCGATCGGCGCCCTGGGCGGCGTGGTGGCGGGCGCCAGCGCGGTGCTCGCGGCGCGTTGGGGCGCTCGCACGCTGCGGCGCGGGGCGGCCTGGGCGGCGGGTCTGGGCAGTGTCGTCGGGGCGAGCGCGGCGCTCGTGGTGCTGGCCATCTGGATGTGAGCGGAGGGGTGATGAGCGGCAACAGCTTCGGTCGACTCT
>JAEUKJ010000028.1 GCA_016792665.1 Deltaproteobacteria bacterium | reverse complement strand
GACGACCGGGCGCGCCATCGCCCTGGCCTACGTCCCGACCGCGCTGTCCGCCGCGGGTACCGAGCTCGCCGTCGATTGTCGCGGCAAGGTCAAGCGCGCGACCGTCGTGTCGACCCCGTTCTACCAGAAGGCCAACGCCTGATCTCCGGTGCGCCCCGCGCCCTTCATCCGTAGTTGCAGATAAAGGAATCCATCCATGTCGAACGTCCCCGGTGACCGCAAGTACACGAAAGACCACGAGTGGGCCAAGGCCGAGGGCCAGGTCATCAAGGTCGGCATCACCGACTACGCGCAGGGTCACCTCGGCGACGTGGTCATGGTCGAGCTGCCGCGCGTCGGCCAGGTCGTGGCGGCCCACAAGACCTTCGGGACGGTCGAGTCGCCCAAGAGCGTGTCCGACCTCTTCTCGCCCGTCTCGGGCACGGTCACCGCCGTCAACGACGCCCTCGACGCCTCGCCGGAGAAGGTCAACGCCGACTGCTACGGCGAGGGCTGGATCTGCGCCATCACCGTGGCCGACTCGAGCGAGTACGACGGGCTCATGGACGCGGCAGCGTACGAGGCGCTCATCGCTTCGCTCGACGCCTGAGCACCGCGCGAGGTTGCGACGAGCGTCCGCGGCGTCGCGGCCCCCGCACGCTGCGTGAAGGTCGACGCCCGTCGCATTCGACACCCGGCTTCTAGAGAGATTTCAATGCGTTATATCCCGCACACCGAGACCGATATCCGCGACATGCTGGCCGCTATCGGCGTGCCGAGCGTGGACACCCTCTTCGAGTCCGTGCCCGGTTCGCTCCAGCTCTCTCGCCCGCTCGAGGTCCCTTCGGCCATGGCCGAGCCCGACCTGCGGAGCCACCTCCTGCGGTTGGCCGAGTCGAACGTGCCGTCGGGCCGCGCGGCCAGCTTCCTCGGGGCCGGGGTGTATCGCCATCACGTGCCGGTCGCGGTCTCGCAGCTGCTGCTCCGCGGCGAGATCTACACGGCCTACACGCCCTACCAGCCCGAGATCGCCCAGGGCACCCTCCAGATGATCTTCGAGTTCCAGACCATGGTCTCGGAGCTCATCGGCACCGACATCGTCAACGCGTCGATGTACGACGGTTCGACGGCACTGGCCGAGGCGGCGCTCATGGCGCTGCGCGCCGCGCCGAACAAGCCGCAGCGCATCATCCTGTCGCAGGCCCTGCACCCGCACTGGCGCGAGGTGACCAAGGTCATGTTGGCCGGCGTGGGCGCCGCGGTCGTCGACGTGCCCTTCGGCAAGGACGGGCGCACCGACCTCGCCGCGGTCGAGCGCGAGCTGGCCGAGGGCGCGGCGGCGGTCTGCCTCGGCTATCCGACCTTCTTCGGGACCCTGGACGACCTCGGCGCGGCGCGGGCTCTCTGCGACAAGCACGGTTCCCTGTTGGTCGCCGCCTTCGAGGAAGCGGTCGCCTTCGGGCTGCTGACGCCGCCTGGCGAGCTCGGGGCCGACATCGTGTGCGGCGAGGGGCAGAGCCTCGGCGTGCCGTCGTCGCTCGGCGGGCCGCACCTCGGCCTCTTCGGCACGCGCGAGAAGTTCCTGCGACAGATGCCCGGCCGCCTCGCGGGCGAGACGGTCGACGTGCGCGGCAACCGCGGCTTCGTCCTCACGATGTCCACGCGCGAGCAGCACATCCGCCGCGAGAAGGCGACGTCCAACATCTGCACCAACGTGGCGCTGATGGCGACGGCGTCCACCATCGCGATGACGCTGCTCGGGCCGCGCGGGCTCGAGACGGTGGCGCGGGCCTCGCACCTCCGGGCCGAGGAGACCAAGGCCCGCGTGCTCGCGGTGCCTGGCTTCGCGCTCTACTTCGAGGCCTCGCCGACCTTCAACGAGTTCGTGGTGCGGACGCCCAAGCCCGCCAAGGTCTACGTCGACGCCCTCGCGCCGAAGAAGGTCGCGCCGGGCGTGGCGCTCGGCGAGTTCGCGACGACGCTCGGCGACGCGGGGCTCGAGCACGCGCTGCTCATCGCCGCCACCGAGCTCACCACCCCCGAGGACATCGACGCGCTGGTGGCCGGGCTCGCATCGGTCTGAGTCCTTCCGCGTGGCACTCCGGTGCCTGCAGAGCTCGAGCGGCCTGGGCGCGATGTCCAGGCCGTTCGCGTATCAGCGGGGCGCGTCCCAGTGAAAGAGATCGATGGTTCGGGGCGACGTCCCATCGATGGCGTAGTCAGCCGCGATGGCGCCGACCGCGGGCGCCAGCTTGAAGCCGTGGCCGGAGAAGCCGCTCAGCGCGATGAGGCGCGGGTCCGCCGGGTGTGGGCCGAGGGCGAAGTGCCCGTCCGGACTCGACGTGTACATGCACACGCGCGCGCCCAGCAGCGGACCGTCCGCGAGCGGCAGGAAGCGGCTCACCCAGCGACGCACGCGCGCCTCGTCCTCGGGGCGGAGGCGGCGGTCGACCTGGTCCGGGTCCGACACGCGCTCGACGCGGGGTGCGTCGGTCTCGACCTGGCCCGTGGCGACCGCGTGCAGGGCGACCTTCAGGCCCGGGAAGGCGGCCTCGGGGAGGCCGTAGACCATGTCGTCGTCGCCGTCCTCGGGCAGGCGGTCTGACGTGGCGCGCGCGCCGAGGCCGTAGCGCAGGAAGATCGGGAAGCGATCGGGCCGGAAGGCGGCCGGGTCGCGGGTCGCAAACCAGCACTGGACCTGGCGCGTGACCGTCATCGGGACGGTCGCCGCCGGCCCGGGCTCGAGGCGCGCCGCCCAGCGCGGCCACCACGGCCCGAGGGCCAGGACGACCTTGGCGGCGGTGTAGCGCGCGCGGTCGGTGGTGACGATCACGCGCTCGCCGCCGAGCTCCAGGTCGAGGACCTCCTCGCGGGCGCGCACCTCGGCACCGCGACGGCGCGCGACCTCGACCAGCGCCATGACCGCGCGCTCGGCGAAGAGGACGCCGGCGTCTGCCTCGAGCACGCCCCAGTCGTCGGGCGCCGGGTGAAACGTCTCGAAGCGTCGATGGATCTGAGCCGCGTCCAGGACCTGATGGGCGAGGCCGTGGGCCTCGGCGGCCGCGAGCACGGCGCGCAGCTCGGGGCTCTCGCGCGGGCCGAAGTGGAGGCCACCGGTCGGGATCAGCAGAGCCTCGCCGACCTCCGCGGAGAGGTCCTGCCAGCCGTCCCACGACGCGTGCAACAGCGGCACGTAGCGTGGGTCTTCGTAGTAGGCCTTGCGGATGACGCGCGTGCCGCCGTGCGAGCTGCCGAGGGCGTGCGGGATGTCGAAGCGCTCGAGTCCGAGCACGCGAACGCCGCGCGCGGCAACCTCTGCGAGCGCGGCCGCACCCATGACGCCGAGTCCGATGACGATGATGTCGTAGTCCGTGCTCATGCTCGCTCTCGTCGGGAGTTCGCGGGGCCAGGCCGAGGGAAGACACGAATCGCTTTGCACGTGACGCCGGGTCGCGCGACAACCCGTTCGTGACCGCCCTCGTCGTCGCGATCTTCGCCCTGACCTATGTGCTCATCGCGGTGCGCCGCTTTCGGCTCCTGCCGATCGGCCGGCCCGCGGGCGCCTTGCTCGGCGCGACCCTGATGGTGGTCAGCGGCGCCATGACGCCCGCGCAGAGCTACCACGCGATCGACGGCGACACGATCGTGCTCTTGCTGGCCATGATGATCCTCACCGCCGAGCTCGAGCTGACGGGCTTCTTCGCGTGGGCCGGGCGTCGCGTGCTGGTCTTCGCCAAGACACCGCGGGCCCTGCTCGTGACGACCGCCGTGGTCGCGGCGCTCGGCTCGGCCTTCCTGGTCAACGACACGATCTGCCTCTTCATGACGCCCATCGTGGTCGAGACCTGCGTCCTGGCGCGCCTGCCGCTCGGCCCCTACCTCATCGTGCTCGCGACCTCGGCCAACCTCGGCAGCGCCGCGACGCTGGTCGGCAACCCGCAGAACATGCTCATCGGCTCGATGTCGGGGATGCCGTTCGGGACCTTCATCGCGGTCGTCCTGCCGGTCGTGCTGGTCGTCTTCGCGTTGCACCTCGGACTCGCGTTGACCTTCTACCGCAAGGTGCTGCCGCGCGGGCCGCTGCTCGACCAAGGACCGCTGCCGACCGCCGTCGCTCCCGAGAAGCCGCCTCGCGGCGTGCCCGTCGTCGCGGTCATCTTCCTCGGTGTCATCGCCGCCTTCTTTGCCGGCGCCCACCTCGGCTACGCGGCCATGGGCGGGGCCGTGGCGCTCATCACCGTGCGCTTTCGAGACCCCGCCAAGACCTTCGCCAAGGTCGACTGGACGCTCCTCCTCTTCTTCTGCGGCCTCTTCATCGTGACCGGGGCGCTCCGCCAGACCGGGCTCGTCGAGTCACTCTGGCGCGAGGTCGCCCCGGCCCTGCGCTATGACACGGCGGGCGGTCTGGCGGCGTTCACCGGCACCATGACGCTCGGGTCGAACCTCGTCTCGAACGTGCCGATGGTCGTGCTCACCGGGCCCTACCTCCACGAGCTCGGCGACCCTCAGCTCGGCTGGACGCTGCTCGCCTACATCACGACCATCGCAGGCAACCTGACGCTGGTCGGCTCGGTCGCCAACATCATCGTGGCCGAGGGGGCGCGCGAGCACTACCACCTCGGCTTCGTCGAGTACCTGCGCTTCGGCGCGGTCTCGACCGTGCTCGCGCTGGCGGTCGGCGTGCCGCTGCTCGTCTGGTGGGGGCCGGTCGTCCTCGCGTGGCTCGGCTGAGGGACTCCGCGTTCGCGGGTCAGATGACCTTCTCCGGCCAGACCGGGGCCACCGTGAGCTGCGTCGTCGACGGGCACGCGGCCCTTCTCGAAGGCGGTACTGCATCGCGCTGGACCGAGGTCGCCAGGCCGCAAGGCCCCGGCCAGAAGGGTCAGGCGTGTCCCGGAATGCAGGTGTCGCAGACGCCGCGGAGCTGGACCTCGATCCGTCCTTCGGCGACGGCCGCGGGCTGCTGCCCGAGAGGCCCGCCCTCGACCCGCACGACGACCCCATCGAGGTGGGTCACGGTGCCGCAGTCGGTGCACACGAAGTGAGGGTGCTCGGCACAGCCATTGTGGCGCCCGGCACGCTCGAAGCGCGCGACCCCGGCGATGTCGGTCTTTACCAGCAGGCCGACCTCGGTGAGGTCGATGAGGTTCCGGTACAGCGTCGAGCGGTTCCAGGGCGAGTCGTTGAGCTTCTCGACGACGTCGTGGTGGGCCAGTGGCTCTTCGCTCGCCTCGACCAGGTCCAGGACCGCGAGGCGCGAGGCGGTGACCCGCAGGCCCCGGTCGCGCAAGAGCGCGGCGCGCACCCGCATCGAGCCGGAGCCGACCTGATCCAAGCTCTCGAGCTCGGGATCGTCGGCAGGGGGGCGAGGTGCGGGGCGAGGCGAAGTCATGCGGGGGATCTACGCTCGGTTGACGCGTCCGACAAGGTCGGGGTCTCGGCCGCGGTGGTCAGGCGGTCCGGCAGGGCGCGGATGCGACCGACCATGGCGAAGAAGCCGTTGCGGCGATTCATCGACACGTGCTGCCCAAGGCCGAGGGTGTCGAAGACCGCGGCCACATCGGTCGCGCGCACGACGTCCAGGGGCTGTCCGTCATAGGCCGCGAGCAGGACCGCGATGAGCCCGCGGACGATCGCCGCGTCGCTGTCGGCGATGAGGCGCAGGACCGGGGTCGGGCCGTCGTGCTCGAGGTGGCCCACCATCCAGACCTGGCTCATGCAGCCGTCGACCTTGGCGTGCTCGGTCTTGAGGGCCGCGTCCATCGGGGCGAGTGCCTTGCCGAGGTCGATGAGGTAGCGATAGCGGTCTTCCCAACCGTCGAGGAGCTCGAAGTGCTCGCGCAGCTCGTCGATCGTCGTGCGGGTCGCGTGGCTCGCGGCGTCTTCACGATCCCCTTCGCGATCACTGCCAGTCGCAGGTGTCATGCGGGCTAACTGACGCGCCCCGCGCCACGGGTCAAGCGTCGCGACCATCAATCGACCGGGTTGCAGGAAGTGCTCGCATCGACGAGGGAACGGGGCGAAATCTGCTTGCCGCGAGGGCGCTTCGTGCAGAAGCTCGCGGCGGGACATCGTGGCCACGACCGGAGGAAGGACTTTGCAGATCGCTGTCAGCGGAGCTTCGGGTCTCATCGGCTCCGCGTTGGTCGCGCGCCTCATGGCGGAGGGGCACACGGTCTCGAAGCTCGTCCGCAGGCCGACGGGGCGGGCCGGCGGGGTCGGCGAAGCCGCCGAGATCCCATGGGATCCGATGGCGGGTCTGCTCGAGGCGAGCGCGCTCGACGGCCTCGACGCGGTGGTGCACCTGGCCGGTGAGAGCGTCGGTGGCGGGCGCTGGACCGACGCGCGCAAGGCGTCGATCCGCGACAGCCGCGTGCTCGGCACCCGCACGCTGGTGCAGGCGATGCGGCGGGCGGCGCGTCCCCCGCGCATCCTCGTGTCCGCCTCGGCCATCGGCTACTACGGGGACGTCCCGGGCGACGCGACCGTGACCGAGTCGAGCGCGCCAGGCGACGACTTCCTGGCCGAGGTCTGCGTCGCCTGGGAGGCCGAGGCGAACGCCGCACGAGAGGCCGGCGTCAGGGTCGTGACGCCGCGCATCGGCGTGGTCCTCGATGCCAAGGGCGGGGCACTCCAGAAGCTGCTCGGGCCGTTCCGCGCCGGCGTCGGTGGCAAGGTCGGCGACGGGCGCCAATGGATGAGCTGGATCACGAGCCGCGACGTGG
>JAEUKJ010000767.1 GCA_016792665.1 Deltaproteobacteria bacterium | reverse complement strand
GTGCTCGACCATTGTGCGAAGAGCAAGCCGCGGCCCAACGCCGAGTGTCGCTACTGGCTCAGCTACTTCGAGTGGTGCCACCAGGCCAATATCGCGCGAGAGTCGAAGTGGCTGCCGATACCCGAGGAGCGCTGGGCCGGTCCGCGTCTGGAGCTGTCGGCGAAAGACGCAAGGAACCCTCCCTTTCCGTCGCTCGGCGCGGCCTTCGTGCGCGACGCGCAGGGGCGTTGGAAGGTCGACACGCTGACTTGCCTACGAGGCAAGACGCCGTGCGGACCCTATCACCGCATGGGGTCGGACACGGGCGACGTGGGCGATCCAGAGAAGCTGACTCCGACCTCATGCCGGATGATGGACGGGAGGATCTTGCAGGTCGACGGCACCATCATCGTCCCGGTCTCGCCGCAATGAACCGCGCGCGCGGCGGGCCGCGCTCGATGACCGCAGCCCCCTGCGGGGCCAGGCTGCCCAAGGGATCGACCCGGACCAAGTGTCGCGCAGAAGAAGGGGTGAGGTGACCATGTTCGGGCTCATATTGGCTCTCTTGATTCAGGCGCCGCCACCGGAGACCGCAGGGGTGCAGGATCCCGCGCTGGTTCCGGTGAAGGTGAGCGCGTCGACCTCGAAGTCGGGGTTCGGACCGGAGATGGCGATCGACGGTCGCAAGGACACGGCGTGGCGACCGGACGCCGAGGCCACGTTCAACCTGTGGCAGTGGGTGCGCTTCGACTTCGGGCGCGAGGTCGAGATCACGCGCATGGAGATCGACAACGGCGTCTGGCAGGTGCCGGGCGAGGAGGAGTCGTTCTGCGCGCGAGGGCACGCGAGGTGGGACGTGCACGCCGAGGGTCTGGGCGCGGTCATCCTCGAGAGCGACTTCCGCGACCAGTGGCAGAGATTCGTGGGCGGACAGCCGGGGTCCAGGGTGAAGTCGATCAAGACTCGCACCTTGACCTTGAGGGTCCGCTCGAACACCCCGAGTCGCACGCAGAGCTGGGACACGGGCCTCACCGAGGTGCGCTTCTTCGGGCGCGTGGCCGGGGACCAGGTGCCCGAGTCGGGGCCGGTGACGTGCGGCTCGCGCCGACTCTTCGAGCTGCGCGATGCCGTGCTCGACCATTGTGCGAAGAGCAAGCCGCGGCCCAACGCCGAGTGTCGCTACTGGCTCAGCTACTTCGAGTGGTGCCACCAGGCCAATATCGCGCGAGAGTCGAAGTGGCTGCCGATACCCGAGGAGCGTTGGGCCGGTCCGCGTCTGGAGCTGACGGCGAAAGACGCACGGAACCCTCCCTTTCCGTCGCTCGGCGCGGCCTTCGTGCGCGACGCGCAGGGGCGTTGGAAGGTCGACACGCTGACCTGCCTGAGAGGCAAGACGCCGTGCGGACCCTATCACCGCATGGGGTCGGACACCGGCGACGTGAGCGATCCGGAGAAGCTGACTCCGACCTCGTGCCAGATGTTGGACGGCAGGATCTTGCAGGTCGACGGCACCATCATCGTCCCGGTCTCGCCGTGAAGCTTATGAGGGCTGCCCCGTACTGAGTTGACCCACGGCCGCTCATCGCAGAGTGTCATGGGACAAACTAGAGGAACTGGACCTGCTCACGGAGGCTCGAAGATGGCTCGTGGTGTGATTTCGAAGGTGTTGGCTGGCATCGCGATGTTCACGGTCATGGTCGCGGTGGCGCCCAGACATGAGGTGCGCGCTGCCGAAGTCATCAAGATCGGGACGATCTTCCCCAAGGGGAGCCCCTGGGGGAAGGTGTTCGAGACCTGGAGCAAGGCCGTGACCGAAAAGAGCGGCGGCAATCTCGAGCTGCAACTCTTCTACAACCAGTCGCAGGGTGATGAGGCCGCGATCGTCGCCAAGATCAAGTCCGGCCAGCTCGACGGCGGCTTCGTCACCGGGACCGGGCTCGGCAAGGTCTACAAGCCGATCCTGGCGCTGCAGATGCCTGGGCTCTTCGCCAGCTGGGCCAAGCTCGACCAGGCCCGCAACGCGGTGAAGTCCGAGTTCGAAAAGGGTGCCAAGGACGCCGGATTCCTCATCGCCGGCTGGGGGGACGTCGGCGTGGTGCGCGTGCTCTCGAAGGGCTTTGGGATCCCGGCCCCGACCGACTTCAAGGGCAAGAAGCCGTTCCAGTGGCGCGATGACTCCATCCAGCCAGTCATCTTCCAGGTCATCGGCGGAATCGCGCCGGTGCCGCTCAACATCCCCGAGGTCCTCCCGAACCTCAACACCGGAGCCATCAACGCCCTGTTCGCCCCCGCGCTGATGGCCGAGCAGCTTCAGTGGACGGGCAAGCTCGACAACGTCCTGAACCACGGAACCTCGTACGCGATTGGCGCCATCGTGTTCTCGTCGAAGCGCTTCGACGCGCTGCCCGAGGACCTGCGCTTCATCCTGAACGACACCGCCAAGGTCGCCGCCAGTGCGCTCACGACGCGCATCCGGTCCGAGGACGACGCGGCCTTCGGCCGCCTGAAGACCAAGATGACCGTGATCACACCGACGGCGGAACAGCAGGCGGCGTGGACCCAGAGCTACTCGATGGTCCGTCAGCGCCTCGCCCAGGGGACGTTCGCGCCCGAGCTGGTTGCCAGGCTCGAGGAGCTCGCAAAGTAAGGCGCCAGGTTCTTCTGGACAGGGCGTGGGGCCTGACGTAGCGGAGAGGGTCGATGGTTCGTGCCTTCAACCGCTTCCCGTTCAGGCCCGTGCAGGGGATGCCCGGCAACACGCCCCGCGGCGCGAAACAGCCGGCCTATGAGGTCCGCGTCAAGACGCATGACCGCATGGTCTACGGCGTGAAGGTGCACTGGGTCGAGCTGGGCGACCCCAACGCGCGGCCCGTGGTCCTCATCCATGGGGTGTCGGACTCGCACCGCAGCTGGCTGCGCATGGCGCCGCATCTGGCGGCCGGGCGGCGCGTGCTGATGGTCGACCTCGCGGGGCACGGCCTCTCGGGGCGGCCAGATGCGAGCTACAGCCTCGACTGGCACGCGCGCATCATCGGCGCGTGGATCGCCTCACTGGAGCTGCCGCCCGTCGACGTGGTCGGGCACTCCTACGGGGGCGGCGTCGCGCAGTGGATGCTCATCGACTTCCGCAAGCACGTGCGCCGCGTGGCCCTGGTGGCGGCCGGCGGGCTCGGCCGCGAGGTCGGGCTGCCGCTTCGGCTGTCGACTCTACCCTTCATCGTCGAGCGACTCGGCCAGCCGCTCATGGCGCCGGGCACGGCCATCGCCTTGAAGATGATCCGCGGTGCGCGCGACGTGGCCGACGTGCTGCACAGGGCGCGCATGAGCGCCATCCCCGGGTCGGCGCGCGCGCTGGCGCGGACGATGCGCGATGTGGTCGGGCTCGGCGGACAGATCCGCCACTTCCTCGACCGCGCCTACGACATCGTCGACCTGCCGCCCATCGGCCTCTTCTGGGGCGAGGCCGACCCGGTCATCCCACACACGCACGCGATCGCGACGGCGGCGCTGCTGGGCGGCGCGCCACTCGTCACGTTCGCGGGGTGTGGTCACTTCCCGCAGGTCGAACGACCCATCGAGCTCGCGAGCGCGCTGGCCGACTTCTTCGACGGTCCCGAGACCAAGAAGCCGAGCCTGCCGCCGCGAGGTGCAGACACCCGCGGACTCAGACCGTGAAGGACTTGCCGCACCCGCAGCCCTTCTGGGCGTTCGGGTTGTCGAACTGGAAGCCGGCGTAGCTGAAGGTCTCGACGAAGTCGATCTTGGTGCCCTCGAGGTAGGCGAGGCTCATCGGGTCGACGTAGACCTTGACGCCGTCGTGCTCGACCACGACGTCGCCATCGCGGGTCTCGGTCTCGAAGTCCATGTCGTAGGTCAGGCCGGAGCAGCCCCCACCCACGACCATCACGCGCACGCCGGAGTGGTCGACCTGATGCTGGGTGGCCATCTCGCGGATCTTCT
>JAEUKJ010000739.1 GCA_016792665.1 Deltaproteobacteria bacterium | reverse complement strand
GACGACCTTCACGCGCGCGAGCGAGAAGCCGTCGTCGGCGAGGAGCAAGCGGCGGTTGCGGTCGAGCGTCCGGCGCTGGGCCCAGCGGCCGAGCAGCATCAGCGCGAGGAAGGTGTCGAGGGTGTCGAAGTAGGCGTGTTCGGGGTGGCCGCCGAGGAAGAGACCGACCGAGCCGAGGTAGGCGAGGAGGACGCCGAGTGCGATCGGGACGTCGAGGTGGAGGGTCCGATGACGCAGCGCTTGATAGGCGCCGCGGAGGAAGACCGGCGCGGCGATGACCATGGCGGCGGTCGCCAGCGCGAGGTTGACCCAGCCAAAGAGGGTGTAGAGGCCATCGGGGTCGCCGTCCTCGAGGCCAAAATAGGTGGCGAGCGAGACGGCCATGGCGTTCATGGCGATGGCGATGGTGAGGCCCAGGCGGAGGCCGAGGCCGTCGCTCGGGGCGCGGCCATCGCGAGACGGCGGGCCGGTGCGATAGCCGAGGCGGGCGCACTCGGAGAGGTAGTCGGCGAGCGGGAAGACGCGCTGATCGATCGTCAGGCGGACGCGGCCGACGCCGGGATCGATGAGGAGGTGGTGGGCGCCCGGGTGACGCTTGAAGAGCGCCTGGAGGACCCACACGCACGCGGCGCAGTGGAGGCCCTGGACATCGAGGTCCAGGACGAGGCGCTCGGGTCGGGCACCGGGCCGTGCGAGCGCGACCTCGACGGTGGCCTCGAGCCAGGGCATGCCCGAGGCATCGGCCTGCGACTCGTCATCGCCACGCTGCCCCTGCCCTCGCGCGAGCTCGTAGTAACGATCGAGGCCCGTGCTGGTGATGAGCGCGCGGGCCGCGCGGCAGCCGGTGCAACAATAGAGGTGCCCGTCGGCATCGGCGACCGTGCTGCGCGTGAGTGCCGCACGGCAGTGCGCGCAGGTGGTGATCGGACACGCGGCGCGCGCGCCTTTCGCGGTGTCCGCTTCCCGGTCCTCGACAACAACGGTCTTCGCACGAGCCATCGCGGGCGGCTTGTGCACGGTGTGTGCCGAGGTCTCGATCGCCCACAGGGGCACGCTCCAAGCGACCTCGAGCGCGCTTTCGCAGCGCGGGGTGGGTGCCTGTGCACAGGCAAAAGTGTGCAGATGTGCACGATTCTCGGGCGGCAAGCGGTGTGTCGCAGCGCGCATCGGCCCTGGGTTCGATGCAACAGCGCGCGTCCGGAATCCGCGCGGCGCGGGCAAACGGGGGTGGCACAGATGATGCTGAAAACCGCCGTCATGCGACGAGGGAGCCCACGATGACGGAGACCGAACAACGAACCGCATTCGCTAGCAATCTGGCAGAGCCAGGCCTCGTGCGGATCCTCGTTTGCGACCGGGACGCGGTCGTGAGACGCGTGGTCCGCGAGCACCTCGAGCAGGAGGGATTCGAGGTCGCGACCTTCGACAGCCCCGAGCAGTGCCTCGCCTCGGCGTTGGCCGATGCCCCGGCTGGAATCGTGCTGGGGCTCCGCGGCAGCGAGCTCGAGCTCGAATACCTCGGGCTCCTGCGTGCCCAGGGCATCGACGCACCGATCGTCGCACTCGTCCCCGGGCCCGCCACGGCGACGGGCGTCGCGGCCGAGCAGGCGGGCGCGAGCGCGGTCGTGCCGAAGCCCCTGCACCGCGCCGGGCTCGAGGCGATGGCCATCGAGCTCCGCGAGGGCTTGAAGGCCCTCCGCTACCATGACGAGCGCGACCACCTGCGTGCCCGCGAGGCCCGCCGCGAGCGTCTCGTGCTCGGGACCGCGACCGCACTCGGCGACGCCCTGGCCGAGGTCGCCCAGAAGGCCGAGACCGCGCGCGCCTTCATCGTGACCGGCGAGTCCGGGACCGGCAAGCGCCACGCGGTGAGGGCCATCCACGACCGCACCTCGCACCGCGACGGGCCGCTGCTCTCGGTCGATGTCCGCACCAACGAGGACGCCGCGCTCGAGACCGCCCTCTTTGGGGACGCCAAGCGCGGCCTCTTCGAGGTCGCCAGCGGTGGCACCTTGCACATCGCCGGACTCGATCGCGCGCCGCGCGTGCGCGAGCGGGTGCTGACGGCCCTGCGTGAGGGGCGCTTCCGCCGCACCCAGGACGCGACCTCGCGACCGCTTTCGGCGACCCTCGCGTTCTCGACCACCGAGCCCGTCACCACCGAGGGCGACTCCCCTCTCGCCGCGGTCCCGGTCCTCGTGCTCATGGCGCTGCGCGATCGACGCGCGGACATCCCCGAGCTGGTCGATCACTTCCTCGCCGAGCTGCGCCCCCACCTCCCGCATCAACTGCGCGGTCTCTCCGACGAGGCGCGCCAGACCATGATGCGCTATCGCTGGCCGGGCAACGTGCGCGAGCTGCGCTCGGTGGTGGGGCGCATCGCCTCGATCCACAAGACCGCGCAGGAGGTCCGGCCCGAGCACCTCCCCGCGGAGATCCGCGAGCCGCCGCCCTGGCTCCTGGCCTGACGAGTGACCTGTGAGTCGCGCTCGACGCAGCCCGCGACTCAGCGACTCCCGTCGGCGGGGAGGATGATCTCGAACGCGGTCCGCCCCGGCCAGCTCACGACCTCGATGCGACCGCCGTGCGCCTCGACCGTCTGCTTGACCACGGCGAGTCCGAGCCCAGTGCCTGCGATCTTGGTCGTCACGAAGGGCTTGAACAGGTCGGGGATGACCTCGGGCTGAACGCCCGGGCCATTGTCGACCACGGCGATGACGACGTCGCGATGCGGGTGGCCGTTGCGCCCGGTGCTGCGCCGCTCGGAGATCTCGATGCGGATGACCGGGGCCGCGGTGCCTTCGAGAGCCTGAGCCGCGTTGATGACCAGATTCAGCAGCGCACGCGCGAGCATCGGAGGATCGGCGACGAAGGTGACGTCCTCGACGTCGACGGCTACTGGCGAGGTCGACGCGAGCGAGGTGACCTCGATGCCGAAGTCGATGCGTCCGAAGTCTGGGTGATCGCGGAGGTAGTTCTTGGCCTGGTCGGCGACCTCGCGCGCCGTGCAGGTGCGGATGCGCGGCGTGGGTGGGCGCGCGAACTCGAGCAGCCCGCCGAGCACTTCGTTCAGGCTCGCGACGCGCAAGACCAGCTCGTGCAGGATATTGGCCTCGGCACTCTCGGCCGGAAAGCGCTTGGCGATGACCTGGATCGTGCCCGAGATCCCGGCCAGCGGGTTCTTCACCTCGTGCGCGATGACCGCCGCCATCTGCCCGAGCTGGGCCATCGTCTCCTTGGCGCGGAGCTGGGCCTCGATGTGCTTGCGCTCGGTGACGTCGATGCGAATCGACAGGTATTGCACCGGCTTGTCGTCCTCGCCCAGGAGCGGGACGATGGTCGTGTCGACCCAATAGATCGACCCGTCCTTGGCGCGGTTGCGCAGCTCCCCACGCCACACCCGCCCCTGGGCGATGGTGCGCCAGAGCTCGCGGACATACGACGGCGGGTGGAACCCCGAGTTGAGGATGCGGTGGTCCTGGCCGAGCAATTCCTCGCGCTGATATTTGGAAATTTCGCAGAATTTGTCATTTGCGAAAATGATTTTCCCGCGCACATCCGTAATGGCGACGATGCTCGCCTGGTCCAGGGCATACTTGTACTGAGCGAGCTGATCGCGAACGCCCTTGTCCCACATCATCACGCCCCTCCCCTTCCGTGGCGGCGCCACGCAAGGGCGCGGACCGTGCGGGCTGCTCGGTCTGCGCGGCGTGCGGCGCCGTACGCGCCGACGTTGGCCCATGTCGTCGCGGGCGGCAAGGGGCGTGCGGCGACTTGTGTTACGAACCGCCTTCCTCCGCGCCACCGTGCGAGGACGCGCGGGACAAGAGGTTTGACACTCCAGGGGCAGGCCTATAAGAGCGGCGACCATGGACCGCCCCCTCAAAGTCGACGAAGTCGAGCCCATCTCAGCCTACCGCACCGTGCCGCGCACCGGCGTCATCTTCGTCATGGCGGAGGCGAGCGCGCGCGGCTTCCGCTACGGCCATCCCGAGTGGGTGAACCTCGGCCAGGGCGCGCCCGAGACCGGCCCCCTGCCCGGCGCCGTCGCGCGCATGAGCTCGGTCGACATCGCCCTCGAGGCGCACGAGTACTCGCCGGTCGGCGGTCTGTGGGAGCTGCGCGAGACGGTCGCGCACCTCTACAACCAGCGCTATCGCAAGGGCCTGCCGAGCCAGTACTCCGCTGAGAACGTTGCCATCGCGAGCGGCGGTCGCGTCGCGCTGACCCGCATCGCGGCGGCCATCGACGCGGTGAACCTGGGCCACCTCCTGCCCGACTACACCGCCTACGCCGAGCTGCTCGAGACCTTCGACCGCATGATCCCGATCCCGGTCGTCGTGTCCGAGCGCGAGGGCTTCCACCTCTCGCCCGCGCGGCTCCGCGAGGAGATCGTCGGCCGCGGCCTCGGCGCCGTCCTGCTCTCGAACCCGTGCAATCCGACCGGTCGCGTGATTCGCGGCGGCGAGCTGAGGGCGTGGGTCGACATCTGCCGCGAGCTCGGCTGCCAGCTCATCTTCGACGAGTTCTACGCGCACTACCTCTACGACGACGTGGCCCTGGCCGAGGGGCCGTCGAGCTCCGCGTGTCGCTACGTCGAGGACGTCGACAAGGACCCGGTGGTGGTCATCGACGGCCTCACCAAGAACTGGCGCTACCCCGGGTGGCGCCTCTCGTGGACCGTCGGCCCGAAGCAGCTCATCGAGCGCGTGACCTCGGCCGGCTCCTACCTCGATGGTGGCGCCCCGCACCCGCTGCAGGTCGCGGCCATCCCGCTCCTGGCGCCCGAGGTCGCCGACCAGGAGGCGCGGGCCATCCAGGCGGCCTTCGCCGAGAAGCGCAAGCTCCTCGTCGAGCGCACCCAGCAGATGGGAATGCAGCTCGCGGTCGCCCCGCAGGGCGCCTTCTACGGCTTCGTCAACCTCGACAACCTGCCGGAGTCCCTCCGCAACGGCATGGACTTCTTCCGCGCCGCCCTCGAGAAGAAGGTCATCGTCGTCCCCGGCGAGTTCTTCGACGTCGACCCCGGCAAGCGCCGACGCCACATCCCCTCGCGCCTCAAGAACTACGTGCGACTCTCCTTCGGGCCGTCGTTCGAGTCGGTGCGCGAAGGCCTCATGCGCCTCGACGAGCTCGTGCGCAGCCGCTAGAAACTTTTCGCACATACGCAAAACTTGCGGGTTGTGAGCAACGCATGGTTGCCATAGACTCGGCCTCATGGTCGCTCTCGCACAGTCTTCCTCTACTCCGGATTCTTCAAACAACTCCGAGCTTTCGCGACGCCCGATCCGACACACGTCGGGCAAGCGACGCGGCGGTCGCAGCGCCCGCGTCGTGCAGAGTGTGCTCGCGACGACGCTCGAAGAGCTCGGGCTGCACGGCTACGGCGGACTGCGCATCGAAGAGATTGCGCGGCGCGCGGGCGTCAACAAGACGACGATCTATCGCCGCTGGCCCAATCGCAACGCCCTGGTCGAGGCCGCCCTGCGCTCGCTCTCGGAGTCGACCGAGACGCCCGACACCGGCACACTCCGCGGCGACCTCCTGGCCGATTACCAGCGCACCCTCGAGTGGCTGCTCTCGCCGCTCGGCAAGGGGCTCGCCCGCATGATGCAGGTCGAGTGGGCCAATGGCTCCGACGTCGCCGAGATCCTGAACGCCATGCGCAACCGCAGCCGCGCGCGCCGCCTGGCCATCCTCGAGCGCGGTCTGGCCCGCGGCGAGCTGCCGGCCGGGACCGACCTCCACCTGGTCGTGCAGGTGCTCCACGGCGCGGTCTTCCCGTCCGCCGTGGATCGCTACGCCGCCGATGTCAGCACGCGCGCCGAGCTCGAGCGCCGCGTGGACCTGGTGCTGGCCGGAGCCCGCGCCGTTAGCGCGCAGCCTTAGCAGCCTGCTGAAGTTTTCACCGGCCTGTCAGGGGATGAGGCAACCCGGGAAGGGCTGGAGGCCGATGCACTGACCCGGCGAGGCTGCGGCCGCCGGGTTGGCGGTCTTGTGCTTGGTCCACGCGCCGGTCAGGTCGGGTGAGCGCACGACCGACTGGGCCGCGGGGATGAGGGTCGTGCCCGAGAAGCTCTCGTCCACGAGCAGCTCGCCCAGGGTGCCGGTGACCTTGACGTGCTCCGGGTCCCCTGAGGTCGCCGAGTTGTTGAGCGACAGGGCGTGGGCGGTGGCGTCGAGCACGACCTTGCCGCTCGCGGAGAGGTGGACCGCGCCCTTGCCGAAGACGACGACCGCCTCGTTGGGGCCGAGGCAGACCGCGCCGAAGGTGTAGCGGCTGGCGCTCTGGGCGTCGCCGACCTTGACGCCGGCGAGGTTCACCGCCGCGCTGGACCGGTTGAGGATCTCGACGAACTCGTCCTCGGTCGTGTTGACCGTGCCGTCGCCATTGGCGTCGATGCCAGTCGGGTCGAAGAGGACCTCGTTCAGGACGAGATCGCCGAGCGCGGGCGCCGGGCCGCAGCTGGGACCGACGTCCTCGTTCGTGTCGCTCGGGACGTCCGCGGTCTGGGTGTCGCCAATGTCACTCGCGTCGGTGGAGTCGGTGGTGTCGGTGGCGTCGGGCTCCTCGACGACGACCGTACCGGCGCAGTCGGGGAAGGCGTTGCCGTTCTGGCAGGTACCGGGCGACATCTTGCGACCGCTGGCGTTCGGGGCGACCGAGTGCTTGACGAAGTTGGCCAGGGGATCGAGGTCGGCCTCGCGCACGAACGACTCGGCCGCCGCAGCCGAGCCGTAGCTCATCTGGGCCAGCACCTCGTCGGTCGCGCTCTTGAGGATGACCGAGTCGCCGGTGTCGTTGAGCGAGAGCGACTTGGTCCCGAAGACGAGCACGCCGGGGAAGCTGCCGGTGCCGGCGTACTTGCTGAACACCAGGACGGCCTGGTTCGGCTGGAGGCAGAGCCCGCCGGGGACGGTCACGACGTTGGCGCCGTTGTCGGCGATCTTGAGACCGTCGAGCAGGAGGGTCTTCGTGGAGACGTTGACGAGCTCGACGAACTCGTCGTCGGAGTTGACGGTGCCGTCGCCGTTGGCGTCGCCGCCGGTCCCGCCGGTCGGCTTGGCGAGGACCTCGTTGATGACGAGGTCACCGGCCACGGGGAGGTCCGAGCAGTTGGTGATGACCTCCGGCGAGTCGCCGAGGTCGCTGCCGATGGTGTCCCCGTCTGGGCCGGGACCGACGCCATCACACTCAGGAAAATCGTTTCCGTTCCCGCACTTACCAGGCGATGCGGCGGTGCCGTAGACCGTCTTGTGGACGACCCAGTCCGAGGTCGGGTCGAGCTGGCGCGACAGGGTGATGGACGAGTCCTTGCCCGCCTCCGCGCCGTAGGTGTGGGTCTGGACCGAGGTCCCGGCGATGAAGAGCTGGACGGTGCCCGAGGTGTTGGTGAGCGAGGGCAGACCGCCGGTCCCGAAGGACACGCGCGCTTCGTTCGGGTTCAGGCAGAGGGAGCCGAGCTTGAACTCCTTGGCGTTCACCATGAGCTCGACCTGCGTGAGGGCCACTGGGTGGTTCGAGACGTTCACGATCTCGACGAACTCGTCCTCGGTCGTCGACGGGATACCGTTGCCGTCGTAGTCCGCGCCGCTCGGCGGATCGGCCATGATCTCGGTCATGACGAGGTCGCCCGGCACCGCGGGCACGCAGTCGAGAGGGATGTCGGGGAGGGCATCGGCGTCGGCCAAGGTGTCGAGCCCGGTGATGTTCAGCGCGCAGAGGCCGTTGCGACAGATGCGCCCTTCGGGACAGTCCGAGTCCTTGCTGCAGTCGGAGTCCGAGGCGCACGCGCCGACGAGCGATGCGGTGCAGAAGGCGAAGGCCATGACGGTCAGGTTGCGCATCGGTTCCTCTCGGGCATGCCGCGGCGTGCCCCTGGCGAGATCGACAAGGCCGAAAAGAAGGGCCTGGCTCGTGGGTTGGCAGCCTACCTGCGGGCCTCGCCCACGGTCAAGCCGGTCAGCCTTCGGCGGCCCAGGCGCGGTCTGCCTCCCAGGCCTCGACTTCGGCCAGCCCGATCGACTGTCCGATGGCGATGGCCTGGTCCCAGGCGTCGACGGCGGTCGCGCGATCCTCGGCCGCGACAGCCCAGTGCGCGGCACGGATGAGGGTGCGCGCGGCGTCCGTGCGGCGCCCCTCGGCCAGGTGCCGCTCGACCTCGACGAGGCCGATCTCGTGCGCGAAGTCGGGGCGTCCCGCGGCCGCCATCGCGTCGGCGATCTCCATGGTCTCGGTCGGGCCGAAGGCGGAGACGCCCGCCCTGCGGATGGCCTCCATGAGCTCGGCCGCGATGGCGAGCAGATCGGTGTCGGGCACCTTCAAGGTCGCGATGAGGGCGTCCTTCAGGGTGCGGATCTCCCCGCGCGCATCCCCCATCTGGCCGCGCGTGCGCGCCAGCATGAGCAGGCGGTCGAGGGCGAGCTGCCCCTGGGCGAGGCGCACCGCGATGCGCACGGCGAGCTCGGTGCAGTACGCGAGGCCCTCGAGATCCGCGGCCTCCTGCACGAGGCGCAGCGCCACGATGATGACCGAGTCGGCGCTGACGGGGTCGCCGAGATCCAGGTGGCAGCGCGCCAGCGCATAGGCGATGGGCGCCAGTCGCAAGCGATCGCTGGCGGCGCGCGCGAGGTCCCAGGCCTGCTCGTAGAGCGGCTTGGCGTCTGCACGACTGCCGGCCTTCTCGACCCGGCGCGCAGTCGCGACGAGGAGCCGCGATCGGCGTAGCCTGGACCCCGAGGCCTCGAGCCACTCGTGCGCCTTCTTCAAGGTCTGGGCGGCCTCGTCGACCTGGCCGAGCTCGAGCTGGAAGAGGCCCAGCAGGCCCATGCCGCGCCCGCGCGTCTCGGTCGACTCGTGACTCTCCAGGAGCGCCTCGACCGACTCGATGGCGCGCACCGCGGCCAGCGATTGCCCCGACTCCGAGAGTACCTCGGACAGCGCCACGGTCGCGCGCACGCGCCCGGTCTCGTGGCCGGCCTGCTCGTGCTGCTTGACGGCATCGCGCAGGCTGGCAACGGACTCGTCGAAGGCGCCGAGATCGTACGCGATCTCGCCCGTGAGCTCGAGCGCCTCGCCGATGAGGGCGAGGTCATTGGCGTCGCGTGCGCACAGCACTGCGTCGCGCGCCGCGACCTTGGCCAGCCCCGCCCCACTGCCGTGAAAGACGACGCGCGCCAGCGCCATGCGTGCCACGGCCTCGTCGGCGCTCGCGCCCTCGCGGCGGAAGGTCTCGGCCGCCCGCTCGTACCAGGCCGCAGCCTCGCCGAGCTCGCGCGTCCCCTCCGAGAGCTGGCCCATGCGCCAGTGGAACGACGACGCCTCGGATCGCGTCCGGGCCGACCCCTCGGCGACGTCCAGCCCGCGCATCCATGCGACCTTGGCGCGGTCCCAGCGCCCGACCGCGCCGAGCGCATCACCGACCTCGAGCCAGGTGCGCAGCTCGCGGCCCGCGTCACCGGCCGCGCGCGCGGCCTCGAGCGCGGCGAGGAAGCCCGGCCCACGCAGCCCCAGCGGGGCGAGCAGCGCGGCATCCGAGCCCGGGCCGGTCGGTCGGGGCGCATCGCCGGCGGGTGGGCCGCCCGCCCGTGGAGGTGACGCGTTCACGCGAACGTCAGATCTCGGAGCGGCTGGTGACGATGCGCGAGACGAGGCCGTAGTCGAGGGCCTCTTGCGCGTTCATCCAGTAGTCGCGCTCGGTGTGGCGCTGGACCACGTCGAGCGGCTGCCCCGTCTCACGCGAGAGCATCTCGTTGATGATCTCGCGCGTCTTCAAGATCTGCTTCGCGGTGATCTCGAGGTCGCTCGCCACGCCGAAGACGTTGCCGGCGATGAGCGGCTGGTGGATGAGGAACTCGGTGTTCGGGAGGGTGAGGCGGTTCTCCTTCTTGGCGCCGAGCAGCGTGATGGTCGCAATCGAGGCCGTGAGGCCGATGCAGACGATCTTGATCTCGGGCTTCACGAAGCGCATCGCGTCGTAGATCGCGAAGCCGTCGGTGACCGAGCCGCCCGGGCTGTTCTGGAGCACCGTGATGGGCTTGTCGGGGTCTTCGCTCTCGAGGAAGAAGAGCTGCGCGATGACCTTCTTCGCGAGGGCGCCATTGACCGGCCCGAAGAGCTCGATGGTGCGGGTCTTCTTGAGGGCCTCGAGGGCGCCGCCCTTCGGGTTGCCCTTGTCGTCGTCATCGCCAGCGGCGACCACGTGTCCCGCGCCAACGTCGAGCTTCAGGTTGTTGATGAGATCCATGTGCCGCTCCACTCTGTTCGGTTCAGGCGCTTCGATTCGGACTTCGGGTCACGCCGCCATGGAGATAGCAGAGGTCGCGCCCGCGGTCACCCTGCCCATGCGGCGAGCCGCCCTGGAAGCGGCCTCTGGGGCGCATTGACCGTCGTTGACATCGGGGGACCCGATCTGTATGGTCCGCCGCCCCCAGACCCCTGGGCCCCTCCTCGCGCTCGAGTGAAGCTGCGAGAAAGCCCCAAAGACCCTGACCCGGACACGACTTGGCCACTCAAGCCCAAACCTACACCAACACCATCGAGAACTTCGAAGACCTCCTCGCCGAGTACGAGGCGAAGAGCGGCACGAAGGAAGGCGAGATCGTCAAAGGGAAGATCATCGCGATCTCCAAAGACTATGTCACCGTCGATATCGGCTACAAGTCGGAGGGGCAGATCCCCATCCAGGAGTTCGTCAACGTCGACGGCTCCCTGACGATCAAGGCGGGCGACGTCGTCGACGTCTACCTCGAGTCGCAGGAGAACGAGCACGGCCAGATCGAGCTCTCGAAGGAGAAGGCCGACAAGCTCAAGATCTGGGACGAGATCAACGACGCGGTCGAGCGTGACGAGCTGGTCGAGGGTGTCATCACCGGGCGCGTCAAGGGTGGCTTGACCGTCGACATCGGCGTCAAGGCGTTCCTGCCGGGCAGCCAGGTCGACCTCCGCCCCGTGCGCAACCTCGAGAAGTACATCGGCGAGTCGCACAAGTTCAAGGTCATCAAGTTCAACAAGCGCCGCGGCAACATCGTGCTGTCGCGCCGCGCGCTGCTCGAGGCCGAGCGCGAGTCGTTGAAGTCGAAGACCCTCGAGACCCTCGAGGTCGGCCAGACCCTGAAGGGCGTGGTCAAGAACATCACCGAGTACGGCTGCTTCGTGGATCTCGGCGGCATCGACGGCCTCCTCCACATCACCGACATGAGCTGGGGCCGCGTCCAGCACCCGAACGAGATGTTCGAGGTGGGTGACGAGGTCGAGGTCATGGTCCTCAAGTACGACCCCAAGACCGAGCGCGTCAGCCTGGGTCTCAAGCAGGTCTCCGAGGATCCGTGGACCACGGTTCCGCAGCGCTTCCGCATCGGCGATCGCGTCAAGGGCAAGGTCGTCTCGCTCACCGACTACGGTGCGTTCGTCGAGCTCGAGCCGGGCGTCGAAGGCCTCATCCACGTCTCCGAGATGAGCTGGACCAAGCGCGTCAAGCACCCGAGCAAGGTCGTCAACCAGGGCGACCCGGTCGAGGCGGTCATCCTCGACGTCGACCTCGAGAACAAGCGCATCTCGCTCGGCATGAAGCAGACCGAGGACAACCCGTGGGAGGTCCTGCGCGAGCGTTACCCGGTCGGCACCGTCGTCCGCGGCAAGATCCGCAACATCACGAACTTCGGCCTCTTCGTCGGTATCGAGGAAGGGATCGACGGCCTCGTGCACGTGTCGGACATCTCGTGGTCCAACAAGATCAAGAACCCGGCCGACCACTTCCAGAAGGGCGACGAGATCGAGGCGGTGGTGTTGCACATCGACGCCGAGAAGGAGCGCTTCAGCCTCGGCGTGAAGCAGCTCACCCGTGACCCGTGGGACATCGTCGAAGAGAAGTACCCGCCGGGCTCGGTCATCCGCGGCAAGGTCACCAAGGTGCTCGACTTCGGCGCCATCGTGGAGATCGAGGACGCGATCGAAGGTCTCGTCCACATCTCGGAGCTCGCGCACGAGAAGATCTCGAACGTCACCGACGTGGTCCGCGAGGGCCAGGACGTGACCGCCAAGGTCATCTCGCTCATCCCCGAGGAGCGCAAGATCGGCCTCTCGCTGAAGCGCCTCTCGAGCGAGGAGAACGACCCCGAGTACGCGAAGTACCTCGAGTCGCAGCGCGCCGAGAGCTCGACCAAGCTCGGCGACGTGTTCGCGTCGAAGTTCGCGGGCCTGAAGGTCAACGAGTGAGACTCGTTCGGCTCCACGTGAGCCGATGAACCAAAGGCGCCCCGCTTCGGCCGGGCGCCTTTTTTTTGCCTCTCGCGTGGGGAAGACGCCCTGCCCTCCGAGCGCGCCGTCTTTGGAGGGCGACAGCGCGGCGGGCGTGCTCAGGGCTCGCGCGTGGCTCAGCGCTCCGAGCGCGGGTCGGTCGGCGTGGAGGGCCACACCACCGCAGCGGCCAGGCCGGAGACGAGGCCGACCAGGCCGATGGCGAGCCCTGCCTGTTGGGCGCCAGCGCTGGGTGCGTGGTCGGCGAGCGGGTTCAGACCGACCCCGACTCCGACCGAGACACCGACCGCGGCGAGCACGGTCAGGATCTTCGAGGCCGTGAGCTCGGTCTCGTAGTTCTCGTAGCGCTTGACGGTCGCGGCGATGGCGATGCCACCATCATAGGCGTCGGCTGGGGCCCAGATGGCCGGGACGAGTGGCACGATGCGCGCGCCCAGCGAGCCATCGATGGCGCGCTGCTCGGCGTTGGGCATGAGGCCCGAGCGGCGGCGCCGGAGGAGCTCGATGGCCCCGTCCTCGGCCTTCTTCTGCGCGATCTGACGCTCGGCCTCGGCGCGCTGACGCGCCTCCTTCTCGGCGTCCAGGCGCGAGGCGAGGTCCTCGAACTGCTTCTCGCTCTTCATGTCGCTGATGAACGCAGCGATCTCGGTGCGGTACTTCTCGACCTCGGGGCGGTCGAGGATCGCCTGGAACTCGGCGATGGCCTCGTCGCGGCGCTCCAGGGCGCGCAGCGACTTCGCGCGGAAGTAGCGAATCTTGGGGTGGTCGGTCTCGACGAGGGCCGCGTCGAAGAGGCGCAGCGCCGCCGAGTGGTCATTGCGCTGCTGGAGGTCGATGCCGCGGTCGGTGAGCTGGCGCGCGAGCAGCGCGTCGCCTGCGAAGGCGGGTCGTGCGTCGAGGAACGTCGCGCCGAGAAACGCCGGACCGCAGGCCGCGGCCACGCCACCGGCCCTCACCCACCGCACCACTTTTCGACCGACCCCCATCTCGCCTCCCTGTCCGCGACGCCGCTGGCATCTTGAGCCGAGCCGAGCTCGAGTTCAAAGGTCCTTGAACGGGTCCTTGTCGACGCTCGGCCCGACGACGCCCTTTTTCTTGAGCGCCTGATTCACGACCACGACCTTGCCGGACAGCTCGGGACCGACCGAGATGGCCACCGGGAAGTCCTCGTACTTGTCCTTGCGCAGGACGATCTCGACCTTGCGCGTGAGCGCCGTGTCGAAGCTCAGGTTGAGCGGCGACTCGCCCTCGACCTTGCCATCGACCAGGACGACCGCGCCAGGCGGCTGCGTCGTGACCATGACCGCCGCGCGCCGGTGCTGCGCCTCGACCGCGGCAGCATCCGCCTTGGCGACGGCGACCGCATCGGCCTTCGCGAGCGCGGCCGCGTCGGCTTCGGCCTTGGCCGCGACCTCGGCGGCGTCGGCGCTGGGTCGAACGGCCGTGCCGACGCGCCCTGCCGCGGTGACGTCGACATCGGACGCAGCCCCCTCGGCCTGGGTCGTCCTCGCGCTCGTCCCCGCCCCTTGCGGCGCGCCTTCGCCCGCTCCGATGGTGGCGGCCGCGCCGGGCCGCGCCTCGCTCGCGCCCTCCAGCGCGTCACCGCGCACCTCGGGCTGGGTCACGAGGAAGGCGATCAACGCGGCGACCGCACCCACCGCGAGCGCCACGAGCGGGGCCCACAGGCTGCGCGGGCGCGCAGGCGGCGTGATCTCCAGGCGCGGACGCGTGTCGACGGGCAGCGCGTCGATCGGCAGGGCGACCTCTTCGCCCATGGTCGGCATGTCGTGCGGGTCGGCCTTGGGCTGCTCCTGCACCTCGTCCCAGCGACGCACCGGCTTGAGCTCGCACTCCTTGACCGCGGAGAGGAACTCCTTCGAGGACTGGGGACGCTCCTTCGGGTCCTTCGAGAGACAGCGCATGACGAGGTCGGCGAACTCGCGCGGCACCGCGACCCCGACCATGCGGTCGAGCGGCATCGGCTTGGTCAGGCGATGCGCGACCACGATGTCGTGCGCGTCCCCGGAGAAGGGACGACGCCCGGCAGCGAGCTCGTAGAGGATGACGCCCATCGAGTAGACGTCGCTGCGCGCGTCGACGTCGAGGCCGAGTCGCTCGCGGTCCGAGCGCATGTAGGTCTGCTCGGGGCTCATGTAGGGCGGCGTGCCGAGCACCATGCGCGCGCCGGTGAGCTCGACATCGCGACGCTCTTCCTCGGGGGTCTTCAGCGACGCGATGCCGAAGTCGAGGACCTTGACGAGCTCGTCGAGGCTCGAGCGCTCGACCAGCATGATGTTCTGCGGCTTGAGATCGCGATGCACGATGCCGGCCGCGTGGATGGCGTGCAGTGCGCGGGCGAGCTGGGTCGCGACGCGGAAGACGAAGGCCCACGGCAGCGGCTGGCCGTTCAGGTAGTCCTTGAGCGGCGTCCCCTTGACGAGCTCCATGACGTAGTAGAGGCCGAGGTTCGGGTCCTCACCGATGTCGAAGACCGAGACGACGTTCTCGTGCGAGACGCGGCACGCGGCCTCGAGCTCGCGCCTGAAGCGCGCGCGCACGGTGGGGTTCTCGGCGTGCTGGGGGTGCAGGATCTTCACGGCCACGCGCCGCGGCATCCGCTCGTCGTCGGCGACGAAGACGGACCCGAAGCTGCCGGTGCTGAGCGGCGCCGAGAGTAGCCTGTACCTTCCACCGAGCAACATAGCGTCGACACCTCGAGCGCCCCCGCAGCGCTCAACCGAAGGCTCGTAAAGCCACCCGCCCATGGGCGAGCCCTCTGCGAGACGTCGGCCTTTGGGGGGCCAGGGCCGACGCGGTGGCGCCCCCCGGAACCTGATGGGGCCACCTTGACGCTCACCTCGCCCGCCATCCGCGCAGCGTCGAGCCGAGCTATGTCTCCGCGCTCAGCCTGGCTCTGCCACGCCTCGTGCGGATACGTGCCCCGCCCGTCGACCCTTTCCGACCCCGGTCAGGGCACGTCGGACGCTGCACAATAGACATCATAGGCGATCTCGACCCGGTCGTCGAACTGCGGAAAGCATGCGGCGTCCGGGTCGAACACGACCGCGTTGACGGCCGCATTCCAGGCCCATCCGGAGAGGCACGGAGCGCCGTTCACGGTTACCGAGAGGGTCGTCGGGTCGGGCGGGAGCGAGGTGTAGAAGCGGTCCTTGAGGCCGAATGTGCGAGCGCCCACACGCTCGAACTCGGCGCCGAAGTCGGGGGCGCACAGGCTGACGACCATGCCGCCCAGAGCCTCGGTGACCTGAACGTAGCGGAGACCCGGGGTGCCGAAGCCGCCGATGCAGCCTTCGACCGGCGTGATGATCGAGTGGAAGATGACGCCGTGCCCGCTGCCCGGCTTCTTCAGGTCGGAGAGGCGATCGACGTACCAGCCGACCGTCTGCGGGCTCGAGTCCTCTTCGTCGCTCACCATGATGATGACGAGCTCGGCGTCGTCGCGCAGGAAGCCCGCGTTGCGCCCGCTGCAATAGCCCCCCTCGCCGAGGTCGAGGCAGAGCAGCGGCACCCCGTCGCCGTCGTTGCGCGGGCACTGTCCGGGGACGGCCGCGTCGCAGCTCGTCTCGGTCACGCCAGCGCGGTTGTAGAGCGCGAGGTAGGCGCCTTCGAGGCCCTTCTCGATATAGAAGCCGGCCGTGCCGACGAGCAGGTTCTCCGAGAAGGCGGCGAGGTCGGTGGTCGTGTCCGCGTAGCGCGGGTAGCCCTTGAACGCGCCGCGCACCTTCAGCGTGTCGGTGGTGGTGATGCCGAAGCGGTAGTCCTGGCCCCACTGACGCGCGATGTCGACGATGCGCGGCAGCTCCTGCCGCATGCGCTCCTGGTCGTCGCCCATCGAGAAGCTGTCGTCGACGACGAAGAGGACGTCGACCTTGGGCGCGGGGATCTGGCGCAGCTCGTCCACCTGGCGCGTCTTGTCGGTGCCCACGCCGGAGAGCGCGACGTCGACCGAGGGCAGGTTCTGCGAGTCGTTCTCGATGTGGAGGCGGCAGTCGACCGGGGCCGCGGTGCCGGGGGCGAAGGTCACGTTGTAGTAGACCGCGGAGAAGCCCGGGACGGTGGTGGGGACGGCGGGCCCGGAGACGCGCACGTCGGAGCCGCAGCCGACCGGGGTGACCGAGGTGATGGTCGCGTCCATCGGGCCATCCGCGCGCACGCGCACCTGGCTCACGTCGGAGGCGCAATCGGTGCGCACCAGGCCGAAGTCGATGGTGCGCGGGTCGACGGTGACCAGCGGCACGGCCGACTCGGCGCGCACGTTGACGCCGCGCCCGATGCCGCCGGGCGGGGTCACGAAGCGGAGCGTGCTGGAGTTCGGGTCGAAGAGGATGGCGGCCAGCCGCGCGTAGTAGCTGTCGCGACCGTACTCCGAGCGGACCGCGGGCGCCTTGAAGCGCACGCCGAAGGTGATGAGCTCGCCGGGGCCGATGATCGTCTGCGGCGCGGGCTCGCTGACGATCTGGAACGGGTTGAAGGCGACCTGGTCGTCGCAGACGAAGTTGAAGCTGATGCCGAAGGGCTCGCCGAGGCACGCGTCGAACTCGCGCTCGCGGTACTCGCAGTTGCCCGACCCGGTGTTCATGATGATGATGCGCCCCTCGCTGGTCGTGCCCGGCTTGTGCGCGCCGAGGGCCAGCAGATCGGGCACGAAGGCGGCCTCGCAGGTCGGGCGCTGGGCGCGACGCGCGACCACGTCGAGCGGGTACTCGGGGACGACCGGGTCGGTCGTGTAGAGGAAGAAGCGGGCGAAGGCCGAGCCGGAGGCGCCGCGCTTGTTCTCGAAGGTGAGCTGGAGCTCGTGGCTCTCGCCGGGGTTCAGGACCTTGGGCAGGGACTCGGCGTTGGCGAAGACGAACTCGTCGGTCGAGGGATCGACGAGCTTGGCCTGGGTGATGGTGACCGCGGAGGCGCCGTTGTTCAGCACGGTGACCGTGCGCTTCGAGGTGAAGCCCTCGGCGACGAAGGCGAAGTCGACGGTCGACTCGGGGATGACGACGATCGACGGCTCGCCGGCGGCTCCGAAGACCGGGACGATGAAGGGCGTGCGCGCCTCGTCGTTCGACACGAAGCGGATCTTGCCCAGCGGCTCGGCGCGCATCGGGACCTCCTGCACCGGCGAGAAGACGATGCCGAAGGTGCGGTCCTCGCCGGGGCGCAGCGTGAACGGCGCGCTCGGGCGGTTGGTCAGAGTGAGCACGTTCGGCGCGTCCTCGAGGGTCACGCTCTGCACGACGAGATCGGTGTTGCCGTCGTTCTTGATGACGACGTCCTTGGCGGCGATCTCGAAGGGGCGAACCCAGCCGAGCTGCACGAGCGACGGCAGGACGGCGAGGATCGGGGTCTCTTCCTCGCCGTGGGTCGGCAGCGCGAGCTTCACGTCCTCGCGGTCGGTCGTGAAGGTGATGACGACGTCGTCGATGTTGCGGCCGGTCGGGGCGTAGGTCACCGGCACGGTGATCTCGCCGGCCGGCGGCACGACCGCATTGGCCGGAATGGTGGCCGAGAAGTCGCCGGCGTCGTCGCCCTCGACCTGGTAGTCCACCAGCGTCGCGGGCGCGGTGCCGCCGTTCAACACGCGGACGTCGATGGTCCGGGGCGACGCGGCCTGCACGATGCCGAAGTCCAGGTTCTGCGGGATGGACACGAGGCGGGCGCGCTGGCCGGGGGTCGTGATCGCGATGCGAGACTCGGGGTTGCCCGAGATGTTGTGGCCGATGACCAGCGTGCCGCGGTCGGGCTCGTCATGGCCCGAGGTGTAGACGATCTGGATGCGCGCCTCCTCGCCGGGGGCGAGGGACTCGCGCTCGATGGTGCCGATGGTGAGGTCGAGCGAGTCGGTCTCGAGCTTGATGGGCGCGAGGTCGATGGTGCCGCCCGTGCCGATGTGGCGCACGGTGACGTTCAAGCGAGCGACCTCGCCACGCGGCACGTCCGGGAAGGCGAGCACGGTCGGGTAGAGGTCGATCTGGGCCTCGGTGCCGAGCTGGATCTTGCCGCTGCCGTCACCGCACGCGGCCAGGCCCGCGCACGCGCCGAGCAGCAGGGCGAGCCCGTGCCAACGCCGCAGTCCGCGCGAGGCGGGGCGAACCGACTCGGCTCTCTGGACCGCGGCGCGCGAGTCGCATGGGGACGGGGCATGCTGGGCGTGCAAAGAAGATGTCTTCCTCATAAGGAAGGGCACCTAGCATCGCTAAAAGGCCTGAACAACGATGTTTCGACAAACGAACATGCGAGGCCGCGAGCTCGGGAACTTGCGGGCACGGCGACCTTCTGCGAGACGGCACCGATGACCTCGCCACCGCCCTGCCCGCCCGACGCCGACCTGCGCCTCGCCTCGCTGCGCGCGCGGGCCGAGGCGGTGCTCGGCGCGCACGTCGCGGTCGGGACGCCGCTCCTGGCCGCGGTCAGTGGCGGCGCTGATTCGGTGGCCCTGGTCGCAGCACTCGCGCACCGCCCGGATTATCCGCTGGTCGGGGTGGCCTTCGTCGACCACGGGTTGCGCCATGTAAACGACGAGCGAAGCGCCGCAGCCGAGGCGGCACGGCGGGCCGGCGTCCCCATGACGGTCGCCAGGGTCGAGCTCCAGCCCGGCAACCTCCAGGCGCGGGCACGGCTCGCGCGCTACCAGGCCCTCTTGAGCATGGCGCGGGACCTCGATCCGCGCGCCCTGGTCGCGACCGGACACACGCGCAGCGACCAGGCCGAGACCGTGCTGGCCCGAGTGCTGCGAGGCTCGGGGGTGCCCGGACTCGCCGGCATGGCCCCCCGGCGCGGGCGGATCGTGAGGCCGCTCATCGAGGTCTCGCGCGCCGAGACGCGGGCGCTGGGGTGGCCCTTCGTCGACGATCCCAGCAACGAGAGCCC
>JAEUKJ010000404.1 GCA_016792665.1 Deltaproteobacteria bacterium | reverse complement strand
ATAGCCACCGGCACCGCCGGCACCGCCGCCGCCCTGATAGCCGCCGCCACCACCCTGGTAGCCGCCGCCACCGCCGCCGCCTTGATAGCCACCACCGCCTTGAAAGCCACCCTCACTGCGTGCCGGCGGACCTTCGGGACGGGGTGTGCCCTCCGGGCGCGTGGCGCCATCCGGACGGGACGGGGGAACTTGCTGGACCTTCGGATTCGACGAGTTCGTAAGACACCTCCAGGCGAGCCCCGGATGGGGGCGGGCGACGAGCACTCGGAATTCGAGGGTCGTCGCAATGACTGAGACATTCGACGTCGAACGGGTCGACGCCGCTCCACGAGTTTGGTTCTCCGCGCGAGCAAAGAGACCAAGACCATAGGGCCCGCGCGGTCACGCCGCAAGGCGTGTTGCGCTCCTCGTGCCGCGCGCTCCTACGACAACTCCGGCCGGTCTGCAAGCCCGGGCCAGATATCGAGCGATCGGTTTCGCGAGCGCGGGTCCTCGCCCCGCGCCACTCAGGTCGTGCGTCGAGACCGCCGGCGCGCTCAGAAGCGCACCGAGAATCCGCCCGGGCCCGGGGCGAGCGACGAGGTCGACTCCGAACCTCCCGCCCCCTCGACGAAGTACAGGATGATGCTGGTCGCGACCAGCGCCCCACCCGCCACATACAGCGCGACGGTCGTCGTCTTGAGCCCCTCGACGTCCGGCTCGTTGTTCTTGATCTTGTCGGCGGTGATGACGTTCGCGATGACCGCCCCGCCCAGCGTCGCGACCCCGACGCCGCCAACGACCCAGGTCCAGACTCGGCCTCCGTCGGAGCCGGAGCCCTTCGCCTCGACCGACCGCACGTTCTCGATCTCGTTGCCGTTGATCGTGCCGACCGCCTCCACCGTGGGGCCGTCCATCGTCGCCTCCCAGCGCCCGATGTCGACCTTCGCAGTGCCGGTGCGCGCCACCACCGCGCCGTCGAGCCCGACCGCGTTGCTGACCGCCGACACCAACGCGGCCGCGTCTCCCTCGGCGGGCTCCACCAGGACGAGGCCCCCCGTCGTCGGGTCGCCGTAGGCCGCGATCATCGCGCGCACCGGGACCCGCAGCGTCACGGGCGTCGTGCCGATCTCCACGCGCTGGAGCCAGCTCGTCTGCACCCCGCAACGCACCTGGATGAGCTGACTCCCGCGCGGCAGCGAGAGCGGCCCGGGCAGCGGGAGCTCGGCGACCTCGGCCCCGTTCATCATGACCCGGCAGCTGCCGTTGCGCTCGAACTCGACCGGGCGTGCGTTGATCATCACCGCGCCCATGGCTGACTTGAGGCCGGCCCGTACCTCGTTCCAGGCGCTCAGGATCTCGGGCGGGTGCTCGCTGGGCGTGGGCGAGCTCTGCGGATAGCGGCGCAGGAAGGTCTCGAGCTGAGCCCGCGCCTCACGCTCTGCGACCTTGCGCGAGAGTGCGTTGGCGAAGCGGATGGCGGCCCCATCGACGAGGCGCTGGAGGAGGACGGGGCTCCCGAGGACCAGCTCGGGCGCGTCGACGACCGAATCGACGGCGCGTGTGAGCGCGACCTCGGCGTCCTTGAACTGACCGTTGAAGTAGGCCGCTCGGCCGGCTTTGAGGTCCGCCTCGACGCCGGAGCGCTCGACGCTGCGGCCACTGCCGAAGAGGCGTGGAAAGGTGCCCCCGATGCGCTCGCGCGCGACATCCGGAGGCAACGAGAGCTCAGCGCGCTGAGCGACCCGATAGGCCGACTGGACGAACTTCGGCTGCGGCGGCTCGCTGGCGACGAGCAGGAAGAAGCGCCCCTCCTCGGCCTGCGCGGCCCCGCCGGCCCATGCCGATGCCATCAAGAACGCGATCGTACCGAGTAGCGCGCGCATGTCTCTTCCCCGAATCTCTCGCGCCTTGGCGCGACCCCCGAACTCCAACACCCGTGGGCGACGCCGACGTTTGCGACCGGCAAGCGCCAGGCACGACGACATCGCTCGCGAAGCCCAAGACCCCGCGCAGGCATCATACTCAGGACATGAAACTTCGCCAACCCACACGCTGGCCACAACGAGCCTGCACGCTCAGTCTGCCCCGACCGGGCGGGTCGGGAAAGGGCTTGTGATGTCGGGCGGCTCGGCGACGCGATGTTCGAGCAGGGTTGCTCAGAGCTTGAGTCGGCCGAGCTGCTCACGCGCGGTGACGAGGTACTCCTTCTCGGTCGGGAGCTTCGCGGCGACCTTTACGTAGGTCTCCCAGGTCGCGACCGCCTTGGGCTTCAGCCCCTTCTCCTCGTAAGCGTAGGCGAGGTTGAAGAGGGCCTGGGGGTACTCGGGGCGGATCTCGAGGGCCTTCTCGTAAGCGGTGATCTCTTCGTCGACCATGCCGAGCTTGTTGTAGCTGATCGCGAGGTTGTACCAGCCCTTGTGGTAGCTCGGCGACAGGGCAACGGCCTTCTCGTAGGCGGACTTCTCGGCCTCGAGGGCGAGCTTCCGGGCGGCCTCGTCGCGGGCCTTCTCGGCCAGCTTGGAGTGCGCGATGCCGAGGTTGAACCACGCATCGGACAGGCTCGGGTCCTTCGCGATGGCCTTCTTGTAGGTCGCGACGGCTTCCTCGAGCTGGCCCAGGCGGGCGCGCAGGATGCCCTGGTTGACGAGCGCGTCGACAGCGTTGGGGGCGACCTGCTCGACCCGCTCGTACGTTTGCAGCGCGTCCTGGAGCAGGTCGGCGTCCTCGTACGCGATCGCGAGGTTGTAGAGGGCCTTCTCGTAGCGGGGATCGACGTCGATCGCCTTCTTGTACGCGGCGATCTCCTTTCGATACTCCTGGAGGCGGGCGTAGACGATGCCGAGGTTGTACCAGCCCTCCTTGTACTGAGGGTTGAGCTCGACGCACTTCTCGTAGGCCTCGGCGGCCTTGTCGAAGAGCTTCCCCTGGAAGAAGTCGTTGCCGAGCTTGAAGTACTCCTCGAAGTCCTTCGAGTCGGTCGGCTGCGCGTAAGCCGCGGGGCTCACCAGGGCGGCGACCACGGGCGCACCGACGGTGACCGGCAGGAGAGGCAGGATGCCGAGCCAGAGCTTGCCGAGCTGTCGCTGCATGGGCCTTGTTCTCCTTCGAATTCCATCCGCAGGCGGGCTGGCTGGGCCAGGCGTCATGCGAACTCGCCGCGCGTCGGCGTCTTGATGGTCGGGACCTTCGCGTCTCGAGCGGGTCATGTCAACGACCAGCTCATGCGGGCGAGAGCGCCCTCCCGCCGGCCTCGTTCGGGCGTCGCGGTAGGGCACAAGCCGGGCGCGACGCGATGCTCGGCTTGATTATTCACGTCGGGTCCTCCAGCCAAGGAGGCGGGCCCCGATTTTCGTCCATGGGCCGCACAGTTGCGCGTCGTCGACGGGACCCGAGCATGCGAGGAAGGGTTCGAGCCGAGATGGACGGGCGGTTGGGTCGGGCACGGGGCTGGAATCGCCGCCCCGCGGGCCCCATTCCTCTGCCGCCGCAGCCCCGACGCGCAGAGGTCCCCTATCGGGTGCCCGCGCGCGAACGTGGACGCCACGAGCGACCACGACTATCGTCTGCGCCCTCCAACCGGTGGTCTATGCGCTCGAGCCCCTCTCCACACGCTGCTCTCCCGCCGCTCTCGCGCTCCGCCTGCGCCGCGGCCCTGGTCCTGGGGCTGATGGCCTGCAAGCCCGCGGCCGAGCCCCCGCGCCGCGCGTCCGCGGAGACCGCTTTCGACGTCCAGGGAGGCGCGCGCCTGGGCCCGCCGCCCGAGCTCTCGGTGACCGAGCGCGTGCAGCGCGGCGACGACCTGGCGCCTCCAGTGGTGGGCGAGGTCGCGCGCCCCGACCCGACCGCGGCGGATGCCGGTCCGGCGAGCGATACGGCCGACACCGTCGCCCCAGATACCGCGGCCGACGCGACGGTTGCCGACGCTGCCGACACCCTTGGCGATGCCTTCACGTGGGTCGCCGACCCCGATCGCCTCCCTCCCGAGGTCCTGGACGCGCTGGCGCGCAAGCCGAGCGCGGCCGAGCGCGAGGAGGCGAGAAAGCTCAACAAGACCGGACTCGAGGCCCAGAAGAAGCTCGCCCTCGACGAGGCGATGGCCGCCTACCGTGCAGCCCTGGACCAATGGGCCGGGGCGCCGTTCCCGCGCTTCAACCTCGCCTGCGCCCTCGCCCTGTCGAAGGCGGACGACGAGGCACTCTTCCACCTTGCGGTGCTGGCGTTCTCGGCCCGCAATGACAAGACCTCCAGCGACCGCCTCGACGCGGCGCGCCTCGACGCAGACTTCGAGAGACTCCGGAAAGACGAACGTTTTCGGACGCTCACAGGGGCCACGGAGATCGAGATCACCTGGGTCTCGGGGCGCGCTGGCGAGGACGGGCGGAAAGAGGCGCGACGCCTGGTGCAGGTCCTGAGGGACGGGAAGTGGCTCGCCAAGGCGACCTCCAGCCCATGGCCCGACAACGCTCAGGCCCCGGCGACCAGCGTCATCCGCGTGCGCGCCGGCGATCCCATCGCGGAGCGCGCCGCGCGAGCGCTACAAGCATTGCTGGTCGCGGCTCCGAAGCCGGACGAGGCCCCGCAGAGCTGGCCGATCGAAGAGGGTCCACTGCCGACGGACGGGCCGCCCATCGCCGTCGTGGTGGCCGCCCCGCGCGAGGCCGACCCCGTCCCGGTCGATCCGGTCCCGGCGCCGGACGACCCGACGCGGCCCATCGAGCCCGTGCCCGGCGATTCCGTGCGGCCGGGCGATCCCGTGCGGCCGGGCGAGCCGGCGACTCCGCCGCCAGACGGTGAGAAGCCGGGCGAGCTCGCCGACTACCTGGGCCGCAAGCTCCGGGCGGAGGCCCGCGGGCCGGCGGGCTCGGACCACCACCTCTTCGAGCTC
>JAEUKJ010000618.1 GCA_016792665.1 Deltaproteobacteria bacterium | reverse complement strand
GAAGGTCGTGCCGATGCCGAGCTCGCTGTAGACGTGGATGTGCCCGAGGCTCTGCTTGACGATGCCGAAGACCGTGGCGAGCCCGAGGCCGGTGCCCTTGCCCGCCTCTTTCGTGGTGAAGAAGGGCTCGAAGATGCGCTCGCGCGTGGCGGCGTCCATGCCCGTGCCCGAGTCGGTCACGGCGAGCAGCACGTAGCGGCCCGGTGCGAGGCCCGGGATGTTGGCGACGTAGGCCGCGTCGAGCTCCACGTCGTCGACGTCGATGGTCAGCTTGCCGCCGCTGGGCATGGCGTCGCGCGCGTTGACGACGAGGTTGATGACGATCTGGTCGAGCTGTGACGGGTCGGCGCTGACGCGACCGCGGGAGCGCGCGACGAAGAGGGCGAGCTCGACGTCCTCGCCGAGGAGGCGGCGCAGCATTTTCTCGGACTCGGCGACGACCTTGCCGAGCTCGACCACGCGCGGCTGCAACATCTGCTGTCGGCTGAAGGCGAGGAGCTGGCGCGTGAGCTCGACGGCGCGGTCGGCGGCGCGGCGGATCTCCTGGATGTCGCCGCGCATCGGGTCGTCGCGCGAGAGGTCCTGGAGGGCGAGGCTCGTGTAGCAGAGGACGACCGACATCATGTTGTTGAAGTCGTGCGCGATGCCGCCGGCGAGGCGCCCGATGGCCTCCATCTTCTGCGCCTGGCGGAACTGATCTTCGAGGCGGCGGATCTCGGTGATGTCGCGCGCGACGGTGGCGATGCGGTAGATGTCGCCGGCCGCGCTGCGCACCGGATAGGAGCTGGCGCGGATCCAGCGCAGGGTGCCGTCGTCGCCGCGCGTGATGCGGAAGACGTCGCGCCAGGTGCCGCTCGCGTAGGCGCCGAGGCCGTTCGTCACGCGGGCCCGATCGTCGGGGTGGACGCCGTCGAGCCAGCTCGCCGGGGCGGCCATGAGGCTCTCGAGCGAGCGGCCCCAGACGGTCTGGTAGGCCGGGCTCACGTAGAGGATCACGCGGTCGCTCGGGTCGCTCAGCCAGAAGACGTCTTCGATGTTCTCGGCGAGCTGGCGGAAGCGCTCTTCGCTCTCGCGCAGGGCGCGCTCGATGTCGGCGCGTGCGACGAGGTCCTGCTGCAGTCGGCGGTTGGTCTCCTCGAGCTGCAAGGACTTCTGCTCGAGCTTGCGGATGAGGGTCTCGCTGTACTGGCGCAGGTGGTCGGTCTCGGCCTCGGGCTCGGCAGCGGGGACGCCGACGACCGCGGACGCGAGCACGGCGCGGAGCTTGGCGAGGAAGAGCTCGGGCTCGCACGGCTTGAGGATGAAGAGGTCGGCACCGAGGTCGAGCGCGAGCTTGGCGTCCTCGGGCTCGGTGTAGGTCGCCGTGAAGACGATGAAGGGGATGGCGACGAGACGCGGGTCGGACTTCCACTGGCGGAGCAGCGTGTAGCCGTCCATCACCGGCATGAGCAGGTCCGACACGATGATGCTCGGTGGCTTGGCGCGCGCCTTGACCAGGGCCTCGGCGCCGTGGCGCGCGGTGTCGACCTCGTAGCCGTGGGCCGAGAGCAGCGTCGTCAGGTAGTAGATGTTGTCTTCGTGGTCATCGACCACCATGACGCGCGTCACAGGGTCACCGCCGTACGCGGCGCGAAGGCGAGCTCGATGGTGCTGACGAAGGTGGTCGGGTCGATGGGCTTCTCGATGTAGCCCGTGCACCCGGCGGCGATGGCGCGCTCGCGATCGCCCGGCATCGCGTAGGAGGTCACCGCGACGATGGGCACCGCGTCCAGCCCCGTGATCTGGCGGAGCGCGCGCGCCACGGCGTAGCCGTCCATCGCGGGGAGCTGGATGTCGAGGAGGATGAGGTCGGGCGACGAGGCGCGGGCGACGTCGATGCCCTGCATGCCGTCGATCGCCGAGTGGACGATGTAGCCATGGCGCTCGAGCAGGAAGGTGACGAGATAGCGATTTTGCTCGTTGTCTTCGATGATCAGAATCGAACGACCCATCGTGTCACTCTCCAGGCGTTTTCGGGGGCATCGCCGCAGCCGGGCGCCGGCGGGCGTGTGCGAAGTCCGCGGGCCGCCCAGCCGGTGCTGGATGGTCCGTGGACGCCTCTCGTGAGCGCAAACCTGGCCTATGCCTTCGGCCGCGCGAGCTCGACCGTGAATGTGCTTCCTTCACCCCATACACTGTCCACGCGGATGGTGCCACCGAGCAGGCCGATGAGCCGCGCGGAGATCGCCAGGCCGAGGCCGGTGCCTTCGTGCTGGCGCTGGAGGCCGGTGTCGATCTGTCGAAACGGTTGAAAGAGACAGCCGAGGTCCTCCATTTTGATGCCGATGCCGGTGTCCGTGACGCCCACGCGGACCGCGCCATTGTCGGCCACGACACGGACCCGCACGCCGCCCTTGTCGGTAAACTTGATGGCGTTGTTGACCAGGTTCAGGAGGACCTGCTCCACGCGGCGCCGGTCGCTCTCGATGGGGACCGGAGGACCGTCTTCGAGGACGAGGTCGAGGCCCTTCTTGGCGGCGCTCGGGGCGACGATGGCGAGGACGCCGGAGGCGGCGCTGCGGAGGTCGAAGGCGGCCAGGCGGAGCTCGATCTGGCCGGCCTCGATCTTCGAGATGTCGAGGATGTCGTTGATGAGGTCGAGGAGGTGGCGCGCGCTCCGCTGCACCATGCCGAGCTGCTTCTTCTGCTCGGGGAGGAGAGGGCCGGGGAGCTCCTGGAGGATGATACCGGTGAAGCCGAGGATCGAGTTCAGCGGAGTCCGGAGCTCGTGCGACATGGTGGCGAGGAAGGCGGACTTCACGCGGTCGGCGGACTCGGCGCGCTCGCGGGCTTCCTCGAGGTCGCGCGTGCGTTCGGCGACTTTCTGTTCGAGGTTGTCGTTGAGCTGGCGCAGCTCGAGCTCGGCGCGCTTGCGCTCGCTGATGTCGATCGACAGGATGAAGATGCCCTCGGGGACGGGCTGGGCGCGGACGTCGAACCAGCCGGTCGATCCGTCCATGAAGACGAACTCGGTCTCGTCGTGCAGCGCAGTGCGCGTGGACATGCAGCGCGACAGCAGCGCGAAGATGGGGCTCGCCTCGATGCCGGGCCAGGCCTCGGGCATGGTCCTGCCGAGGAGCTCGGCGTTGGGGCGGCGATTCTGGATCGCCGCGGCGTCGTTCAAGTAGAGATATTGCCACTCGTGGCTCAGCAACTGGCAGCCCTCGAGGATGTTGTCGAGGGTGGTGCGGTAGCGCTCTTCACTCTTGGCGAGGGCGGCCTCGGCGCGCTTGCGCTCGGCGATGTCGACGCCGACCCCGACGAGGCAGGTCTTGCCGTCCAGGACGATGCGCCGCCCGGTGAAGAAGTGGGGTGTGGCGGTGCCGTCGCGCCCGAGGAGAGAGGCCTCGACCTGCGAGTCCCCGCTTTGATACACCTCGCGGATGCGTTCCTCGACGAGGCGCTTCTCTTCGCCGGTGAAGAAGTCGAGGGGGTGCTTGGTGGCCAATTCGTCACCAGAATATCCGGTGATTTTCTCGAAATTCGGATTCCAGCGCAGGAATTTGCCATTTTCGTCGTAGAGGTAGAACACGCCGGGCATGGCAGCGATGAGCTCGCGCGCGAAGCGGCCCTCGCGGTCGGCCAGCGACTCGGTGCGACGGCGTTCCTGCTCTTCGCGGGCGCGTGCCGCGAGGGCGACTTCGATGGTGGCGAAGGTGCGGCGCAAGAGCACGTAGAGGAGGGCGGCCGTCGCGGCGACGAAGAAGATGCCCTTGTAGATGCTGAGCTCGACCAGGGTCTTTGGATCGCTGACCAGGGCGCCGAGGATGGGATCGGAGAGGGTGATCCAAGCGCCGGCCGCGCATGCATAGATGCCAACGATGAGGAGGGCCTGGCGTTGGAGGCTCCGGCGTGGGTTGGTGAGCATCCTGGCAGCGTACTCCCAACGCGCTGCGCCGGATAGGCGGACAGGCGGTCAGCGACGTGGGGTGACGGCGGACTCGGCGGGGCGGCAGCGAGGGTCCTCGTGGGTCGTGCGCTGAAGGACGAGCTCGCGTTCGTGCGCGGGGTCGGTCGGCATGACGGGGCAGGGGCAGGCGCGCGAACAGGGAATGCGGCGCTGCGAGAGGCGCACGAAGCCGTCGGGGCCGGTCGTCACGGTGAGCTCGCCGAGGTAGCGGTCGGCCTTGTCGCGCTCGTTGGGCGCGTCGCCGAGGCGGCCGAGCTGGACCAGCCCGACATAGCTGCCCTCGCGGTCGAAGGTCACATCGTGGAGGTAGAAGTGGTGGCCGACGACGTTGGTCGTGACGTGCGCCGCCTCGACTCCGACCAGGCCGAGGCCGAGGACGTGGAGCGCGATGGGAGGGCCCAGGGAAGCGGAGCGCAGCGAGGCATTCGCGATAGAGCCGTCAGCGGCGAGGCGTGCCTGGAGGATCTGGTGGGTCGAGCTGGTGCGGTCGGCGCACGCGCGCACGGCGTCGTAGAGGGAGCGGTGTCGAGGGCCATAGATGCACTCGGTCTGCGTGGAGGTCGCGACCAGGACCGAGAGGTAGCGCGCGTCGTCGGGGCCGCGGTGAGTGGCGGCCATCGCGAAGGCAGGGCTCACGCCGAAGGTGGTGAAGCGATCGATGAGGGCGGTCGCTTCGGGGAGGGAGAGGCCGGGTGGACCCGAGGCGTTGGTGAAGGCCCGCGCAAGGGCGGAGGGGCGGGCGGCGAGGGCTTCGGCACGCGAGGCGCGTGGGATGAGGGCGTCGAGGTCATCGTCGATGAGGCGGAGGTCGGGCGGCAGGGGCAGGGTGCGCTCGGTGGCGTGGCAGGTCTTGGTGCGGGCGAGGCGGTCGAGCTGGGTGCGCATGCGCGCGAGGTCGCGGGGCATGTCGCAGCGGCAGCCGTCCTCGCAGGAGAGCTCGCGCACGGTGATCTGATGGGCGTCGGGGGCGAGCACGAGGGTCGCGAGGCGCTCGTCGGTGTAGGCGAAGAAGCCGCCGGGCGCGGCGAGGGCGAGCTCGTGCTCGAGGCGCGTCCGACCGTTCCAGAGGGCGAGCTTGTAGGTGAAGGTCGCGGGTTCGACGTGGCCGCCGGTCTCCGTCTGCGGGGGCGAGACGTCGGTGCCTTCGACGAGGGCGATTGCGGGGTCGCCAGGGCGCGGGGCGAAGAGGCGCAGGGACACGGGGCGCTCGATCTGGCGGCCCGAGTCCGGGAGGACGGTGAAGGGAGTCGTGCGCGCGGTCCGATGGATGCGACCGTCGGGGGCGACCTGGACGAAGAGGAGGTCCTGCTCGCGGCCGCGCTCGGTGGAGCAATCGCCGCTGTCGTCGACGAGGCGGCACTCGAGGTCGTAGTCGACCTGCATGCGGGCGAACACGTTGCGGGTGCCGTCGGGGCGGCGCTCGTCGACGACCTGGAGGAACGCCGGGGCGAGCGGGGGATCGAGGAGCTGGGCGAAGACGGTGGTCGCCTGGTCGGGGCTGAGCCCGGTGGCGGTCACGAGGTCCGCGACGCGGCGCTCGACGGCGTCGGCCTCGCTCCTCGGGGGGCCCTTGCGCGCGTGCGCGGTGAGGGGGAAGCCGAGGGCGAGGACGAGCAGCGTCGAGAGCTTCATGCGGACTCTGGCGGGCCGAGCCCGCGAGGCCGACCGGTTAGATGGCGAGGGTCTGGCCGAGCAGCCAGACTGCCACGCCGACGCCGCCGAGGATACCCGCGTGGCGCTTCACGTCCTCGTTCGTGCTGGGCGTGCCGTCGGCATTCAGGCCGCCGTAGCGTCGCACGTCGAGCCAGCGTGCGCCGATGACGCTGGCGATGGCCGCCCAGAAGAGGAGGTCCCGCCAGCCGAAGGACCATGACGAGTGCTTGATGAGGAGGCTCGCGGTCGCGAACACGGCGATCGGTCCGATGAGCATCCAATAGAGACGGGTGAAGACACCCTTCGAGGGGGTCGACGCGACTTCCGACATGACAGGCTCCACGTAGGATGGCGGCCCGACCATCCCGTTTTCCTGCCGCGTTCATCGCGACACCCTA
>JAEUKJ010000614.1 GCA_016792665.1 Deltaproteobacteria bacterium | reverse complement strand
ACGCTGCTCGACAACACCGCGACCCTGTTGGCGCTGGGGCACCACGCCGGCCACGGGGTCAAGCGCTACCTCGAGGCCAACCTGAGGGCCGTGGCCCGCGCCTACGGCCTCCCGGCCGAGGCTAGCGACGAAGCCCGGCTCGAGGCCATCGCCGCGCTCGCCGAGCGCCGCGGGCTCGACACCACCAAGGGACTCGACATCAGGGTCATGGCCAGAGACGCGGCCACCCTCGCGAGTCGCGACGGGCGCCGCCTCGACGAGCGCAAGGCGCGCGAGCTGGCCCGACGCATCCACCAGTTCAGGACGGAGATGAGGGATGGACATCGAAGCGATTCGTAACGTCGTGGCGCGCCTGAAGGCGCAGGTCGCGAGCGTCGTGGTCGGGCAGGAGACCGTGGTCGAGGCGCTGCTCGTGGCGCTCTTGTCCGAGGGCCACATCCTCCTCGAGGGGCCGCCCGGCACGGCCAAGACGCTGCTGGCGCGCGTCTTCGCGGCCTCGCTCGACCTCGGCATGAACCGCATCCAGTTCACGCCCGACCTCATGCCGGGCGATGTCCTCGGCACCAACCTCTACAACTTCCAGACGGCCCAGTTCACCCTGACCAAGGGCCCGATCTTCACCGACTTCCTCCTGGCCGACGAGATCAACCGCACCCCGCCCAAGACGCAGTCGGCGCTCTTGCAGGCCATGCAGGAGCGCGCCGTCACCCTCGATGGCAAGACCTGGCCGCTGTCCAACGGCTTCATGGTGGTCGCCACCCAGAACCCGATCGAGCAGGAGGGCACCTATCCCCTGCCCGAAGCCCAGCTCGACCGCTTCCTCCTGAAGGTCATCGTGCCCTTCCCGAGCCGCGACGAAGAGCGCCGCATCGTTGGCCTGCACGGCAACCGCACGGCCATGCCCAAGGTCGACGCCATGCACCTCGAGCGCATCGCGACCCTCGACACGCTGGGCGCCATGCGCGAGACGGTCGCCAACCTGCAGCTCGCCGACGAGGTCGCGGACTACATCGTCGACCTCGTGCGCCAGACCCGCGAGCACCCGGCTCTCCTGCATGGCGCGAGCCCGCGCGCCGCCGCCATGCTCGCCACCGCCTCACGCGCCCTGGCCGTCCTGCGCGGTCGCAACTTCGTCATCCCCGACGACGTGAAGGAGCTCTTCCGTCCCGCGATGCGCCATCGCGTCATCCTCGCCCCGGGTGCCGAGGTCGAGGGACTCACGACCCAGGGCGTGCTCGATCAGGTCATGGGCCAGGTGCCCGCCCCGCGCTGAACCGTGTCGGGCGCTGCGGCGGGCGTCCGCGCCGTCGATCGGTCGGTCGTTTGTGCGGCGGGCAAAGAGCCCGCCTCCGCACTCCCTTCCTCTCTCCTTGCGGCCGTCCCGCCTCGCTGCCCGACCGTCAGCGCTGCGGCGGGCGTCCGCGGCGTCGATCGGTCGGTCGCTGGTCCCGCCTCGCTGCCCGACCGTCAGCGCTGCGGCGGGCGTCCGCGGCGTCGATCGGTCGGTCGATTGTGCGGCGGGCAAAGAGCCTCGCTGCCCGACCGTCAGCGCTTCTTGGTGCGGGCCCAGATCCCGACGAGCTCCGCAAAGCTCTTGGCCATGCTCGTCACGTTGAGCTTCGAGCCCGAGACGTCGCGCCACGCGTGGAGCGGCACCTCGAGCGCGGCCTCGTGCGTCGTGTGCACGGCCGAGGGCAGGCGCCCGAAGAGTCGGCCGAGGAGCTCGACGTCGAACGACCAGCGTGACGTGAAAGGCTCGGCGATGGCCGCCTCGAAGGCGGGCGTCACGCGAAACCACTTCGCCCCGCACTGCGTGTCGTAGACCGGCGCACCGACCGCCATCGCCGCGACCGTTGCGAAGACACGACCGATCACATGGCGCACGGGCGAACGGTCGATCGCTGCCCCGAGGCGCAGGACGCGCGAGCCCAGGACGAGCTCGGCCTCGCTGTCGACCAGAGCATCGAGGAGGCGCAAGAGCTCCGACGGAGGCGTCGCGAAGTCCGCGTCCGCAAAGCCGATGATGGGCCAGCGCCCCACCCCGAGGTGGAGCCCGGTGCGCACCGCCTCGGCCTTGCCGACGTTCTTCGGCAGGGCGTGGACCGTGATGCGGTCGGGGGCGCTCGCCGCCAGGGCCCCGAGCACCTCGCGCGTCGCGTCGGTCGAACCGTCGTCGACGAACAGGATGTCGACGCGCGCATCGACCAACAACGCCTCGACCATGGCGCGGTCGAGACGCGTGGCCTCGTTGAAGCAAGGGATGACGATCAGCGCGCGCATAGCGCCCACCACGACAGTCCGGGCAGCTCGAGGCCGCGCCGCGAAGCCCAGGTCGCGACCTTGCGATCGACCGAGAGCAGCGCATCGACCGCGCGCAGGACCGGCCCCTGGGGCCCGCCATCCAGGCCCGGCACGGGCGTCTTCAACACCCGCTCGCGCGCCATCTGCGCCGCCCGAATCGGCAGCAGCGCCGGAAACAGCCCGCCACTCTCCACGATGCGCAGCCCCGCGGACGCGATGAGCTCCTTCGCGGCCCGCGGCGTGTAGCGTCGCTCGTGACGCAGTCGCTCGTCGTGGGTCGTCCAGAGCCAGGGCCACGCCGGCACCGCGAAGAGCACGCGCCCGTCGGCGGCCACGTTGCGCTGGACGATGTTGCTCAGGAAGGCGCGGTCATCGGGCACGTGCTCGGCGACGTCGATCATCACGACCAGGTCGAAGCGGCCCTCGGGCTGCTCGCGCACGCGCTCGAAGCCGTCGTCATGGGCCTCGCCGTCCCCATAGCCCGAGTCCCAGAGCGTGATCTCGGTGGCGGACGGCCACGCACCCGCCAGCTCGCGCGCGAACCAACCGTCGCCGGCCCCGACGTCCAGGACCGACAGCGGCCCCGCGCCCGCAGGACTCCCACCCTCGATGGGTGCACGCTCGGGTGAGGCGCCGCGCGCCGACCCGGCGCCAAAGGCGCGGCCGATCACGTCGCGATAGAAGGCGAAGCGATGCCGCTCCCAAGGGTGTCGTTCGCCGGCGAGACCACCGGCTTCGCTGAGATCCATGGCTTACTCGAACGTGAGGAGCGAGCGCTCCGTGCCCGGCGGACCCGTGACACATTGCCCCTCGATAGGCAACCCACAGAAGCCGTCGGGCAGGCAGACCTCGTCCTCCAGGGTGCACACCGTGGCCGCGTTCTCGGCCGTGCACGCCCTGGCGCAGAAGCTCGGCAGGGGGCCGGGCGGCTGCCACTTTCCGTCTCCATCGGTGTCCAGCAAGATCGCGTTGGTCGCCGCCATCGGGAAGACCGGGAAGAAGTCCGGCACCGAGGGGGTCGGCGTGAAGATGAACGCGAAGGCCGGGATCGATCCGAACGCCAGCGCCGCCACACGCGGCAGCTGCAGCTCGCCGAACGGCACATCGTAGAGGACCTTGCGCATGAGGTTGTCCTCGCGCGTACCGAGCGCGATGACCGACACGAAGCTGTCATGGTCGGGCACCGGCAAGACGATCGGCCCCTTGAAGTCCTGCACCACCTCGGGCCCGTGATCGAGCTCGATCACCTTCTCGAGGAGGCCGCCGACATAGACCTCGATGCGGTCGACGCCGAACCAGCTCGCCGTCTGCACGTCCAGCTCGAGCGTGAAGGTCTCGCCCGCGACGCTCGCCACCTCGCCGGCCTCTTTCGTCTGAACCGAAGCGCGCACGAAGGGTCCAAAGCTCGGCAGCGCGTGGTGCGCCTTCACGGCGCGCGCGACCTCGCCGATGTCCGCGTGACCGGGCTCGGCGTCATGCCGCACGAAGGTGCGCGGGGAACCGGGCTCGCGGTCGCTGCCGTGCGAATCGGAGGCGCCCGTGATGGTGATGTTCAGCCCCTTTTCGAGCCAGCGCATCCAGTCGTCGTAGGTGCCCGGGTGATGCACACACGGGAGCTCGCGCACCTCGGCGGGGATCTCCCCCGGGTACTGCGTCGCCCGGCAGCGTCCGTCGTCGGCGGCGTCCGGCAGGTGGTTCCAGATCGCAAGCTGCTCTTCCGGCGTGCGGATGAGGATCTGTCGCGCCGACAGGTAGGCCAGCCGTCGGCGATAGCGCTGCTTGCACTCGGAGAAGCGCTCGCCCGCCGGGCAGCTCGCCAGCGGTCCCTCGGGAGAGAGCTCGGGGCAAGCCGCGTCCAGCCCCGCGGCGTCGGTCGCCACGTCGATGCGCCCGTAGCAGCGATTGTAGAGGATGACCTCTTCGTTGGTCGGCGTGCGGATGAGGTCGAAGCGCTTCGAGTTGAAGACCTCCATCGCGTCGATGTCGCAGGTCGTGCGACCGAGCAACACGTTGTTGGCCTCGAGGAGGCTCAGCTCGCGCGCCTCGCCGAGCGCGTCGAGCCCGATCTGCGAGATGTGTCCGATGAAGCCGTCGCGCGGGTGCGCCATGATGCGGACGCCACCCTTGGGGTCGGCGATCTTCTGCGACAAGAGCGAGGTGATCCCCGGGCCATCCAAGCAGGTCCAGTCGGGCGCGCCGTGGTCGGGGATCACCGACTGGTCATACTTCAGTGGGAAAGCGATGAAGTGCCCGAGCTCCAAGGTCGAGAGCTCGACCCCGATGCCCGTGGTCAGGCGGTTCTGCACGCCGAGGTTCCGCACCGCCGGCGTGTAGTCGGCGACGATGTCGTGGTCGGTCGAGACGGCCACCTCGACCCCCTCCGCCAGGACGCGCCGCACCCGCTCTTCGAACACCATGCCCGAGTCGAAGCTCGCCTCGGCATGCAGGTGGAAGTCGCCCGACACCCAGCCGCTCGTGTCGACCTCGTGCGCCAGGGCGAAGTTGATGACGTTCTCGCGACCGCTGCTCACGACGATCTCGCGCTCGCCGATGGCGAACTCGGGCCCCTTGCTGGCCGTCACGATGTAGCGCCCGGCCTCGAGCTCGGTCGTGATCTCCTCGGCCACACCGATCGCAAAGTGCTTGACACCATTACCCAATCGCCCCTCACCCAGCCACGGCCGGCGAAGCCCGTCACCATCGGCGCGCGAGCCGTCGGCGAGGATCGGCGTGAAGGTCACCTTGCAGTCGATGAGCGCCCCGGCCCCGTCGGTGACGCGCACCTTGACCTTGCCGGGGGCAGGCACGACCGGCGCCAGGACCACCGTGTCGTCGGCGACCAGGGACACGCGCGTGAGCGGTCCGGTCGAGCTGCGCGCGGCGTTCTGCGCGAACACCACGTAGTCGCCGGGCGGCAGGGTCGCGCGGAAGTCGCCGTCTTCGACCGGATCGTCGCCGACGTCGGCGTCGATCTGCGTGACCAGCCCCGGCTGCCCGATGCTGCGGTAGTTCGCCTCGGCCAACGCGTACACGTCGGTCCACATCGGCGCGCCCGGGTCGGGGTCGCGCATCACGAAGACGCGCGCGTTCGCCAAGGGCTCTCCCTGAGACCCGCGCACCACGCCGCGCAGCGTGCCGGTCGCGACGCCGCGCGAGGCATAGACGGTGTCACCGACCGAGGCGATGTCGCCGCGGCCGACCACGAAGTAGCGCTCCCACGACCAGGCCGCGAAGCGATCGCAGGCGTCGTCGTCCCCGCTCTCGGTGGAGCAGTTCTTGGCCGCCGTGACGAAGCCCGTCGACGAGCTCGTGATGATCGGGACGAGCACCTTCGGCACCCCGCCGCCCGGGGTCGGCAGGTTGAAGTAGCCGTAGCTGACGTCCCCGCCCGAGGCCGCCATGAAGTCGAATGCCAGCGGCGCCGTGAAGGTGTCGCGGCCCTCGAACAGCGCGTCGAAGATCGGCTTCTCTTCGTCAAAGCCCATGCCCGGCGCGAAGATGTCGTTGCGCGCGCCGAAGAAGAGGAAGTCACCGCCCATGATGCCGGGCTGGAGGCTCTTGTCGGCATCACCCAGGATGGCCGTGAAGATCGGCACCGGGCCTTCGACCGAGGGCAAGGGCAGCGCGTCGCCGACGGGAGACGGGGCTTCGGGGTCGGTGCGGAAGGCCGTGCTCTTGATGCGCACGTAGGACTTGCCCGGCTCGAGGATGTAGTCCGTCTCGATGCTGAGCTCGAAGAAGGCGCCGGGGAAGAAGGCCTTCAAGATGTCCGACTTCAAGATCGAGAGCGCCTCGAGGAAGACCCCGGTCTTGCCCGCGACACGCACAATCGCCGGTCCGCCATCGGAGCCATCGGCCACGATCGTGACGCCACCCTCGGCCGGTCGCGGCCAGAGCAGGTTCACGACCGGGATGACCTCGGCGAGCTGATCCTTGCCGACGCCATTGCGATATTGGGCTTGGGGCCGCTGCAGGTCGGCATCGACCAGCGTGCCGCCAAAGACGCCCGGCGCGGGTGAGCTCTCGGTGTCGAGGATGGCGACGCGGATCTTGTCGTTCTCGAGGATGAAGTCACCGACGCGCGCCATCGCGACGTCGCCCCCGATGAGCTGGTCCGGGGCGGTCGCGCGGAAGGCGCGCGAGAACGGCTCGGCCTTCTCGCTGCACCCCGCGAGCGAGGTGAGCGCGCTCGCGAAGAGCACCATGCGGGCGAGGTTCGGGCTCATAGCTCGAACTGCACCTGGAGGAGGAGCGAGTCATTCTCGAGGCCGGAACCCTCGAGCTCGGCGCGATGCGTGTACTCGAGCTGCGCCTTCAGATGCTGGCGATGGAAGTAGTACTGGAGGCCACCCGTGAACGCGATCTGGTCGCCGTTGTTGTCGAGGTCGGTGTTGTCGTCGAGGAGCTCGAAGCGCGCGGTGACCCCGAGCTCTTCGCCGAGCAGGAGGTAGCCCGCTTCGGCCGAGAGGGCGCGGCGGGAGATGGCGCCCGGCAGAACCGGGTCGGTCGACGGCGAGTCACTCGGCTCGGCCGAGTCGTAGAGGTACTCGGCCACGAAGTGGAAGCCCGCGACCTTCATGATGAGGTCGAGCTCGAAGCCGACGGTCTCGACCGTCTTGCCCGGGTCCCAGTAGACTCCGCCGCCCACCCCGAGGCGGAAGCCGCCGCGCGAGAAGTCGGGCAGGCCCGTGCCGATCGAGCCCAGCGGCGCGAGCTCGGCGCGCGCGACATAGGCCAGGTTCGAGAAGCGATTGCCCTCGAGCGCGGTCGTCTCACGATAGCCTTCGTTGAAGCTCTGGCTGCGCGAGAACCCGTTGTACGCGCCCAGCGCCCAACGCACGATACCGTCGCCGACCTCGCCCTCGACCGTCAGGCCGACCTGCCGGAAGGGCGCCATGGCGCGCACGCCGAGAGGCCGTTCCGCCAGCGCCCCATCGCCCGCGCCCATCAACGCGAGCCGCGAGTAGGGCACCTTGCGCGCGCCGACGACGAAGCCCACGCCACGCAGCACGCGGTAGCCGACCCACGCATCGAGGAGGTCCATCCCGCTGGAGGTCGCCTCCATCGAGAGCTCGAAGTCGACCTCGCCCCACGCCCATCCCTTGACCCCGATCCGCGCACGCCGGATCCGCGCGCCCGGTGCGTCGGCCGGATCGCCGCTGACGATGAGGGCGTCATCGCCCTGCCACGGCACGAGCTGGGTCTGCAGAAGGCCTATCAGGCTGAACTGGGCCATGCCACCGTCGAGGACGACGAGATCGCCGTCGTCACGCTCCGAGGCATGTCCAGACGGAGCGACGCTCGCACACGCGATCGCGGCGAGGAGGGAAGCAACGCGTGACGGTCTCAAGGGGGCTCCTTCGACAGGGGACGCCTTCCCTTAGTACGGGCCTCGCGGCGTGCCAAGTCGCGGTCTCGCGACGTCCATCACGCCCGCGAAACAATTCCGCGAAGGCCCGGCGGAGCCACGCCTCCCGACGAACGCAAAAAGGCGACGTCCCGCTCTCCAGAACGCCGCCTCGACGCTTCGACGCGACCCGGCGAGAGCCAGGCCCCGGCAAGGTCAATCGTCGCCGTACTCGTCGCGATCACGACGGCCACCGCCGCGCCCACGACCACCGCCGCCGCCACCGTCACGGCCAGCACCGCCACCCGGGCCGCCGCGGAAGCCACCGCCGCCGCCGCCGCCGCCGGGAGCACCACCGCCGTAGCCGCCGCCGCTCGGTGCGCCACCGCCGTACCCGCCGCCGCTCGGTGCGCCACCGCCACCACCGCGATAGCCGCCGCCGCCACCACCGCCGTAGCCACCACCGCCGCCACCGCCACCGCCGCCACCGCCGCGATAGCCACCACCGCCGCCGCCGCCACCGCCGCGCTCACCCGGCGCGCGCTCCTGCGCTTCGTTGACGCGAATGGTGCGGCCGTCGAGGCTCTGGCCATCGAGCTCGGTCAGCGCCTGTTGGGCGTGAGCGGCATCCGTGAAGGTGACGAATCCGAATCCGCGCGAGCGGCCCGTCTCGCGATCGAGCACGACCTTGGCCTCCATGACGGGACCGAAGGCCTCGAACGCCTGCCTGAGGAGCATATCGGTGGTGTTCCAGCTCAGGCCACCGACGAAAAGTTTCTTCGACATGTTGATGACTCTCGAGATTCCGAACTGGCGGACGCTGCCAGCGCTCGCGTTACGACGGAGGTCCGAGGCTCCAAGGTGGGATTCCGACCATGTCTGGTCACCCCGCGCCGCGCTCCGAGTTCGCACAATCCCTGGCTGGGCCAGGCTGCCGTCGAAATAGAATTCGACGTGAAAGTCGATACTTGGGGCGTGTAGCGAAGGCCCGTGCTCGGCATTCAACGGGCGGACCCATTGTGGGTAGCATAGGGCCTCGGCCCATGCCAGGGACCGGCCAGATCCCGCACGCATTTTCCTCTCGGGCCGTCCTCCGGGCCCCTTCTACCGCACTGGATATGCGTTATCGCGCTCACCGCGACCATTTATCGCCATAATCGCGATAAACCATGCAGAACTAGCGCAAAGGCCCCGACCACCTCCATCCGGGGGTTGCGCTGGCCGCGCTTTGAGCATTCACTCCCGCCGGTGCATCCGTCTCGAAAGACCCTCGTGCTCATCGCCATCGGCCTCGGCCTCGGGGTCCTCCCGGTGCTCGTCGATCGTCAGCTCTGGGTCATCTGGATCGGCGCCTGGGGCCTCTTCCTCCTGGCCCTCCTGATCGACCTCCTCGGGCTCGCGCGGCTTGCCGATCTACGCCTCCGACTGACCCTCCCCGACACCCTCTACATGGGCGAGACCTCAGACCTCGCCCTCCACCTCGCCTGGACCGAGGCCACCTCGGCCCGACCCGTCAAGGCCGAGCTCAAGCTGGACCTCTCCCCCACCCTCGCGCCCGCGCCCGCCCAGCGCGCCCTCCTCTCTGATCAGGAGACGCACCTCACCATTCCCCTCCGCCCCCTCCGCCGCGGCACCGCCCAGATCGAGTGCGCCTGGCTCCGCTGGTCTGCCCCGCTCGGCCTGCTCCAGCGGACCGCCTCGGTCCCCCTCGCGCGCGACGTCGACGCCACCCCGAACCTGCGCGCCGTTCGTCAGCTCGCCGCGCGCTTCGCCTCACGCGAGCTCCGCTCGGGGCTCCGCATCGAACGCTACATGGGCGACGGCACCGAGTTCGACTCGCTGCGCGAGTTCATGCCCGGCTTCGATCGCCGCAGCATCGACTGGAAGTCCTCGGCCCGACACACAAAGCTGCTCTCGCGCGACTACCGCGCCGAGCGCGATCGCCAGGTCGTCCTCTGCGTCGACACCGGGCACCTCATGGCCGAGCCGCTCGACGGCCTGCCACGCCTAGACCACGCCATCCACTCGGCGCTGCTCCTGGCCTTCTTCTCTGCCCGCGCCGGCGACCGCGTCGGCCTCTTCGCCTTCGACGAGCGGCCCGGCGCCTTCTCGGCCCCACGTGCCGGCACCGCCGCCTTCCGGACCCTGCTGAAGGTCTCGGCCGGCCTCCGCTACTCGGACTCCGAGACCAACTTCACCTTCGGCCTGACCGACCTCCTGCAGCGCCTCACGCGCCGCTCGCTGGTCGTCGTCATGACCGACTTCGTCGACTCGGTCACCGCCGAGCTCATGGTCGACAACCTCTCGCGGCTCGCCGCGCGCCACCTCGTCGTCTTCGTCTCGCTGCGTGACCCCCTGCTCGGCCGCGTCGTCGACGCCTTTCCCGCCGATCTCGTCACGCTCCAACGCTCCGTCGTCGCCGACTCGATGCTGCGCGAGCGCGAGGTCGTCCTCGGCCGCCTGCGCCGCAAGGGCATCCTCTGCATCGATGCGAGCCCGGGCGAAGTCGGCATGCAGCTCCTGAATCGCTACCTCGAGATCAAGCGCCGGGAGATGATCTGATGAACGGTGCCGCACCCGCCAAGGCCGGCTTCCGGCTGCGCTCCTTCGAGTTCCGGCGCGAGCGCGAGGCGAGCTGGCGCGAGCTCGAGGACCTCGTGAAGCGCGTCGAGAAGCGCGGCCTGCAGCGGCTCGACGCCCACGAGCTCCAGCGCCTCCCGACCCTCTACCGCAGCGTGCTGTCGTCGCTGTCGGTGGCCCGCGCCATCTCGCTCGACAAGAACGTCACCCAATACCTCGAGGCGCTCTCGTCCCGCGCCTACTTCGCGATCTATTGCCGTCGCCGCTTCCTCGGGCACACCATGCTCGCGTTCTTCCGCGAGACCTTCCCCCAGTCGCTGCGCCGCATCCGCTGGGCCTTCCTGCTCGCGACGAGCGTCTTCCTCCTTGGCGTCACGGCCGGCTTCGTCCTGACCGAGGACGACCCGACCCGCTTCTACAGCTTCGTCGACGAAGGCATGGCCGGCCCCCGCGGCCCCGACAGCTCTCGCGAGGACCTCATGGAAGTCCTCTACACCAAAGAGGACTCCGCGTCGGCCCTGACCTCCTTCGCGACCTTCCTCTTCACGCACAACGCGCGCATCGGGCTCCTCTGCTTCGCGGTCGGCTTCGTCGCGGGCGTCCCGGTGCTGCTCGTGCTCTTCGCCAACGGCACGATGCTCGGCGCCATGTGGGCCATCCACGCGGCCAAAGGACTCGGCGGCGACTTCATCGCCTGGGTCTTGCCCCACGGCGTGACCGAGCTCCTCGCCGTCATCATCTGCGGCGCGGCCGGTCTGTCCATGGGCTACGGCCTCGTCTTCCCGGGGCGCTTCCGCCGCCTCGATAACCTCGCCATCCGCGGCCGCCATGCCGGATCGCTGGCTGTCGGCGCGGTCTTCCTCTTCTTCGTCGCAGCCCTCATCGAGGGCGTCTTCCGCCAGCTCGTGACCGACGTCCCCGTCCGCGTCGCCGTCATCACGGCCACCCTGGCGCTGTGGGTCGCCTACTTCACCCTCGCCGGGCGCGGCGCGCGACTCGGCCAGAACGACCCCGCCGAACACCTCTTCGCCGCCGCAGGCGCCTCCGCGGCGATGGGCCCCGAGCCCGAGCGGGTCGCGCGATGACGCCCGCGAGCGACCTCGATGGGCGCCGCCTCTCGCTCATGACTCCGGAGGAAGTCCCCCTCGTCTTCGAGCTCGCGCCGTTCGGCAGTCGCATCACGGCCTTCGTCATCGACCTCGTCATCATCACGATGGCGGTGCTGCTCATCGTGACCGTCGCCGTCGAGGCGCTGAAGGGCGCCATCGCGGACCTCGACAAGGGCAGCGCCGAGATCATCGGCGCCATCGTCGACCTCTCGATCTTCCTCATCTGGAACTTCTACTTCATCGTCACCGAGCTCCGCTGGCAGGGGCGCACGATCGGCAAGCGCATCGCCGGGATCCGCGTCATCGCCCGCGACGGCGGTCCGCTCTCGGCCGACCTCGTCTTCGCGCGCAACCTCACGCGCGACCTCGAGATGCTCATCCCGCTCCTGGCCATCCTCGAGCCCAAGGTGATCGGCCTCGAGGACCCTGGACTCCTGGCGCTTTGCTGGCTCTGGCTCGGCATCATCGCCCTCATGCCACTCGCCAACCGCTACCGCGCGCGCGCGGGCGACCTGGTCGCGGGCACGCTGGTCGTCAGCGCCCCGACCGAGCAGCTCCTCCCCGACCTCATCGCGAGCCGCGTGGCCGTCCAGACGAAGCCAGGGACGGTCGGGTCGCCCACGGACCTCGGCGCGAGCGACGTCGCCGCCATCGTCCCGCAGAGCGAGCGCTACCCGTTCCAGCCCGAGCAGCTCGACACCTACGGGATCCGCGAGCTGCAGATCCTCGAAGACGTCCTGCGCCGCTACCCCGACCAAATCGACAGCGAGCTCCTCGAGACCATCGCCGATCGCATCAAGAAGAAGATCGACTGGAGCGCTCCCGACGGCATGGCCTTCGACGCCCACGACTTCCTGCGCGCCTTCTATGCCGCCCAGCGCGCCCGCCTGGAGCACAAGCTGCTCTTTGGGCAGCGCCAAGAACGCAAGGTAAGATAGGCACTTGGAGATTCTGCGGCGCGCGTGGAGATTTCCCTCAAGTCGCGGTGCGCTTGGGTCGATGGTTACCGTGGGACGCCTTGGGGGAGGCGCCTGGGGGATGACAAGAGCCGCTGCCCCACCTATCGTTTCGGCGGTAGGTGCGGGCGGTCTCTCATGAAGCGCCAAGGTCGTGAACCAAGCACACGTCGAGGTTCGGTCGCGCTCTGCGGGCCTCGGCGAAGCACGAGTGGGTGAACCTTGAAGGGTGAAGCTCCCGAGTCGGTGACCAAGCGATTCTCGGCCCGCCGCAGCGGGGGAGGCGCCTCAGGCACGCCCGGCGACGAAGCCGACGATGGCACGCGCGAGTTCGGTGGCGCCCACGACCCCGCGGCCGTGCGCCACATCGAAGGCACCGTCGGCAGCATCGACGAGGCGGGACGCCCGGTGAACCGGAGCGTCGAACTGCGCCTCAAGGTGAACACCGACACGCAAAAGGGAGCCCCGCGCCCGTGGGACCGCGTCTCAGGCGCGCGGCCCGGTGCGACCCTCAAGCCCAACGAGGGCGAGGCGCTCAGCGGGATGCCGCTGCATGCGCGCGCGAGCTGGGTCGACGGCACGACCGAGTTCGCCGGCACGCCCGCCCGCGTCGAGCGGGATCGCCCTGTACCGAGCGCGCCCGCCGGAGCCCGAGCCCCGCGCGTCTCCTCACCCGACAACCCCGCCCCTCGCGGGCTCGTGCGCGCCCGCAGCGAAGGCGCACGCGTCCAGGTCACCTCCGCGCGCATCTCGGAGGCGAGGCGCATGATGGCGGCGCCCCCTCCCGAGCCCGAGACCCACGCCCTCCCCTACGAGCAGGTCATTGCGTGGGCGCTGGCCGCGGTCGCGGTCGGCTTGGCGATCCTGGTCGCCGCGACCTGACTCTCAGGCCTGCGCGCGACGCTCGTGGATGAGTCGCAGCCCCTCGAGCGTGAGGAACGGCTCGACGAGCTCGATGAAGGCGGACTCCTGCCCGATGAGGCCGGCGAGGCCGCCGGTGCCGATGATGCGGAAGTTCAGGTCCGGGTAGGCATCGAGGATGCGGCGCACGATGCCGTCGACCAGACCGACGTAGCCATAGACGGTGCCGGCCTGGATGGCCGAGATGGTGTTGGTGCCCATGATCGAGTCGGGCTTTCGGATCTCGACCTTCGGCAACTTCGCAGCGCGCGCGATGAGTGCATCGAGCGACACGCCGAGACCCGGCGAGATCACGCCGCCGAGGTAGGTGCCCTCGGCGTCGACGACATCGAAGGTGGTCGCAGTGCCGAAGTCGATGATGATGCAGGGCGAGTGGTAGCGCGCGAAAGCGGCGACAGCGTTGACCAGGCGATCGGCGCCGACCTCGAGGGGGTTGTCGTAGCGGACGCCGATCCCGAGATCGCTGCCGGGGCCGACGAACTCCGCCTCGACCCCGAAGTAGCGGCGACAGGCACGCCGCACGGCGTGGTCGATCGGCGGCACGACCGACGAGACGATCGCGGCACCGACGACCTCGGGGCGCAGGTCGACCGCCGAGAAGAGCGCGCGATACAAGACGCCGAGCTCGTCCGTGGTGGTCTGCGGGTTGGTCGCGATGCGCCAGTGCTCTTCGAGGGTCTCGCCCTGGTAGAGACCGAGCACGGTGTTGGTGTTGCCGACGTCGATGACGAGGAGCTTGTCGCCACGCGACTCGGGGCGCTCGATCGGGCTCATATCGATTACTCGGGGTGAGAGTCGGTGGAGAGCGGGTGAAGGGCCGTGAGCTCGCCAGCAAAGACGCGCTCGACCTCGGAGCTGCCGTCCCATAGCAAGAGCAGCGCCCCGTCGCGAGCGATTCCAGTGACGAGACCCACGCGCGCCGAGGGCGGTTCGCGGCCGGCACCATCACGTGAGGACTGCGGCGCGGTCGCGACGACCTCCTGGACGCGCTGACCGATCGTCACGGCCCGCGCAGCCCAGGCGTCGGTGCGCGGCGCACGGCGGAGCTCGTAGGCCTCGGCCCCGCGCCGCAGGGCTGCGATGAGCGCCGCGAGCAGGGCGTCGCGCTCGACCGGGCCATGCGCGCGCAACGCGGTCGCCCGATCGGCGATCGCATCGGGCAGCGCGCTCACGTCGACGTTCAGGCCGACGCCGATGACGACTGCCGAGCCGCCGCGCCCGTCGTCGACCGCCTCGCACAGGACACCGCCGACCTTCTTCCCGGCGACCAGCAGGTCGTTGGGCCACTCGAGGGCGACGACGAACCCGAGCCCCTCCAGCACCTCGCTCACGACGAGCCCGACCTCGAGGGTGAGCCCACTCAGCTCGGCCAGCGGCAAGCGCGAGCGGTGCAGCACCGACAGGAAGACGTGGCTCCCCGCCAAGGACTCCCAGGTGTGGCCGCGTCGCCCGCGACCCGCGTGCTGTCGATCGGCGGACACGGCCGTGCCACTCGGGGCGCCGGCCGCCGCGAGGCGCGTGAGCTCGTCATTGGTGGAGCCGAGCTCGGCGAAGTGGTGATGCAGGGCGTCGGACATGCGACCTCAGAAGTCGAGGGACAGGTCCGCCGACGGCGACGAGTGCGTGAGCGCGCCGACCGAGAGGAGGTCGACCCCGGTCTCGGCGACCGAGCGCGCGCGCTCGAGGGTGAGGCCACCCGAAGCTTCGATGAGCATCGAACTTCCGGACGCGCGCACGCGCCGCACGGCCTCGGCCATGACCTCGTTCTTCATGTTGTCGAGCAGCACGATGTCGGCGCGCACCGCGATGGCCTGGTCGAGCTCCTCGAGGCTCGTGACCTCGACCTCGATCTTCATGAGGTGCGGGGCCACGCGGCGAGCACGCTCGACCGCGGCCGTGAGGCTGCCCGCGGCTGCGATGTGGTTGTCCTTGATGAGGACGCCGCTATCGAGGCCGAAGCGATGGTTCGAGCCGCCGCCCATGCGCACCGCGTACTTCTGCATGAAGCGCATCCCGGGCGAGGTCTTGCGCGTGTCACAGACGCGCGCGCCGGTGCCGGCGATCGCCTCGACCCAGCGCCGCGTCACCGTGGCCGTGCCCGACAGACGCTGGATGATGTTGAGCGCGGTGCGCTCTCCGATGAGGACGCTGCGCGCCGAACCCCGCACATGCGCGACCACCGTGCCGGGCGGAAGCAGCGTCCCCTCGGCGAAGAGGGGCTCGACGAGCACCGTGGGATCGAGGAGCGCGAAGACGCGCGCGAAGAAGGGCATCCCGGCCAGGACCAGGACCTCTTTCGCGAGGACGCGGGCCGTGACCTGGGCCTCGGGCGAGATGCACGCGCTCGTCGTGAGGTCGCCGGTGCCGATGTCCTCGTCGAGGGCGAGCCGGATGAGCCGGTCGACCTGCGACGGCATCGGCTGGATGATCGGGGCGAAATCCGCATGGACCATGGTCGGGCCTCCGGAGCTGGCAGTCACCTGCGCCTTCCGCAATCTGCTACTGGTCGTCGTCGGCCTCGCGCTGATCGCCGAAGCTGATGCCGAGGGCGCGCGCGGTGCGAACGAGGGGGGTCGTCTCGGGATCGACGAAGTGGGGTGCCAAGGCAGCCTCGAGCGGCACCTCGGCCGGGCCGTCGGCCACCCACGCGGCCATCGTCCCGAACCGCCCGCTCGCCGCGAGGTCGACCGCGAACGCCCCGCACGCGGTGGCGACGATGCGGTCCTCGGCCAGCGGAGTACCACCGCGCTGGATGTGGCCGAGCACGACCACGCGCACCTCGGGAGCATCGGGCGGGTAGCCGCCGGCCGCGATGACGGCCTCGGCCTCGGCCGCGTAGAGCCCCTCGATCTCGGCGCGCAGACGCGTCCCGGCGCCGCCCAGGACGACGTGCGCCGCGGGGTGCTCGCGCAGCTCGGCGACGGCGATGGCCCCGTCGATCGGGCGCGCCCCTTCGGAGATGACGACCAGGCTGAACTTGCGCTGGCGCCTGAAGCGCGTGGTGATGCGCTTCCAGACGGCCTTCGGATCGTAGGGCTTCTCGGGCAGGAGGATGGCGTGAGCCCCGCCTGCGATCCCGGCGTGCAGCGCGATCCACCCGGCATAGCGCCCCATCACCTCGAGGATGAGGACGCGGTCGTGCGAGTCGGCGGTCGTGCGCAGACGGTCGAGGGCGTCGGACGCGACCTGGACGGCGGTCTTGAAGCCGAAGGTCGCCTCAGTCGCGGCCAGGTCGAAGTCGATGGTCTTGGGCACGCCGACGACCGGGACGCCGTGGCGCTCGAACATGCTGCGCGCCAGCGACAGGGTGCCGTCACCACCGATGCAGATGAGTGCGTCGAGGCCGAGCTCCTTGATGCGCTGGGCTGCCTCGCCCGAGCGGTCGCGGGTGAGCACCTTGCCGTCCGCGTCGCGGAGCGGCTTGCCCTTCTCGTCGCGCAGGATCATCTGGAACGGGTCGCCCTTGTTGGCGGTGCCGAGGATCGTGCCACCGAAGGCGTGGATGTCCTGGACCTCGGCCTCGCCGAGCCGCACGAGGGCCGGACTGCCGAGCCCGCTGTCGGTGCCGACACCCGGACGGCCGGTGTCCTCGAAGAGGGCGTTGAAGCCGTCGATGAGGCCGATGACCTCGGTCCCGTGCTTGCGAATGGCGGCCAGCGTCGCGCCGCGAATCGCTGCGTTGAGGCCGGGCGAATCACCACCACCGGTCAAAATCCCGATACGTTTCATGGCACTCCGTGTGACGACCAGAGGTCGAGCTCGGACTTGGCGGCAGATCCGGAGCCCGGCTCGCGCGCCGGGACCAGACCGTAGCGGGGGTCATCCCGCGTTGCGTCGCGGTGCGCAAGAGCTTCGGCGCAAGTCCCGTGGCTTTGGGCCGCGGCCCGCGCAAGGTCAGTGCGGGTGAGGCACGCGCAGCGGCAGGCGACCGAGCTGCTTCAGCTCGCGGTTGACCGAGCGCAGCGCGATGTCGAGGGTGAGCTCGTCGTTGTTGGCGGCGGCGAGGCCGGCCATGCGCATCATGATGTTGCGGATGAGGCCGCCCGAGACCTGGGTCTGCTCGGCAAACCAGTACCAGTCGATGGCCGGGTCGATCCTGACGCCGCGCGGCTGCATCTTTTCGAACAGCATATTGCGCTCGTCGACGTCGGGCGGCGGGACCGTGAAGCGATAGGCGAAGCGCCGCAAGCTCGCCTCGTCGAGGCCCGAGTCGCGGTTGGTGGTCGCGACGCTGACGATGTCGTAGGTCTCCATGAGCTGGAGGACGACGTTGACGGCGAGGTTGCCGAAGCGATCGTTGGCGTCCTTCACGTCGGTGCGCTTGGCCAGCAAGGCGTCGGCCTCGTCGAGGAGCAGCAAGGAACGCGAGCGCTCGGCGAGCTGGAAGACCTGCACCAGGTGCTTTTCGGTCTCGCCGACGTAGCGCGAGAACACCTGATCGAGGTTGACCTGCAGGGTCTCGCGCCCGAGCTCGCGCCCGAGCAAGGTCGCGATGGTCGTCTTGCCGGTGCCGGGCTCGCCCGCCAGCAAGAGATGGAACCCACCGCGCCCCCAGCGCCGCATGTCGTGCGCGTCCAGCATGCGGTCGCGCGTCCGCAAGAGCGCGATGACCTCACGCATGTCGGTGACGAGGGTCGGCGGCAGGACCAGGTCTTCCCAGGTGAGCGCCGTGGTGATCGGCTTCGCGAGGAGCCCCGTCTCCTGGCGCAGGTGCTCTCTGGCCTGCGACTCGACGAGCTCGCCGCTGACCGGCTGGCCGCCGCGCCGACGCTCGTCCACGGTCGCGGCGATGCGTCGCAAGGCACGGAGAGACAGGGGAAAACGGCGCGCGAAGACCGGCCCGTCGATGGCCTCGCCGAGCGCGTCGCTGGCGCTCTTCCAGGCCTCGGCCTGGAGCGCGATGTCGGCCGCGACGACCGGGATACGCGTCGCGGCCCGGCCCCCGGGGAGGAGGCCCTGGTCGCCCGCGCTCACCCCGAGGCATACCGGTCGCGCGTGCTCGCGCAGGATGTGATCGAGGATGCGGCGCTCGCGCGGTGATGGCCGCAGCTTGGCACTGCCGGACGGTGCTTCCTTGTCCTCGCCGATCCGCGCGCCGTTGGCATCGCTCGCCGGGCCGAGATCGAAGTAGGCGACCGCGTCGCGCAGCCAGGCCTCACTGAGGGTCGCTCGCACGAGGTCATCGAAGTTCCGCTCGTCGCCGGTCATGCGGTGGAGCTCGCAGACGAGGATCGGCTTGCCCGTCAGCTCGCGCGCGAGCTGCTTGCGCCCTGCCCCCGGCGGCCCTTCGAACACGAGGCGCGCGTTCCCGGTGAGCGCCTCACGCGCGGCGGCGAGCACCGGCTCGGCCACCCGCGGCAACGGCAGCTCGGCCTGGTTCACGACCCAGGACAGACCGCGCAGCAGATCGGGCAGGCTGGGGGTCTCGAATAGCGCCGCCGAGATCGACGCCGACAACGACAGCCGTCGCTCGCTCCAATGACCGCTGCCCTCGAGCTCGAGCCACCCGGCGTCCACAAGCCGCGACCAGGGCGCCACGCGACCCATCGCGATCTCGCTGCGCTCGGTCTCCGAGAAGGCCAGCCCGATGAGCGCCGGCGACGGGCTCGTGCGGCCGAGCTGTCCCACGAGCTCTCCGATCTGCAGCCCGAGCTCCGCCTCACGCTCGAGGGTCGCGATGAAGCAGACGATCTCGGTATCGAGGCGGTCCCAACCAAGCCTCTTGGCGAACGACGCGAGCTCGTCATCGAGCGGCTCGGCGCGCAGCTCGCGCAGCTCCGCCCCGACCTCGCGCTCGATCTCGACGTGCTTCTTCCAGCCCCACATGAGGCGCAGCCGGAGGTCCGCCGCGTGGCGCTCGGGCCCCAACCGCTCGAGGCCGACGCGTCCCTTCCAGTCGTGCACCATCACGCTCTTCCAGGCTCAGGGGTTGGCTACGTTCGCGCTGTCGTCCTCGCCCGCGAACGCGATGCGCGCGAGGTCGACGTACGTCCCCTCGCCCAGCGCCGCGACAAAGGCGCGCCGCGTGATGTCCGCCCCGTCGCGCGTCGACTCGTAGCGCACGCGCTCGACGCGCAGGACCTTGGACGTGCCCTCGACGGTCGTCGCCCAGAAGTCGAGGGTTTTGTCGCCCGCCGCGAAGAGACGCGGCCGTGCTTCGGGCCGGAACGCGAGCTGCGGCTCGGCCCGCCACACCTCGAGCTTTACGAGCTCGAGCCACCGGTCATCGAGCCCGGCGCTCCACGCGACGATCTTCTCGCGCAGCGCATCGAGCCCGTAGACCACACGCCGCTGGAGACCCTCACGCAGCTCGGCCACGATGGGCGGCGCGTAGGTCACCATCGTGTCTTGATACGTCGCGTCCGAGTGCCGCTCACCCGACTCCCAGCTGTGCTCCCACGCGCGAGGATAGTGGGCGATCCACCAGCCGCGATCGAAGTCGATCACCATCATCGGGTGATCGACCACGACCTGCTGGTTGCAGCTCTCGCATCGAAAGGTCTGGAACGACCCGTCGATGATCGGCTCGGCCAGGTGCGGGGAACGCCCGAGGTTCAAGCTCTCGGCCACGTTGCGCCGCGACGACTTCCCGCAGTGCGGACACGCGACGTCGCGCTCGACGTAGGTCGACATCAGCGGAGAAAGTCCCAGATCTCGCGCCGCTTGCGCGTGACCTCGCCGTTGCTCTTGACCGTGATGCGGTCCTCGAAGAGCGGCGGCTCTCCCGACTCGCACCAGTACGTCAGCACATAGCCGTCACCGCTCGCCTCGACCGACGGCATCTTCACGTGCGGCCGCCAGTCGTCCGGCATGTCGGTCACCTGCCGCGCTTCGAGCAGTGCGGTCGCGGTCTCGATGTCGGTGTCGAGCACCCCGAAAGCCCGCGCCAACGTGACCGGGTCGCGCGTCGCGCCCAGCGCCTTGGCGAGACGCGGCGCCGACTCATCGAAGCCGATGGTCGTGCCCCCTGCGCCATCGACGCCGGACCCGAAAGCCCCGCGCTCACCGCCGCCGTCGAGCTCGTAGCGGAAGAGCGTGAGCCCCTCCACCTTCACCTCGTCGTCGATCTCGATCTGGACGCCGTCGGCCTCGTGCTCGAGGAGCTTCGCCACCGCGAGACGAATGTGTTCGGTATTGCTCAACTTCTTCCTCCCATCCTCGACCCGCGACGCGCCGTCACCCGGCGCCGTCCCGACGTCCGCAGGCCCTCCGCCGACCGGCGACACGGACGCGGCACACCCGCCCGCACCCAGGGCGAGCGCGATCATCATCCCGCGCGCCGCGGCCGTCAAACCGCGGCGGCCGGGCTTCCGTTTGGAGAGTCCCGCCATCCCGAGCCTGCCCATCATGCCGAAGGCCTGGCGAAGCCAGACCCGGCCACCACCCCGATCAACCGCCCTTGTCGCCGCCCTTGTCGGTCGTGGTCTCGCCCTTCTTGGGCTCCTTGCCCTCGGCCTCCTTCGGGGTCTCCTTCTTCTCCTTGGGCAGGATGTTCGAGTCGATCCACTCCTTCGTGGTCGGATCACGACCCTCGAGCAACGTGCCGACCTTGCCGTCGCCGTCGGGCTGGAAGTAGGTCGCGTACGCCTCGGCGAACCACTCTCCCGGCGCGCGGAACTGGTAGGTCGAGACCTTCTTGGCCAACGCCGCCTTGTCGTAGCTCACCCAGGTCTTGCCGTAGTCGACCTGGTAGTGGCGCCCGCCGAGGTCGATGCCGAGGTTGCCGAGCTTGTACCAGGGCGACTTGTCGGCGCCGCACTTCTCCGAGGTCTGGACGACCGGGTCGAGCAGGACCGCGTCGAGGACGCTCTGGTCGAGGGCTGCCGGCGCCGTGCCATCCGGCGACTTGAAGATGTCCAGGGCCTTGATGTTCTTCGCCGTGTCGGCCGGCTTGCCCGCCTTCATCGCGTTCAGGATCGCGGTCGCGACGAGCGCCTTGTGCTCGTCCGAGAGCGTCTTGATCTTGGTGCTGCCCGCCGTGATCATCTTGTCGACCAGGTCGGCCGACGGGGCCCCATGCTCCTCCCAGTTGCCGCCGGTCGCGTTGCCGAGGCACAGCGCCGCCGAGACCCCGTGCTGCTTGTCGACCGCGTGACCGACCTCGTGGCGCACGACCTTGTCGAAGCGGACGACGTTGTACAGCGGGTCGCCCACCTGGGCCGCCGTGTTCTTGTCGTCGATGTGATCCTTGTCGTAGGTCACCGCCGACTCTTTCTTGCCCGCGGCGTAGAAGCCGCCGGCCCCGGTCCCGCCACCGTCGTAGCGCGTCCAGGCCTCGAGCCAGGCGTTCCCCTTGACGTGCTCCTCGGGCAGCTTCTCGAGCACCGTCCAGCAGCGCTTGATGCCCTCCGAGTCCCACGCCTTCTTCGTCTTGCCCGCCGTCAGGGTCTCACTGACCGAGACGTCGAAGCGCTTCTCGAACAGGAGGGTCTGGACCTTCAGCTCACCGCCGGGCGTGGCATCGAAGAGCGTCTTGAGCGTGTCGTTGCCCACGTCCTTCGTCTTGATGAGGGTCGCGACCGCGTCGCGCTGCCCCGCCGTCGCCTTCTCCCAGAGGCCCTTCAGCTCGCCGCTGCCCGCCTTCAAGAGCTCGGTGAGGATCTCGTCGGGGGTCTTCTCGGGCTCCTTCGGAGTCTCGACCTTCGGGGCCTCGTCCTCTTTGACCTTGCCCTTGTCGCCGCCCTTCTTCTTCTCTTTTCCCTTGCCGGTAAAGAAGTTCTTCACCTTCGTGAAGAAGCCATCTTCGGAGACCTGCTCCTCCTCGGAGCCTGACTCGAGGGCGGCGCTCTCGCTCGACGCCTCGGCCTCGGACTGGGCCTCGTTCTGCTCTTCTTCGACGGGTCGCTGGGTCAAGTCTGGCATACCGGGTTCCTCCTGATCGGCGCACGCACGGGCTGAGCGCCGCATGCGCGCGGAATCATTCCCGGGACCGACTTCCGATGGGTATCGGGAGATGACTATCACACAGAGCACTCGTGCTCAAGCATTCCGAGCCGCCGAACCCCATGAAGACGGCCAGGGGCGCCAGTTTCGCGGTGGACCATCGGTCAGCGCGGAACGCGGGAGATGCCGTTGACCGCGCCCTCGCCGCCCGCCAATGTGCGACCGTGCACCCTCCGCCCCGCTGGACCGAGCGCGCTCTCACCGTCTCGGAGCTGACGCGCCGCGTGCAGGCCACGCTCGAGCCTGCGTTCCAGCGCGTCGAGGTACGCGGCGAGGTCGTCGGCGCGCGCCCGACCTCGGCCGGCCACCTCTACTTCACGCTGAAGGACGCCTCCTCGCAGCTCCCGTGCGTCTTCTGGCGCACGTCGCTCGCGCGCCACCCGGGGAAGATCGAAGACGGCATGAAGGTCGTCGTCGCCGGCGATCTCCAGGTCTATTCCGCGCACGGCCGCTACCAGCTCGTCGCGCAGCGCCTCGTCGACATCGGCATGGGCGAGCTCCTGGCCAAGCTCGAGGCGTTGAAGGCGAAGCTCGCAGCCGAGGGCCTCTTCGACCCCGCCAAGCGCCGCCCCCTGCCCCTCTTCCCGCGCCGCATCGGCCTCGTCACCGCCGCAACCGGGGCCGCCCTCCACGACTTCGTGGTCACGGCCCACGCCCGCTTTCCGGTGCCCATCGTCCTGGCCGCGTGTCGGGTCCAGGGCGACCTCGCGGCCGCGTCCATCGCCGGTGCCATTCGCGTCCTGGCGCGCCGCCCCGAGATCGACGTCATCGTCGTCGGCCGTGGTGGTGGCGCGATGCTCGACCTCCTGCCGTTCTCGGACGAGCGCGTCGTGCGCGCCATCGCGGCCTCTCCCGTGCCGATCGTGTCGGCCGTCGGCCACGAGATCGACACGACGCTGGCCGACCTCGCCGCGGACCGACGCGCCGCGACACCAACCGCCGCCGCCGAGCTGGTCGTGCCCCGGATGAGCGAGCTCGTGCGCGCCCTCGAGCTCCAGCGCGCGGCCCTCGCGGCCGCCACCGAGCGCCTCGTCGCCGAGCGGCGCCAGGACCTCGACGCGCTCGACGACCGTGGGCGAGCCGCTGTCCAAGGGCGCATCGAGCGCGCGCGACGTCGCCTCCGCACCCTGTCCGAGCGCCTCTCGCGCCTCCACCCCCAGACCCGTCTCGGCGTCATGCGGGTCCGCTGGTCGCGCGCCGAGACACGCCTCATCGACCTCGTCCGCCGTCGCCTCGCTGCCCAGCGCAGCGCGCTCGACCTGAGGCTCGAGCGCCTCCGCCTGCTCTCGCCGCTGGCCAGCCTCGAGCGCGGCTGGGCGCTGGTCCGCACCGACGCGGGCACGCTCGTGCGCGACGCGGCCGAGGTCCAGGTCGGGCAGGCGCTCACCGTGCTCGTGAAAGGTGGCTCGCTCGAGGTGGTCGTGACGAAGGCCACCCCGGTCCGAGACACACCGGACGATCGCGAGGGCGACCGGCACCGAGCCTGAGCAGGCGGG
>JAEUKJ010000585.1 GCA_016792665.1 Deltaproteobacteria bacterium | reverse complement strand
ACCGCCTGGCGTTCGAGCGTCGCGAGGAACTCGAGAGCTCGCCGATCGAGCGTGCGCTGTCACCGTCGAGATTCTATCCTTGCGACCAACGGGCTATCACCACGCCGTCCTACCCCGGCGGAGAGACCTGCCTCACGCTCGCGATGACGGTCGACTTCATCGCGACCACCTGCTCCGAGCTTCGCGGTTTGCTGCCAAGCGAGCGAGACCACCAGGTCGGCGACTTCGATCGCAACATGCTCTTCGAGGTGGACGAGCCCTGGTCACCCTTCAGCTACGAGGCCATGTACCTCCGGAACAAGCTCCAGCAGCTCTTGGAGTCCGCCTCGGAGTCGGGTCTCGGCAACTTCCCCGACCTCCACGACAGCCACGGAACCAGCCGTCAAAGGCTCCGCACGGCCGCCGGCTTCAAGGTGCCCTCCATGGGCTGTGAACTCCACAACTGCAGCGCCGACGCGCTGCTCTGGTACGCGACCAACCTCCCAGGGCATATCGCCGAGCTGGCGACCGCGACCTCGGCACTCGCTGCAGACCTCGGCTGTGCCTTCTCGCTCGACCACCTCCGCACCTGCGCCGACGACCCCTACGCGCCCTGACGAAGCGCCTTGATTCCCGAGCGCGCGCCTCTCAGGATGCGCGCCATGAACGCCCCCACCTCGCCGACCTCGCCGACCCCGCGCACGACCTCGAGCCCCACGGCCACGACGACCTCGCCACGGCCCATGCGCGTCGGCGTCGTCCTGGCCGTGGCCGTCGTCCTCGGTCTCGCGCCCTCTGCGCACGCGTCCCCCGAGTCGGCGCCGATCGTCGCGCGCACGACCGCGACCCGCCCCATCGCCATCACCCTCGACGCCGGCTTCGGGTCTCCGACCGGCATCTACGGCGCCACCGTCGGCTATCACGTCACGCCCGAGCTCGAGGTCTCGGCCGGTGGTGGCCTCGGCATGACCGGCATCCAGGCCGCGCTCATGGTGCGCTACGCGCTGCCGCTCGGCGCCTCGCCGACCATGTCCTGGACCTTCGGGCTCGGGCCGTCCATGGCCTTCCGCAGCGAGTCGTTGGGCCTCCATATCGAGCAGGCCACCGACCAGACCGTCATCGACCCCGATCACCTCTTCCACACCGTCTGGCTCGACGCCGAGCTCGGCTGGATCGGGCGCGCGACCTGGGGCGGCGTCCTCGCCATCACGCTCGGCGCGGGCCTGCGCCTCGCCGACGACCAGCGCCACCTCTGCGACGGCGCCCCGGACGAGGGCGGCGATTGCAACCCGCCGCACTTCGGCCCGGGCTCGATCTACGCGCGCGCCGTCGTTCTGCCCTCCTTCGGGATGCGCTTCGGCTACGCCTTCTGAGGGTTCGCGGCGATGTTCGTCCCGCTGCGGTGTTCGCGCCGCGCGATGCGCACCATGAACACCGCCAGCACGATCGCGTAGTGGCACATGACCGAGGGCGTCGCCTCGCGTGAGTCGGGGAAGACGGTCGCGGTCGTCAGCGCCAGCACGACGAAGGCGACCGTGCCCATCGCGAAGTCGGCGGCGTGGGCGCGATCGACCGCGCTCGTGGCCGTGCGGGCGAGCTGGATCCCCGCAATGATCATCGACCACAGGCCGAGGTGGTAGAAGGCGCCGTAGGCCTCGAGCGCGTTGGTCGGGTGCAGGTAGATCGCGATGACGGTCTTGCACACGGTGCCGGTGACGAAGCGGGGATCGGCGAACACCCACACCGACAGGAACGCCGCACCCGCGAGCGACAAGCGCACGAGCCAGCCCCAGACCGCGCGCGTCGGGACCGCGAGGCGATGCAGCAGCACGAGCCCGAGCGGCGGCAGCCAAACCACGTCGGCGAACGCGAGCCGCGCCCAGAACGGGTCGTGCGGCGCGTGGCACACGGCGACCTCGATGAGCTGGTAGCCCGCGAGCAGGAGCAGCGTGAGCGCGACGTTGTTCAGGATGGGCCGTCGCCCGCCGGCCCGCATGCACCAGGCACATGCGGCCAGCTCGAAGGCGGCGGTGAAGATGGACAGGATCGGTGAGTAGTCGGGCACCGGGTTCGCCTTATGCGCGAACGCGTCGCCGCGCAAGCCGATCTGCCCGCGGGCAGCCAGGCCAGGCACCTGGCTCACCAGTGAGGACTTCACCGTCGCAGACGGCAGCCTCAGGCTGCCCTCGACCGTGGGAGCTCAGCGCGAGTACGGCCTGCGGCCCGCGTAGATGGCGGTGCTGCCGAGCTCTTCCTCGATGCGGAGGAGCTGGTTGTACTTCGCCACGCGCTCGCCTCGGCAGGGGGCCCCGGTCTTGATCTGGCCGGCCGAGGTCGCGACCGCGAGGTCCGCGATGAAGTCGTCCGAGGTCTCGCCCGAGCGGTGGCTCATCACCGTTCCGAAGTTGCCGACGCGCGCCTCGCGGATGGCCGCGAAGGTCTCGGTCAGCGAGCCGACCTGGTTCACCTTCAAGAGCACCGCGTTGGTGATGCCGTCCTTCACGGCCTTCTCGATGGCCGCCGGGTTGGTGACGAGGTAGTCGTCGCCGACGAGCTGGATCGACTTCCCGAGCTTCTCGGTCATGAGCTTCCAGCCGACCTCGTCGTCCTCGCCGAGGCCGTCCTCGATCGACACGATCGGGTACTGGCGGACCCAGTCCTCCCAGAACGCGACCATCTCGACCGGCGTCAGGAAGCGATTGTCGCTCTTCCAGAAGCGATAGCCGCCGTCCTTGAAGAGCTCGCTCGCGGCAGGGTCCAGCGTCAGGACCACGTCGTCCCCGGGCTTCAGCCCGGCCGCGACGATGGCCTCCAGCAGGAGGTCGACCGCTTGCACGTTGGCCTTCAGCTCGGGCGCGAAGCCGCCCTCGTCGCCGACCCCGGTGCCGAGCTTGCGCGACGTGAGCAGCGACTTCAGCGCGTGATAGATCTCGGCGCCCCAGCGCAGCGCCTCCGAGAAGGTCGGGGCGCCGATCGGCGCGACCATGAACTCCTGGAAGTCGACATTGTTGCCGGCGTGCACGCCGCCGTTCAGCACGTTGAACATCGGCACCGGCAAGACGCGCGCGTCGACCCCGCCGAGGTACCGATAGAGCGGCTCGCGCCGGCTCGCGGCCGCGGCCCTGGCCACCGCCAGCGACACGCCGAGGATGGCGTTGGCGCCGTACTTCGCCTTGTTCGGCGTCCCGTCGAGCGCGATCATCGCGTGATCGATCTCGGCCTGCGAGGTCGCAAGCGTGCCGATCAAGGCCGGCCCGAGCACGGTGTTGACCGCGGCGACCGCGTCTCTGACACCCTTGCCCTTGTAGCGGCCTTTGTCGCCGTCCCGCTTCTCGACCGCCTCGCGGCTGCCGGTCGACGCCCCCGAGGGCACCGCCGCGCGCCCCAGGCTGCCGTCGGCCAGGCGCACGTCGACCTCGACCGTCGGGTTGCCGCGTGAGTCCAAGATCTCACGACCGCGGACCTGGACGATTTCGGGACCACCATACGAACGGCCTGAAGCGCTCATCGTTTACCTCGTTGTTCGCGACACCTGGGGAGCCGCGCCGCGCGCGCGACCCGCCCCATCGATAGTCCCGAACTCCCTGCCGCGCAACCGTTTGACAATCGTGCTGGCAGCGATATCTCAAGGGCATGATCACCCATCAGCACGATCGCGCGTCACGCTCCGCGCCCTTCATCGCCGCGTTCCTCCTCGGGGCCACGAGCCTCGTGGCGTGTGACAAAAAGCCCGCCGAGACGCCACCCCCCACGGCCACGACCGCCACGGCCCCCACGAATCCCGCCACGCCCCCCGCGACACCTGCGGATCCCGCGACGCCCGCGGCTCCCGCGCCGCCGCCGGCTCCGGCCAAGGACTTCGGCACCTGCGAGGTCACCGTGACCCGCGGCGCGTCCGAGATCACAGACACCTCGAAGGGCGGTCTCATGACGATCGGGACCGAGTACTGGCTCTCGGACGAAGAGATCCGGAAGACCATCGAGCTCACGACCCGCGACCCGGCCGCGCGCGAGGCGCGGCTCAACGCCGAGATCAAGACCTACCTCCTCCAATTGAACTGCGGCGGCCGCAACGCCAAGGCCATGCTCTCGCCCGCCGACGGCACCACCAAAGCCATGATGCCGATGGGCCCGGGCAAGTACGTCGTCAAGGCCATGGCCGAGCCCGGTCAGCTCACCGGCATGTTCAGCCTCGGGACCGAGTCCGCCTTCATCGACGGCACCGGCACCTTCGAGGTCACCGCCTGGGACCACGACCACTTCGCCGGCCGCTTCGATATCCCGACCCAATCGAACGGCGAAAAAATCCAATTTCGCGGCAATTTCGACCTCAAGTGCCACACCATGAGCTGCGGCAAGTGAGCATGCGCCTCTTGCTCGACGCGGCGCCGACGTCCTCGTGAAGTTGCCAACTCGTCCATCCGCGCTCGCAGCGCGCCTCGTCCCTCGAGCCGCCCCGCTGGCACATGCCGCTCGCCTCGCTCACCTCGCGCGCTGGCTCGGCCCCTGGGCCAGCGCCTCCGCGTCGCCGCGCCCCTCGCCCGCGGCGGCCGTGGACGCGGCCTCGGTCCTCGTCATCCCGGGCCTCCACTTCCTCGGCGTCGAGGACCCGCGCTTCGCGCGCTTCGTCTCGATCTTGAGGACGACCGGCGCCCGCGTCGAAGGCCTCGACCTGCCCGAGCTCCGCGCCCTGACACTGCTCCCTTCGATGCTCGAGACGGCCTCTGCCGCGCTCGAGAGGCACCATCGCGCGCATGGCCCGGTCGCGCTGATGAGCATCTCGTTCGGCTCGATCGTGGCACTCACCCTCGCCGCGCGTCACCCCGACAAGGTCTCGCGCCTCGTCCTCTTCGGGGGCTACCACGATCTGCAGACCGCCTTCTGCTTCGCCCTGGGCGGCGCCATCCCCGGCTTCCCGGCCGAGCTCCGCGACCCGCTGAACGCGCCCGCGGTCTTCTTGAACCTCGTCGACGAGCTCCTCCCTGCCTCCGACCGCCCCGCCTTCGCACGCGCCGCGCGCACCTTCTGCGAGCGCACCTGGTCACGCGGCCCGGGCCAGGGCGAGCATGGCGACGACAAGCGCGACGGTCGGCACCTGCGCGTCGGCGCCGAGCTCGCCGAGACCCTCGACGGCCCCGCGCGCGACCTGTTCCGCACGGCCTGCCGCCTCGACGCACGTGACCCCCTGCCCATCGCCATGGACGCCCTCGCGCGTGCCGGCTCGCGCTTCGCATTCCTCGACCCGGGCCCCCTGCTCACGCAGGTCCGCTGCCCAGTCGCCTGCGTCCATGGCCGCGACGACGACGTCATCCCCTTCACCGAGAGCGAGGCCCTGGCCCGCGCCCTGCGACACGGTGAGGCCCTCATCACCGGCCTCTACGGGCACACCGGCAATCGCCACCCCGGCCCCGGCAAGCTCGCGCGCGAGCTCGTCACGATGGTCCGCGTCCTCGACGCCCTCGCCCGCCTGACGGGGTAGTGCCCCAGAGCCTCAGGTCCAGACGCGCTGATGTCGTCGTCGGTATTCGCGCGCCGCCGCGATGAGCGCGCCGAGGGCCGCGACCGGCACGCTGGCTGCGGCCAGCATGTCCGAGGCCACGATCGCGAAGGCCGCGCGCGGATCGCCCAACACCGGTCCGGCATCGATGCTGCC
>JAEUKJ010000543.1 GCA_016792665.1 Deltaproteobacteria bacterium | reverse complement strand
AGGTGGCCTTGTAGACCGCGCCGCAGCTCGCCGCGGCGACCGAGGGCGCACCCTCGTCGAGGACGAGGCGCTTGCGATCGAGCCCCTGCGCCTTCTCCAGGCGCCCCGTGAGGAGGCGGAAGGGGCGGGCGCGGCCGCGGTCCTGGAGGTGGCTCAGGTACTCGGCAGCGTGGCGACCGATGAGCTTCGGCTGCTGGGCGAGGACCTGCGCGAGCTTCTGCCAGGCGCCGCCCAGGGTGCCGAGGCCGGCCTTCAGGAGGAAGCCGCGCGGGCGGCCGGGAAAGAGGAGGACCGGGATCACCAGGACGATCGTGAAGAGAAAGACCTGGAAGAAGCGGATGAGCCCCAGGGGGAACGAGATGTACCAGGGCGGGGGTGATTGATAGACCATGCCCCATCATTTCGCGGCTTGGGCTCCGCGTCGAGCCCTCTGGTGAGGCAGGTCGTCTGCCCATGGTCCTGCCCCGACGATCCTGCGCGAACCCCGTGGCGCCGGCCGTGAGCGCGTGCTAGCCGAGCATCATGGCCGACCGCGACCTCGCCCCTTCGGACGTCACACCCCGCTACAGGTACTACGTCCTGGCGATCCTCATCGTCGTCTACACCTTCAACTTCATCGATCGTCAGATTCTCGGCATCCTCAAGGACTCGATCCAGAAGGAGCTCGCGCTGAGCGACACCGAGGTCGGGTTGATGGGCGGCATCGCGTTCGCGGTCCTCTACTCGACCCTCGGCATCCCGATCGCGTGGCTCGCCGATCGCAAGAGCCGCACGTGGATCATGACCTCGGCCCTCACCGTGTGGAGCGCGTTCACCGCCGCGTGCGGCCTGGTGTCGAGCTTCTGGGGCCTCTTCCTCATGCGCATGGGCGTCGGCGTCGGCGAGGCGGGTGGCGTGGCCCCGGCCTACTCCCTCATCTCGGACTACTTCCCCCCGGCTCAGCGCGCCCGCGCCCTCGCGGTCTACTCGTTCGGTATCCCCATCGGCATGGCGACCGGCATCCTCGCCGGCGGCCTCATCGCGGCCGAGGTCGGCTGGCGCACGGCCTTCATCGTGGTCGGCGTCTTCGGGCTCGTCCTCGCCCCGATCTTCAAGCTCACCGTGCGCGACCCCCAGCGCGGTGGATTCGATCGCAAGGCCGGCGCCGCCCCCACGCCCGCCGCCCCGTTCTCCGCGGTCATCAAGACACTCCTGCCGAAGCCCAGCTTCTGGCTCCTGGCACTCGGCGCCGCGTCGTCCTCGGTGTGCGGCTACGGCGTCGCCTTCTGGCTCCCGACCTACCTCCAGCGCACCCACCACCTGACTCTCGCCGAGACCTCGTGGTCCTACAGTGCCATCACGTTCGTCGGCGGTCTGGCCGGGATCTGGCTCGGCGGTGCCCTGGCCGACCGCTACGGCAAGGCCAGCAAGCGCGCCTACGCCCTGGTCCCGGCGACCTGCTTCGTCATCGCGCTGCCGGCCTTCGTGCTCGCCATGAACAGCGACTCGCTGCCGCTGGCGCTGGCCCTCATCATCATCCCGACGGGCCTCAACCTCGCGTGGCTCGGCCCGGTCGTCGCGGCCGTCCAGCACCTCGTGCCGTCGCACATGCGCTCGACCGCCTCGGCGATGTTCCTCCTCGTGAACAACCTCGTGGGCATCGCGCTCGGCACCTACTACTTCGGCTGGGTGTCCGACCTCTTGAAGCCGAGCTTCGGGGCCGACTCGATGCGCTGGGCGATCATGTCCGGCGGCGCCTTCTATCTGGTCGCCGTCGGACTCCTGTTCCTCGCCTCGCGCAAGCTCGATCGCGACTGGGTCAGCACCGGGTAGTCAGCGTCGCGCGCGCCAGCATCAGGCTGTCATCGAGCACGGGCGTGATCGACCGAGCCAGAAGACCAATCTACCAGACCGGGGCTGCCGCAGTGGCGACCTCGAGGACGAGGAGGAGGCTGTCCGCGTCGCTCGTGCTCTGGAGGCCCGTGACTGCCGCGGCGCTCGCGCCGACCCTCTCGCCGCGCCAGCCCGCGAAGAGGCGGAAGGTCCGGTCGGCGATGCCGAAGGCCGCCGCGAGGTCGGCGATCACGCCAGCCTCCACGACCACCCGGTCGCTGCCGGTGACTGCCGCGTCGAGTTGCATCCAGTCGAGCCTCAGCCCGAAGCCCATCACCTCCCACGGCATGGCGCGGACCCAAGCGCCGAGGCCGCGGACCTCGCGGTCGGCGCGCGCGTCATAGCCGAAGGCGAGGTGCGCTTCGAGGCCCAGCCCGAGGCGCTGGCTCAGCAGCGCGGCCAGGGCGAAGGCGCGGTCGTCGTCGACCGAGGCGATGCCGCGGGTGCCGACGCGGTAGCCGGCGGCCAGGCGAAGGCGCGCGGGCGCGTCGAAGAGGCGACCGGTCCAGAGGTCGCCGCGGGCCAGGACGAGGAGGTCCTTGGCGTCATCGAGCTCGACGTCGCGCGCCCCTTCGCCGGTCGTGACGGCGAGCGTGAGCGCCAGGCGATCATCGAGGCCGCGCCACCCGAGCGTGGCGCCGATGTCCGAGCGCCAGTGGAAGGCGCCGCTCTCGGCCAGGGGGTCGGCCATCACCCTCAGGCCCTGCGCACCCTCGACCGCGTCGACGACGGGATCGGGGACGAGGCCCATCCGAGCCTCGAGGCGGCCTGGGCCGAGGTCGAGCGCGACCTCGCCGTAGGCGCGCGAGAGCACCAGCACCAGGGCGTTGCCGCTGACGCCAAAGAGGCTCGACGGGCTGGCCGATCGCACCGCGTCGACCTGAGCATCGAGCGCCAGGTGCGGGCCGAGCGCGAGTCGCGCGCCGAGCTCGGCCCTGGACAGCGTGAAGTCGGTGCGCGCGTCGTCGGCGCTGCGTGTCCACGAAGGCCCCGCGATGACACGTGCACGCACCTCCGTGGGGGGCTCGGCGGCACCCTGTCCGGCCAGCGGTCCAGCCATCGCCGCGAGCGCACACGACAGGGTGGCCACCACGGTCGATGCCCCCCTCATGGCGTGAAGCCGAGCAGGGGCCCCTCGCTGGCGAGGAGGTCGACGAGCAGGGCGTGATCGGCGACCACGCGCGCGGCCATGAAGCGCGCGAACGCGAGTGTCTCGGCCGCCAGGCGGGCCTCGGCCGCGGTCACGGCCGGTCGCAGCACGGCGCCTGCCCGCGTGAGCGTGTCCGGCCCGAGCGGAGATCGCGCGTGTGCGGCGCCGAGGCGTTGACCGAGGACGAGGGCCAACGCCACGATGTCCGAGGCCTGCCACCGGCCATCGTCGAGGCGCGCCAGCACGCGCGCGCGAGAGAGCCCTTGCTGGCTTGGCGTGTGTTCGCGGACGCGGACCGACCACGTGTCGATGGCCGCGAAGCCCAGGCGCCGATCGCCGACTGGCGTGGCCATGAGGGTGCGCTGCGCCAGGACGACACGCTCGGCGTTGTCGGAGAAGCCCCAGGCGACGAGAGCCGGCGAGGTGGTGAGGACGGGCGCGGGGGCCGCCTCCTTCAGCTCGATCTCGACATCGTCGTCGTCGGCCGCCGTCGGACCCTCGAGCCGCACGTACCAACGCATGAGCGGATAGCTCGCGACGCCCGCGCCGAGACGCCGGAGGACCGTCTTGGCCGGGCCGTCGTCGCAGCCGCCGAGGCAGCTCTCGGGCCAGCGGCCTACGAACTGCAGCACCGCGCGCCGCTCGGTCTCGGACACAGGTGCCAGGTCATCGGCGGGCTGCCCGTCCACGACCCGCGCGAACTCGGGTGCGGCGCGGCTCGCGGCCTCGGCGCGGGTCACGAGATCTTCGATAATGCGGCCGCGTGGCACCTCGACGCCGTCGAGCCCCGCGGCGTAGCCGTGGACGATCGCCTCGGTGGCTCGGTCCACGTCACCGGGCTCGAGGGGCGAGCCGACGAGGAACACGCGGAGCGCGGTCGCGAGCCGCCGCAGGTCGTGGGTCCACGGCCCCCAGGTCGCCGCGTCGAAGTCGTTCCAGTCGACGATCAGCGCGCCATCCGGCGGCAAGAAGGTGCCGAGGTTCTCGGGGTGAGGGTCGCCGAGGAGCAACATGTGCGCGGCGGCTGGCACCTCGACCGTGGTCGCGAGCGCGCCTGGCGCACCCGGCTCGGTGGTGTCGCGGACCCACTGGCCGA
>JAEUKJ010000394.1 GCA_016792665.1 Deltaproteobacteria bacterium | reverse complement strand
ACGCCGAAGGCGAGCTGCGTGACCTTGCCCATCGGACCGACGGGGGTGACGTTGGTCTCGCCCGAGACGCGCAGCGCGACGACGGCCAGGATGCCCGTGAGGGCGACGGCGGTCAGGCCGACGAGCGGGTGCATGCCGAAGAAGACGTGACCCGCGATGAGGGTCAGGGCCGTCATGAAGGCGACCCCGCCCCAGAGCCACGCGCGCGGGACGTCGTGGGTGCGATCGACCGGCGCCGACGCCCCCTTCGAGCCGCGGAAGGCGCGGACGAACTGTGGGGCGGCCCACGCGAGGGCGGCGAGCGAGCTGGTGACGAGCAGCGCGACACCGGGCCACAGCAGCCAGGGGCCGGGGTTGGCGCCGACCAGGACGTTCTTCACCGGGATGGTCCAGACCTCGGTGCCACCGATCTTCAGGACGTTGGCGACCTCTTTCACCGAGACCGCGACCCAACCCTGATCGATGACATAGCCGCCGATGAGGAACCAGGACGCGATGGCGCCAACCAGCATCCATGTCCCGATGCGGACGCCGATGATGGCTCCGGCACCGACCATGAGCAGACTGGGATCGAGGGCGAAGGCGACATGCCCTGCCGAGAGCGACGTTACGCCGACCTTGGCGGCGGCGCCGTCACCGGACAGCGGCAGGCTCGGGCCGGCGAAGGCCAGGGCCTTGATGTGGGCGAACTGGACGGCGAGCTTCCAGAAGGCCGCCGCGCCCGCGCCGTAGAGGAGGGCCTTCACGCGCGCCATGGCTTCGGCGCCGCGCGCGTACATCTCTTTCAGGGTCTCGGCCGAGGCGATGCCGGACGCGAAGGGCAGCTTCTCCTGGACGAGCATCTGGCGACGGAAGAGGACCGCGACGAAGACGCCGAGGCCCGAGCAGCAGAAGATCCAGATGGCCAGCTCGGGGTAGCTCCAGTCGTGGCCATTCAACATCGTGAGGGCCGGGACGGCCGAGACCAGGCCGGCGGACGAGATGGAGGCCGCAGCCGAGGCGCCCGTTTGGTTGAGGTTGTTCTCGAGCATCGAGAAGCGACGCATCTTCTTGTCGAGGGCGCCGATGACCGTCCACAGCCCGAAGGCCAGGAGCGCGGCGGTGATCGACATGTTGAAGCCCCAGCCGATCTTGAGCCCCGTGTAGATGTTGGCCATCGCCAGGGCGCCGCCGAGGATGGCCCCGGTGAGGATGGCGCGCAGCGAGACCTGCGGCTCGGTGGTGATGACGGGCGGGAACTCGGAGTCGGGCGTGGGAGCACTCATCGCTCGCGAATACCAGAGGTGCCGCCGTGGGGGAACCCGGTTTCGGCGACGCTTCGGCCACGGTTCGCTGCGTTTGTGGCGTAAGTGCCGAGGGTGCTTGACCTCGAGCAGGGCGTGGGCACCCCTGGAGGCATGGACGATTTGAACGATTCAGAGGCGTCGGCACCCGTGGAATCGATCCCTCCGGCTCGCGAGCGGGTACTCGTGATCGGCGCCGCGGGCGGGATCGGACAGGCGCTCGTGGCGCGGCTTGCGGCGCGTGGAGCTTCGCTCGTGCTCGCGGGGCGCAGGCTCGAGCGCGTGCAGGCGGTGGCCGCCACGTATGGGGCCGAGGCGCTGGCCCTCGACGCAACCCGGCTCGACGACGTGATGGAGGCGGTGGCGCGGGCCTCTGCGGTCGCGCCGCTCACCGGGATCGTCAACCTGGCCGGGGCCATCCTGCTGAAGCCCGCCCATCGCACGAGCGAGCGCGAGTGGCTGGAGGTCCTCGGTCAGAACCTCGGTACGGCCTTCGCGTGCGTGCGCGCGGCCGGGCAGCACCTCGGCGCGGTCGCGGGGCGGCCGGCCTCGTTGGTCCTGGTGTCGAGCGCGGCGGCGTCGATCGGCCTCGCGAACCACGAGGCGATCGCGGCGTCCAAGGCCGGGGTCGAGGGGCTCGTCCGGTCCGCGGCGGCGACCTATGCGCGGCGCGGGCTGCGCGTGAACGCGGTCGCGCCGGGGTTGGTCAGGACGCCGCTGGCCGGTCAGCTCGCGACCGAGCCGCGGATGCTCGAGGCGAGCAACAAGATGCATCCGCTCGGTCGGATCGGGGAGCCCGCGGACGTCGCGAGCGGCATCGCCTGGCTGCTGGATCCGGAGACCTCGTGGGTGACCGGACAGGTGCTGGGGATCGATGGCGGGCTCGCGACCCTGAAGCCGCCCACCGTGGCCTGAGCAGCGCCTCGCCGCGGAACTTGTTATCAGTCGAAAACTTCGGTCGCGAGCGCTTCGGAGGCGCGGAAACGGTGAAAACGGTCAGAGCCCGGAGCGCCCGGGCTCTGTGTTCTCGACGTTGCCGGAGGGCTCGGTTCTCAGCGGAGGTCGCCGCGGAAGTCGAGGCGCTTGGCCGGCATCCAGCCGCGCGCGAACGAGGTCACGAAGAGCTCGCCGAGCGAGATGCGCACCGGCGCACACGGCGTGTAGAGCTTGAACCACGGCATCTTCTGGACCAGCGCGGCCACGACGCGCTCGCCCTCGGCCTCGGGGAGGATCTCGGCCTGGCCGTTGCCCTGGAGGAAGTCGCGCGCCGCGTCGCCCTGGTTGACCGCGAAGGCCACGCGCGGGTCGGCGACCAGGTTCACCATGGTCTTGCCGTGCTTTTCGACCATGAGGAAGAGGTCGATGCCGCGTTCGCTCGCGCGGTGGGTGAAGTAGGCGCCGAGGATCCAGGGCGTGTAGGGACCGCCCAGGGTCGCGAGCTGGATGGCGTCGTGGGTGGCAAAGGTGGCCTCTGCGGCGGTGCGGACCTCACGCGTGAGCGTGTCATCCGAGCGCGAGGGGGTGCCGAGGACAGTCGAATCCGTGAGCTGCATGGACTGCTCCTGAGGGTCGGCTCGACCCGGTCTTCGAAGGGAGGGGAGGGCGTCGATCAGAGGGTCAGCGCCAGGGCCAGCGCGAGGCTGGCCAGGGCGCCCATCGCGAGGTGGGCCTTGGCCGCGTCGACCCGAGCCAGGCGCAGCGCGGCCGGGTCCTTGGCCGCGAGCAGGCGGGCGCACAAGAGCGTCACCGGGATCGCGGCGATGAACGGCAGCGCGAGCAGCGGGGTCGAGATCGCGGCCACGGCGATTGCCACGCCCCAGGCCCCGAAGGCCAGGGCGTAGACGACGACCAGGTAGGCCTGCGAGCCACGCTTGCCGAGGACGCGGGCCAGGGTCTTCGCGTCGCGCGCCGCGTCGAGGTCCATGTCCTGGTAGTTGTTCACGTGCAGGAGGCCGACGGCGGCGAGGCCCAGCGCCAGGCCTGCGAAGATGACGAAGGCGTCGAAGCGCCCGAAGGTGCCGAGCGCCATGCCGAGGGTCAGCGCCGGGCCGCACAACGCGATGACCGCGAGGTCGCCCAGGGCGCGGTACTTGAGGCCCGGGCCGGCGCTGTAGCCGAGGCCGGCGACGACCGCCAGGACCCCGATGAGGGCGAGGGGAAGCGGGCTCGCGAAGAACGCCGGCAGGCCCAGGGCGAGGCCGATAAGCGCGAAGGCGCGAGCGACGTTCCGGACTGCGCGCGGCGAGAGCTCGCCGGACTGGATGAGGCCGGCGCCACCCAGCGAGCCGGGGAGGTCGATGAGGCGCAGGTGGTCTTCGTAGTCGTTCGAGAGGTTGACCGCGATCTGCAGGCAGAGGACCCCGAGGATGGAGGTCAGCGCGACGAGGCCGTTCGCGGGCCAGCCGACGAAGAGCCCGTAGAGGAGGACGATGAGCGTCGGCGTCAGCGTCGCGGTGAGGCTCGGCGGGCGCACGGCGCGAATCCAGGTGAGGAGGCCGGGGCGCACTGGCGCCGAAGGAGGCGCGACGAGCTCGAGGGTGACCCGCCCCGCGTCGACCGCCACGGGGCGAGCGCGCTGGACCTGGCCGGGCGCGGTCTCGACGGTGCCAGAGCGGAGGGCGCGTGCGAGCTCGGGGCTCGAGGCGTGGAGGTGCAGGGTGCGGCTCATGCGGAGACTCCTCGTGGATGGTTCACCGGTGCAGGATCCCGAGCACGTCGAGCACGTCGAGGCGCGCGGTCTTGATGAAGGTCTGGAGCGCCTTCTCGACGAGGCTCGCGAGCATGCGCATCTTCGCGATGCGCTTGACCTCGTCGCGGTCGGCGCCCGCGTCCTTGGCCATCTTCTCGGCTTGCTCGAGGTCGAAGCGCACGCGCGAGACGAGCTTGGTCTCGCGGTCGCCGATGACGCGACGCACCATCGCCAGGAGGTCGCTCTCGGCCTGGTAGCGCCAGTTGGCGTCGTTGGGGTGGCGCACGCGGTGGATGACGCCCCATTGTTCGAGCTCGCGCACGAGCATGCTGACCGAGCCCTTGGACAGGCCCAGCGTCTCCTGGATCTCGGCCGCGCTCATGGCGCGTTGGCGCAGATAGAGGATGGCCCACACACGGCCCTGGTTGCGCTTGAACTGCCAGAAGTCGATGACGCTGCCGACGGCGTCGACGACCAGGGCTTCCCAGGTCGACAGCGTGCCTACGCCCTCGATGGTCTCGTCGTCGGTCGGGGTCGGGATGAAGGTCTTCATGGGGAACCTCGTGGGGGCGAGACGAGGCCGCGGGCGCTCGTCGGGTGGACGGCACCCAGCGTTCCACGACTCGCCGTGCGAGGGAACCGCGGACCGTCCCTGCCCATCATGCGCGCCTCGCCGAGGGCAACCGG
>JAEUKJ010000521.1 GCA_016792665.1 Deltaproteobacteria bacterium | reverse complement strand
CCAGACCGCGTCCTGGTCCTCGCGCCCGACGACCTGGCTCGACTCCTTCCACGAACGCCTTGGCGAGATTTCGCCAGGGGTCGCCCACGACGGCCAGTTCTACCTCACCGATCTCCTGTGGCCCGCCCCCGTCGCCCACGTCCTCCTGCCCCACCTCGACCACGCCCAGCCGGTCATGGACGGCTTCGGCTTCGACTCGGCGCGCTACTGGGCGACGCTCCTCGCGACCTTCGCCGGTCGGGAGCCGACGTGACCATGACACCGCGAAGTGTCACGGTCTCGCACGCGCTCAGAACGCGACCCCGCACGCGTCGAGTTCGGCCTCGCAGCCGCCCTCGGGCAGAGGCGCATCCATGCAGGCGAGCACGTCAGCATAGAGCCCACCGCACTCGCTCTCGAGGCAGCGCCCCGTGTTCGAGCCGAGCATCACGGCCGCCCCGAGACAGCGGCCGAGGCAGTCACCCGCGGCCCGCAGCGCCCCGACGCAACCGAAGTTCGAGCAGGTGAGGCCCGCGCGCAACGCGCAGAGCTGGCAGCTCGGAGACGCCTCCGGGCAGGTCATCAGGCAGTCGAGGCTCGGGCCTTCGCAGCGCGCCACGCACGGCGCCGCGAGCTCGCACAGGCTCGACACGGGCGGCGGCACCGGGGTGAACGGCTTCAGCGCCGAGTAGTACAGGATGCACATCTCGTCGCGCGTGCCCTCGCCCCACGCGACGTCGCGCGGCGCGACGCGCACGCCGTCCACGATCGGCTGGTTCGACGCCGAGTTGTCGTACTCGCAGGTCACGCGCACGCCGTCGCCGTCGTTCAGGATGATGCGGTCGGCCTCGCGTAGGGTGTAGCTCTGCTGCCAGTGGAAGTCCCAGCGCGGGATGGACAGCGCGCACTCGGTCGTCGCGTCCCGTCGCACGACCTCGGCCAGGAAGTGATGCCCGAGGAGGTGCATGTGCCCGGCGACGGTGCTCAGCGTGAGGGGCGCGTCACCGAAGTACGGGAACCAGCCGACGTTGACGGCCTCGGCCTCACCCGCGGGGATGTCGAGGCTGCGCACGGCCAGCGGTCGCACGTCGACCAGGGTCGTCGGTGCGCGCTCGCGGACGACCATCTCGATGCGCGACGAGTCGGGGAGCGGCCGGCCCTCGCTGAGGTTGTAGTGCACCTGTGCCACCAGGACGGAGCCTGCGCGGATGCGGATGGCGGTGCCCTCGGGGTAGCGGCGCGGCTGGGAGCCCGGCACCCAGGACCCGATCTGGGTCGGCAGGGTGAGGTCGGGCACCGGCCCGCCGGCGAAGAACCCGGTGAGGTCCGACTCGGCGCCGCTCGGTACCGGCCCGCCGAAGCACGGATAGCCGGGGCCGGGGTCGGCGGCGTCGGCCGTCGCGACGTCGTCGGCGCGCTCGGGCGCGATGGCATAGACGAGCACGTGGTGCACCTGGCTCGAGCCGGGTGCGACCTGCGACGCCGACAGATAGGCGTCGGCCGGGAAGAGGCTCGCGTCGCCGAGCACGAAGCAGCGGTAGTCGTCCTCGAGCTCGCCCGAGGGCAGGTGTGCCTCGGAGATCGGCAAGATCAGGTTCGGCGCCCAGGCCGGCGGGGTCGGCAGGGCCTGGAGCTCGGCGGGGTCGCCTGCGGGCTTGCCCTCGTCGATCCAGCGCGCGAACAGCGCGATCTCGTCGGCGCTCACGCCACGTTCGTCGGCATAGGTGCGACACGCGCGGTCCGGCATCCACGGCGGCATGAGCCCGACCTGCATCGCCCCGAGCCCGAGCTCGGCGAACTTGCGCGCGTCTTCGAGCGTGTCCATCCGGAAGGGGCCCGCCTGACCCGGCGCGTGACAGCTCGTACAGTGCTTCGCCAAGAGCGGCGCGATGTCCCGGTAGTAGCGGGTGAGGCCTGGCTCGGGCGCGGACGTGTCACCGCTCTGGGTGTCCCCGTCGGGGGATGCGCCGGACTCGGCGTCGCAGGCCAGGAGGGACGTGGCGCCACCCCCGATTGACACCACCACGGCGAGGGCGCGAGCCCAGACGACGGAACGAGCGCTGGGCAAGGTCGACCTCCGCGAAGACGGTAACAGCCCGGCCTCACGCCGAGCAA
>JAEUKJ010000501.1 GCA_016792665.1 Deltaproteobacteria bacterium | reverse complement strand
GTGTACCGACGTCGGGACACGCCCCCCAGCGCCGCGGGTGTCGACGAGATTCGATCGGCCCGAACGGAAAGTCCATTCGCACGAGGACCGGACGGCTGGCACCCGTGGGACGACCCTTGCGCGGGCCCGGACTGCGTGATGAGGTCCGCGCATGACCGCGCGCATTCGCTACGAGCAAGCCGCTCACTTCCGGGCACGCCGCTCGGGCCTCATCGCCCCCCTGCCCGATCTCGCGACCTGCGCCCGCCAGCTCCTCGGGGCCCAGGCCCAGGTCGAGGCCGCCGCCCGCTGGGGCCTGGCGCTCCGGACCGCCGGCCACCCGGAGAGCACGACCGTCCAGCGCGCCCTCCTCGACGACCGGACGATCGTCCGCGCCTGGGGCCAGCGCGACACGGTCCACATCTATCACCCCGACGACTGGGTCCTCATCGCGACCGCCCAGGCGTTGTGGCCGCGCTCGGCCCGCGTCGGCCCCAAGGCCGAGGACCACGAGATCGCCGACTTCATCGCCGCGATCGAACGTCTCGAGCGCACCTTCACCCGCAGCGACGTCATGGACCTGGCACCCGGGCGCCTGGTCGACGCCTTCGCGAAGACGCCGATCAACGACGATCCACCCGCGCGCATGGCCGCCACGCGCCTCATCTGGAGCGCCGGCACGCTGGGCTTTCTCTCGTCCACCGAGCAACGCGGGCGCGAGCAGGCCTACGCCGCGCGCCGCTGGTGGCTGCCCGGACTGGCCTGGCCCGAGCTCACGCCCCAGGCCGCGGCCATCGCCTTGACACGCCGCTACCTCGGGACCTGGGGTCCGGCCTCCGTGCACGATGTCGCGCACTACTTCGGGGCCAACGTGTCGATGGCGCGGACCTGGGTGGCCGCGCTCGAGGGCGAGCTCACCACCGTGATGCTGGCCGAGCCGGGCGCGGAGCCGCTGCCGCTGCTGGCGCTCACGACCGACCTCGACGACCTCATGGCCGCGCCTCCGCGCGCCGATGACGCGTGGCCCGCACGCCTCTTGCCGGCCTACGACACGCAGATGATGACGCACGCCAACAAGGACTTCGTCGTGCCCGACGCGGCGCTGCGGCCGCGCGTGTGGGGCAAGGCGTCGTTGGTGAACCCGACCGTCCTCCATCGCGGGCGCTTCGTCGGCACCTGGAAGCACAAGGTGCGCGCCGCGGCGGTCGACCTCGAGCTCGAGCCGCTGGGTCCGGGGCATCGCGTCCCGGCGGCGACCGAGCTCGTCGATCGCGCGCGCTTCGAGCGCCACATGGGCGTGAACGCCGCGCCTGCGAAGCCGCCCCGGGCGAAGAAACGCGCCTCGGCCTGAGGCCGCCAGCGACGCCTCCATCACACCATGGTAGGGGGCGAGCGATGCCGCCGCCGACCCTGCCGATCTCGCCCCTCCTGCCGCGCGTCCTCGAAGCCGCACGCCGCGGCCCGGTGGTCGTGTCGGCCCCGACCGGCTCGGGCAAGTCGACCTGCGTGCCACCGACCCTGACGGCGCTCGGGCGGGTGCTGGTCGTCGAGCCGCGGCGCGTGGCGTGTCGGGCCCTGGCCGCCCGCGTGGCCGAGCTGCGCGGCTGTCGTCCCGGCAGCGACGTCGGCTGGATCGTGCGCGACGAACGCCAGGTCGCCGACGACGCCGCCATCACCTTCGTCACCCCGGGCGTGGCGCTGCGCATGATGCAGACCGGCCCGCGCGAGGCCCGGGGTCCGGCGGGCTCGCGGCCGCGCGCCGACATCGACGCATACGCAGCCGTCGTCCTGGACGAATTCCACGAGCGGGCCTTCGACACCGACCTCCTGCTGGCACTCCTCCAAGAACGGAAGAAGCAGCACAGCGACCAGGCCCTGGTCGTCATGTCCGCGACCATCCAGGCCGATCGCCTGGCCCAGCACCTGGGCGGCGTCCACCTCTCGGGCGAGGGTCGCACCTTCCCCATCGTGACGCGGTGGCTGCCGGGAGACACCACCCTGCCCTCCAAGAAGGGCCTGGAAGACCGCCTCCTGGCGGCCCTGGCGCAGGCCGAGGGCGAGCGCGGGGACGTGCTCGTGTTCCTGCCGGGCAAGCAGGAGATCGGGCGCTGCGCCGAGGCCATCCTCGCCAAGAGCAACCGCTGGGACGTGGCCACCCTGCACGGCGACATGGCGCTCCGCGACCAGGGCGACGTGCTCAACCCGAGCACCTCTCCCACCCGCAAGCGGCGCGTCGTGCTGGCGACCAACGTGGCCGAGACGAGCCTCACCATCCCGGGGATCGGCATCGTCATCGACAGTGGGCTCGTGCGCGGCATGGTCTATCGCGCGGGCCGCGGCTATCTGAGCCTCCTGCCCATCGCCCGCGACTCGGCCGAGCAGCGCGCGGGTCGCGCCGGGCGCCTCGGCCCCGGCGTGTGCATTCGGCTCTGGGCGCCGACGGCTCCGCTGGACGAGGTGACGCTGCCGGAGATCCATCGCGGCTCGCTGGTGTCGCTCGTGCTCTCGGCCCTGGCCTGCAGCCCGACCGGCATGGACCTGCCCTGGGTCGACCGCCCGCGCGCGCACGCCGTCAACGCGGCCCTGGCCGAGCTCACGGCGCTTGGCTGCGTGAAGGACGGCGCCATCACCGAGGCCGGCATCCGCCTCTTCACGCTGCCACTCGACGTCGGACTGGCCCGCCTCCTGACCCAGGGCGACGCCACGCCGGGCCTGCGCGAGCCGACGCTGCTGCTCGCCGCCGCGCTGAGCGCGGGCCGATCGCTGTTTCGAAAGGCCGAGGCGATCGGGCCGTATGCGGCGCCGAGCCGGGCCTACGCGGTCCAGGGCGACGACCTGCGCTCGGCCGGGTGCGACGTGGTGGCCCTGGTCGAGGCCGTCCGCAACGGCGATGCAGGGCGCCACGGGCTCGACGGCAAAGCGCTCAGCGAGGCCCGGGCCGCGGCCCAGCGCTATCGCAAGCTCGGCTTCGGCGACCCGAGCTGGAACGGTCAGATCCCGCGCCGCCCGCTGGCCGAGCTGCTCATCCACGTGTGGCCGGGCGCGGCGATGATCCGGCGCGACCAGAAGAAGCGGCGCTTCACCTGGTCGGCCGGCGGCACCGAGCTCGAGCTCGACCCCGAGAGTGCCGTGCGCGCCGCCGACACCGAGGCGCTCATCGTCCTCGACTCGCGCGCCGTCGCGGCCCAGGGCATGAACAGCGGCCTCATCATCACCGCCGCGATGCCCGTGCCGCTGGCCTGGCTCGCCTCGGCGGGGCTCGGTGAAGAGCGCTTCGGCGACCCCCAGATGGAGGGCGCGCGCCTCATGGTGACCGTCTCGCAGGTCTATGCCGGCGAGGTCCTGGCCACGCGTGAGGTCTCTCCGACCGGCGAGGCCGCGCGCCGCGCCGTGCGCGATCTCATCCTCCAGGGCCGCATCTTCGGCGGCATGATGACGCGCCTCCACGAGCGCTACGATCTGGCCGCGCTCGCCATCCAGGTCGCACAGACCGACCGCAACGCCGCCTACGGAGCGCCGCAGCCCGAGCCGCTGGCCCCACTCGGCGAGTGGCTCCTCCAGAAGATCACCGAGCTCGGGCTCGAGTCCGGCGACGACCTCGCGCTCATCGGGCCCGAGGACCTCATGCCGCCCGCCCCGCCCGAGGCCATCGCCCAGGTCATCGCGCGCAACTACCCCAAGGGCCTCAGCATCGGGGACGCGCGCTACCGCATCGCCTATGACCTCGGCCAGCGCACCGCGACCTTCCACCAGGTGAGCGGCACACGCAAAGACCCGCCGACGGCCATGCATCTGCCGAACCTGCCGGGCCTGCGCCTCTTCTGGGAGCACAAGAACCGCGTCCAGCCGATCCCCGGCCGCGGCTGAAGCGCCGCGACTGAGCGGCCACGCGCAAACGGCCCGCGCGAACGGGGCCCGCGCGGCGTCCGGGCCCGCGCATCGACCGCGCGGCGGACGCCAGCTCGGACTGGCCCCGCAGGCCCCACGTCTCGTCACGTGTCGTCCTACGCCGTGGCGAGGTCAGCTCACGACCTCGAACTTGTCCTTGCCCGCCTTGCAGACCGGGCAGCGCACGTCCGGCAGCGCCGCCAGCGTCTCACCGCAGACCGCGCAGACGTAGAAGCTGCGGGTGCCTGTGCGCCAGCCCTCGAGGTTGGCGAGGGCCTCGGCGTAGAACTTGGCGTGGCTGGCCTCGGCCGCGGCCGCGTACTTGAAGGTGCGCACGGCCTTGGCGAGCCCCGCCTGGTCGGCGGTCTTGATGAAGCCCGGGTACATGGTGTCGCGCTCGTAGGACTCGCCCGCGATCGCCGCGCTCAGGTTCTCGCGCGTGGACTTCACCTCGGGCTTCTTGACGTCGGCCTTGGGGACCGCCCCGAGCTCCTCGATGACCTTGGCGTGGTTGGCGGCGTGGATCTTCTCGGCGGCGGCCGCCGCGCGAAAGAGGCTCGCGACCTGGTGGTAGCCCTCGGTGTCGGCGGCGACGGCGAAGGCGACATAGCGGGCGTGCGCGTTGGACTCGCCGTCGTAGGCGGCCTGGAGGTTCTGGACGGTGGCGGCGCTCGGCGCGGGAGCCTCGGCGTGGGCCGCGGTGGACAACGCCATCACGGCGCTGAAGATGCTGAGAGTCAGGCGGATGAAGGACATGGTGATTCCTCGTGTCGCAGACATGGCAGACCCTTCCGGCGCGCCGCTGTGGCGCGTCGGGGAGTCCCCTTGGGGAAGAGATGGAGTCGGGCGCGGCTCGCGAGGCGGGCAGTCGCTGGGGTGAGCCGATCAGCCGCGATGGCGCGCGGCCGCGGGGTCAGTCGTCGTCGTGCTCGCGCGCACGGTCCTCGGCGCGGAGGCGGTCACGCTTCGAGCGACGCTCGGCCTTCTCGTCCTCGGTGTCGCCGAGCTTCAGCGTCGCGCCGATGACCGGCACGGTGAGGTTGCGCGTGGCGGGGTCGAAGCCGGCCACGAGGCGCCAGGACCAGAGGCCGACCAGGGTCAGGAAGACGAGGCCGACGATCGGGTGCGCGTGCGGGATGGCAAGGGCCGGCTCGACCTCTTTGCGGCCGTCGATCATCGATCGCGTGATGTTGTCGCGCTGCTTGATGGTGTGCAGGAGGACGCCGAGGAGGTGCGCGCCGACCGCGATGACGAGCCCCCACGACAAGAGCCCGTGGACGTCCTTCAGGCCGCGGTTGCCGTCGGCCACCAGGATCCCGCTCACGCCGACGGCGAGCACCAGCGCCAGCATCCCGAAGATGGCGACGCTGGAGCCGGGGTTGTGTCCGGCGTGGCGCTCGGCCTTTCCGGTGAGCGCGGCCCGGAAGTAGCCGAGCACCGCGCGCGGGCCGAAGACGAAGTCGGCGAAGCGCGCGTGCCGGGTGCCGACAAAGCCCCACACGATGCGCAGGACGACCATGAAGACCATGACCAGCCCCAGCAACATGTGCGCGGCGTACATCACGCTGTCGTCGTCGACCGCGTTGGCGATGGTGAAGGCGCCGAGGAAGGTGAGCCCGAGGAGGAGGTGGAAGAGTCGGACCGGCAGGTCCCAGACGAGGAGGCGGTTCATGCGTGGTTCCCTTGTCGCGTGGAGGTCACGGCTTTCGAGGTCTGCGAGGCGGCGCGCGCCAGCAGGAGACGCTGGACGATCGCGGCCACGATGAGGGCCGACGTCAACGCATAGAGGATACGGACGGCGGGGGCCGCGGTGTCCGTACCCGCGGTGATGCCATGGACGGTCGCCAGCAGGAACGACCCGAAGGCCGAGGCGTGGACCGCGCGCCAGACGGTCTTGCTCAGCTTGCGCGCGAGCGCGGTGGTCACCAGCAGGACGGCCAGGCCCCAGAGCGCGAAGGTCCCGAGCGCCACCGGGCCGGTGAGCGTCGCGGAGGTGAGCGGGACCACGGCGGCGAGCGGGGTCACGCCCGAGAGCGGATCGGCGATCACCAGGAGGACATGCAGCGCGGTCGCGACCTGGGCGCCGAGTGCCCAGCGGCTGTGCAAGAGCGCCACCGCGGGCTTCGAAACCAGACCGCCGGCGCCCTTGGCCGCCATGAAGACACCGAACAGCACCGAGAGCCAGAGCGCCACGAGGGCCAGGAGCCCCAGCGCCCGGGCCGACCACCACATGAGCGGGACGCCTGGCGCCGCGATGGCCGACAGCATCGGCGGGAGCGCGCTGATGACCAGGGCGCCGCCGGCCAGGAGGAGGAAGACGCGCAGGGCGCGCGGAAAGGGCTGGCTCATGGCGATTCCTCGCAAGAGGCGTCGAAGATCGGGGTGAGTGGGGCCGTGAACGGGGCCCGAGCGGTGGCCCACCAATGGCCGTCGCGGCCGCGCACCAAGGCGTGCGCCCCGAAGTCCGGAAGGCGGGCGAGGACCGCCTCGGTCGCGACGATCAACGCGGTCGCGAGCGCGTCGGCGGTGGCCGCGTCGGGGGCGATCACCGTGGCCGTGTCGAGGGGGCCGTCGCTCGGGCGGCGGGTGACCGGGTCGATCAAGTGGTGGGCCGGGTGGTCCCCGGGGTCGAACCAGCGGCGCTTGCGGGTCGAAGAGGTCGCGACCGCGCCGAGGTGCGACCAGACGACCAGGCCGTCGCCCACGCCGATCGGGAAGGAGGGTCCGCAGCCGCGGATGTCGCCGCCCCCATCGACCAGCACCGAGGTCGCGCCGGCGTCGACGAGGTGGTCGACGACCCGGTCCACCGCGAAGCCCTTCGCGATACCGCCGAGGTCGAGGCTGCCCGGACCTTCGAGATGGATATGGTCCCCATCGACGAGCGCCCGGGTCGGCGTGCTCGGTGCACGCGCGCGCTCGGCGAGGCGCGAGCGACGGCCGAGGTGTTCGAAGGACCGATCGTAGCCCAGCGCCGCGAGCTCGGCGCCGAGCGCGGGGTCGAAGGCGCCGTCGGTGGCGGCTTGGATCTCCAACGCGCGTCGGGTCACGGCCCCGAGCAC
>JAEUKJ010000471.1 GCA_016792665.1 Deltaproteobacteria bacterium | reverse complement strand
CACGACGAGGTCGGTGAGCTGGGTCAGGTCGCCGCGGCCGGCGGGGCGGTAGTGGACGAGGGCCTGGTCGGCGGCGGACCAGAGGCCGGCGTAGTCGTTGAAGGCGTCCATGGCCCAGTCGGCCAGCGGCAGCTGCGGGATGCGCGAGACGGTCGGCGAGAGGTTCCAGTAGCCGAGGACCTCGACGTCGGTGATCGCCGCACCGCCATGAGGAACGACCTCGACCCGGCGCACCCAGACATCGCGGTCCTTGTCGACGACGTCGTCGATGACGAGGTCGAAGGACTCGGTGCGGCTCGTGAAGGTCGTCACGAGGTGGGCCGCGCGAGGGTCGGGGAAGGCCTGGGTGGCGGTCCAGACGAGCCCGCCGGCGCCATCGCGATCGCTTCGCGGGAGGTGGACACGGGTGCCCGCGGCGGTCGTCACGCGCACCGCGACGAAGGCGCCCATCGTGTCGGCGGCGGCCATCGTGCGGGTCGGGTCCTCGCGCACGTCGAGGTCGTTGCGTCCGATATGGAGGAGCTGGTCGCAGTAGGAGGGCGAGGGCCAGGACAGCACCGAGGCGTCGCCGCGCGCCGAGAGCCCGACGGTGAGGCGGCCGTTACCGACGACGGCGTTCACGTTCGAAGCACCGAAGAGGTGCTCGATGAGGTCGACGCGCGAGGGCGCGGCGTGGGCGGCGGGCCCGAACAGCGGGGCGAGCGCGAGGGTCGAGGCCAGTGCCAGGAGCGGAGCCGGGGTGAGGCGCGGGACCATCACCGCACGACGAGGACCGGGGCGCGCGTGTTGCGCACGACCGAGTAGGCGACCGAGCCCATCAGAAGACGTTCGACCGTGCCCTCGCGGCCGTGTGAGCCGATGATGACGAGGTCGGGCTTCATGCGGTTGTTGGCGAAGTCGACGATCTCGTGCGACGGCGAGCCGACGCGCACGTGCACGTGCATGCCGCTATGCGGGAGGTTGTGCCCGTCGAGCTCGCGCTCGAGCCGCATGCGCACGACCTCGACGCTGGCCTTGTCGTCGGCCGCGCCGTGGAGACCGGCGGCCCAGGCTAGGCCGCTGGCCACCGGGGTGATGTGGAGCAGGTGGATCTTCTCGGGAGGCGCGATCGAGAGCGCCGTGCGGAGCGCTTTGTAGCAGAGCTCCGAGAAGTCGATGGGGACCAGGACGCGTTCGAGATTGTTCAGGTCCATGTGAGACGAGCCTCCGCGAGCCCTCATATCCGACCACGAAGTCCGCGTCGGCGCAAGGTCGCGCGTGGGCGGATAGCAAGGCTCGCGCGCGCGTCCGGCTTGACCGTGCGGCGCTCTCGGGCTACCCGATTGACCTTGGACCCGCGCGTGCGAGGCCGTCGTCATCGGCGTCGGCCGAACCTCTCTGGACAGGGGCGCAAGACGCCGGGACACAGATCGCGAGGCCCGGTATGTCAGGCAGCTTCGAGTTTACGCTCAACGGAAAGTCCGTGCGTGTGGCGGGCGAGTCCACGAACACGTCGCTGCTCACCTACCTGCGCGCCAACGGCCACACCGGCAGCAAGGAAGGCTGCGCCGAGGGCGACTGCGGCGCGTGCACGGTGGCCATCGTCGAGCGCGACGCGGGCGGGGCGCCGACCTACCGGGCGATCAACAGCTGCATCGCGCTCTTGCCGATGGTCGCGGGGCGCGAGGTGGTCACGGTCGAGGGCGTCGGAACGCGCGAGGCCCTGCACCCCGTCCAGTCCGCGATGGTGAAGCACTACGGCTCGCAGTGTGGCTACTGCACGCCGGGGTTCGTGTGCGCGATGTTCGAGGGCTACTATCGGAAAGACCTCGACGCGCCGTGGCAGGTCAACGACCAGCTCAACGGGAACCTGTGCCGGTGTACCGGCTACCGGCCGATCCGCGACGCCTTCGTCGAGGCCCGGGGCGCGAAGGCGACGTGTGGCGCCGACGCCTTTGCCGAGCGGCTCGCGGGCGACGTGCCCGCGCTGGAAGGGCTCGACTACACCGCGCCGGCCGCGCCCGGTGCGACGGGTGCGACCGGTGGGACCTTCCACCGACCGACGACCCTCGCCGAGCTGCTGGCCCTGCGGCAGGCGATGCCCGGGGCCGAGCTGATCTGCGGCGCGACCGAGATCGGGGTCTACATCAACAAGCAGGGGCGGCGGTACGCGGCGCTCATCGCGACCGACGGCGTGCCCGAGCTCATGCGCATCACGCGCACCGAGACCGCGCTCGTGGTCGGCGGCTCGGCCTCGCTCACCGCGCTCGAGGAGTCGCTGGCGGGCGAGTTCCCGTCGATCCAGAAGATGCTGCTCGTGTTCGCGTCGCGCCCCATCCGGAACCGCGCGTCGCTCGCGGGCAACCTCGTCACGGCCTCGCCCATCGGTGACATGGCGCCGGTGCTGATGTCGCTGGATGCCTCCGTGCGCCTCGTGTCCGCGCAGGGTGAGCGCGTGGTGGCGCTCGCCGACTTCTTCACGGCGTATCGGAAGACCGTGCTCGCGCCCGACGAGGTGCTGCTCGAGGTCATCCTCCCGCGGCCGCGACCGGTCGAGGGGCAGCGGCGGGTCGACTCGTACAAGGTGTCCAAGCGACGCGAGCTCGACATCTCGATCGTCGCGGCCGGCTTCGCGGTCGAGGTCGACGCGGCCGGCGTCGTCACGCACGCGCGCCTGGCCTATGGCGGCGTGGCCGCGACCCCGGTGCGCGCCAAGAAGACCGAGGCCTTCCTGGTCGGCAAGGCGTGGGACGCGGCCACGGTCGAGGCGGCGAAGGCGGTGCTCGCGGACGAGTTCGCGCCGATCGAAGACGTGCGCTCGGGGGTCGCGTATCGGCGCGGCCTCATCGTGTCCCTGTTCGACAAGTTCTGGCTGGGCGAGGTGAGCGCGGCCCAGGACGGCGAGCTCGACTTCGCCGGCAGCGAGGCCCTCGAGGAGGCCGTCGGCGATCGGGCGAGCTTCGCGTTGAAGCACGAGAGCGCCATCGGCCACGTCACGGGCACGGCGATCTACGTCGACGACCAGGCGCGGCGACGGGTGATGCTCGAGATGTGGCCGGTCCTGTCGAAGCACGCGCACGCGCGCATCGACAAGATCGACACGGCGGTCGCAGCCGCGATGCCGGGGATCGCGTGCGTGCTCACCGCGGCCGACGTGCCCGGCGAAAACGACGTCGGGGCGATCCGCAAGGACGAGCCGCTGCTCGCGAGCGGCGAGGTCCACTACCACGGCCAGGTCATCGCGGTCGTCGTGGGCGAGAGCTTGGAGGCGTGCAAGGCCGCAGCGAAGGCGGTCGAGGTCACGTACACGCCGCTGCCGGCGATCCTCACGATCGGGCAGGCGATCGAGGCCGGGAGCTATCATACCGATCCTCATACCATCCGCCGCGGCGACTGCACGGCTGCGCTGGCCGCGAGCCCGCACACGCTCTCGGGTGAGCTGCACGTCGGTGGGCAGGAGCACTTCTATCTCGAGTCGCACGCCGCGTGGGCCGAGTGCGGCGACGACGACGACGTCTTCGTGTGCGCGTCCACGCAGCATCCGTCGGAGATCCAGGCCGTCGTGTCGCACGTCCTGCACCTCCCCCGGAACAAGGTCGTGGTCGAGGCGCCGCGCATGGGTGGCGGCTTCGGCGGCAAGGAGACGCAGGGCAATGGGTGGGCCGCGCTGGTGGCGTTGGCCGCGACGCGGACGCGACAGCCCGTGCGCGTGCAGCTCGATCGCGACGTCGACATGACGGTCACCGGCAAGCGCCACCCGTTCTTCGGGCGCTTCGAGGTCGGGTTCGACGACGAGGGGCGCTTGTCGGCGGCGAAGGTCGAGCTCGTGTCGGATGGTGGGTGGGCGCTCGACCTGTCCGAGTCGATCCTCGACCGCGCGCTGTTCCACCTCGACAACGGCTACTACATCCCCGCGGTCGCGTTCCAGGGGCGCGTCGGGCGCACGAACAACGTGTCGCACACGGCGTTCCGCGGCTTCGGCGGGCCGCAGGGCATGGTGGTGATCGAGGAGGTCCTGGACCGCGTCGCGCGGCGGCTCGGTCTTGCGCCCGAGGTCGTGCGCGAGCGGAACCTCTATCGCGGCGACGGCGCGAGCAACACGACCCACTATGGGCAGCCGCTTGGCGACAACCGCCTGCCGATGATGTGGGAGATGCTCATGCGCGAGGCGCGCGTGGCCGAGCGTCGCGCGGAGCTCGCGCTGTGGAACGCGCAGCACGCGCATGTGAAGCGCGGGATCGCGGTGACGCCCGTGAAGTTCGGCATCTCGTTCACGGCGTCGTTCCTGAACCAGGCCGGGGCGCTGGTGCTCATCTATCGGGATGGCACGGTGCAGGTGAACCACGGCGGGACCGAGATGGGGCAGGGGCTCTCGACGAAGATGCGCGGCGTCGCGATGCGCGAGCTCGGGCTGTCGATGGCCAGCGTGCGGGTCATGAAGACGCGCACCGACAAGGTGCCGAACACGTCGGCCACGGCGGCGTCGAGCGGCGCGGACCTGAACGGGGCGGCGGTGAAGAACGCGTGCGACCAGCTGCGCGAGCGGCTCGCGGTGGTGGCAGCCGAGATGCTGGCCGCGAAGGTCGGCGGGGCGGTGGACCCGGCGGCGCTGGTGTTCGCGGACGAGCGCATCGGGTTGGGCGGTGTCGCTGGCACGACGGTGTCGTTCGCGGAGGTCGTCGACAAGGCCTACATGAAGCAGGTGTCGCTGTCGGCGAGCGGGTTCTACCGCACGCCCGGGCTGGCCTACGACAAGGCCAAGGGGCACGGCATCCCGTTCTACTACTACGCGTACGGGGTCGCCGTGTGCGAGGTCGAGGTCGACGCGCTCTCGGGCATGAAGCGGGTCACGAGGGTCGACATCCTGCAGGACGTCGGCACCTCGCTGAACGCGAACGTCGACCGCGGACAGATCGAGGGGGCGTTCGTGCAGGGCATGGGGTGGCTCACGGGCGAGGAGCTGAAGTGGGACAAGACCGGGCGGCTGTTGTCGCACTCGGCCAGCACCTATCAGATCCCGTCCATCGGCGACGCGCCGGCCGAGTTCAACGTGCGTCTCTTGCCGAAGGCCGCGCAGCCCGGCGTCATCCACGGCAGCAAGGCCGTCGGCGAGCCGCCGCTCATGCTGGCGATCAGCGTGCGCGAGGCGATCCGCGATGCGGTCGCGCAGTTCGCTGCGGGGACGGTGACAGTGCCGCTCGCGTGTCCAGCGACGCACGAGGCGATCTACGCGAGCATCCAGGCGGTGCGCGCGGTGGCGAGCGAGGCCACGGTGGGGGCGCTGCGATGAGCGCGGCGGACGGGGAGGCGAAGGTGCGCGAGTATGTGATCGATGGGATCTTCGTGAGGGACAGTGGGCCGATCGACGGGCGGCCCCTGGTCTTCGGGCACAGCCTGTTGTTCGACGGGCGCATGTGGGAAGCGCAGGTGGCCGACCTCGAGAAGGACCACCGCTGCATCAACCTCGACTTCCGTGGGCACGGACAGAGCACGCCGCCGCCTCGCGGGTTCTCGATGCTCGCGCAGGCCGACGACTATCGAAAGGTCATGGACGCGCTGGGGGTCGAGCGCGCGACGATGGTCGGGCTGTCGATGGGCGGCATGGCGGCGATGCACTTCGCGGTGGCGCACCCGGCGCGTGTCGTGGCGTTGGCGCTGTTCGACACGAGTGCCGAGGTCGAGCCGCCCAAGGCCCGCGCGAAGGAGACGGCCATGGCGCTGACGGCGCGGGTCTTCGGCATCAACGACTTCCTTTTGAAGCAGGTGGCGCCGATCATGTGGAGTGCGCGCTTTCGCGCCGAGCGGGCGGACGTCACCAAGGTCTGGGACGAGCGCATGCAAGCGTTGAACAAGACCGCCGCCTATCGCGCCGTGCGCATGGTCCTGACGCGGCCGGCGGTCGGGCCTCGGCTCGGTGATGTACGGGTGCCGACCCTGGTCGTGGTCGGTGACGAGGACGTCGCGACGCGGCCTTCGAAGGCCAAGAAGATCGCTGAGACCATCGCGGGGGCCGAGCTCAGGATCTTGCCGCGGACGGGGCATATCTCTGCGGTCGAGGAGCCCGAGGTCGTGACCAAGCTGCTGCGGAGCTTTCTCGCTCGCACGGCTTGAGGTCCGCGCGATCACCGGTCGCGATGACCGGTCGCGATGACCGGTCGCGATGACCGGTCGCGATGACCGGTCGCGGTCGCCTCGGCGGGCCGAGGCGTGCCGCGGCCTCGTGGTGGATCTTGCTACGATGCGTCACCGGTCGCGGTGGCCTCGGAGTCTTCTCCTCCCTGATCCTCGCCGCCCCGAGCTTGCTCGGGACGGCGTGGATCCGAGCCGTCGACGCCGCGAGCTTCGCTCACTGGCGTCGAGGCTCGAGGTCGTCGAAGGCCTCCGTGGCGCACCGCTCCCTCGTCGATCGTTCGTCGTTCTCGCACTCGACCTTTGCGTCCCTCCGCGCTCGATCGTTGCGTCCCTCCGCGCTCGATCGCTGCGTTCCTCCGCACTCGATCGTTGCGTTGCTCCCGTAGTCGATCGCTGCGTTGCTACCGCAGTCGATTGATCGTCCCCCCCTCGCTCCGTGTCCTCCGAGAGAAGCTTGTTATCGAGCGATTGCGAAGTTGAAGTCGGAGGTCTGGAGGGCGCCCCACAGGCGGATCCAAAGGGGTAGGAGCTGTTCGGTGCCGCGCGCGGTCGAGAGGTCGCCGAGGTCGACGATGTGCTTCCAGCCGAAGCTCGCCAGCAGGCCGCGGACGACCTCTTTCGCGTCGTGGTCGTTGGCCGAGACGAAGACCGCGTGCTCACCGTTGGCGAGCTTCATCGGGTCGACCATGATGTTGGCGTTCATCGTGTTGAGGGCCTTGACGAAGCGCGCGGCCGGGAAGGCGCGCTGGAGGCGCTCCGCCAGGGAGTCGGTGTTGCTCACGAAGAGGGTGGGCGGCATGCCGTTGTCGAAGTCGAGCGGGTTCGACACATCGACGATGACCTTGCCCACGAGGTTCTCGGCCTTGGCCCGGGTGAGCGCTTCGATCGAGGCCGTGCCCATCGTGCAGTTGAAGAGGACGTCGCCGTAGCTCGCGGCCGCTGCGAAGTCGCCGCAGCGCGCGGTGCCTCCCGTGCGCTCCACCCACGCGCGTGCCTTGGCGTTGTCCGGTTCGCGCGAGCCCAGGACGACGTCGTGTCCGAGCGAGGCGAGCTTGGTGCCGAGAGTCTGACCGACCATGCCGGTGCCGAGGATGCCGATGCGCATGCGAGTCTCCTGATCCGAAGGTGCCAGGACCATAGCGGCCTTCGCGTCGAGGGTCACGCGCACGCCCTGCGACTTCGTCTGCGCGCTGAGAATCGCCGGTGCCGGCACGCTCACGCGGCACCGAGCAGCCGCGGTGGCGCGACCCACGCTACGCGACAGGCCGACGCAAGTTTGTAACGCATTGACATGGCTAGTGTTCCTAAGGCCGAGCGAGCGCACGGTCGGCGGCATGGCCCTTGCTCCGAGCCTCCCGGTCGCGCGTGTCGGCGCGCCGCTCATCGCACCCTCGGAGGCTCTCATGGGTCAGGCACCCGTTCGTCTTCTCGTCACCCTCGCCGCGCTCGCGTGCGCGACCTCGCGCGGTCGCGCCGAGGCGCCGACCGACCTCGGGCCCTCCGCAGTCGAGGCCCCGCCTCCCGGCTTCTATCGCGACGCCGAAGGGCGCGAGTTCCAGGTGCAGTTCGACCTGAACCAACGCTTCTGGCTCGGACTCGGCTATCGGCACACCTTCTTCGAGGACCAGACCGACGGCGGCGGGCTCGCCCTCGACCTCGGCTTCCGCGTCGACACCCTGAGCGTCGACACCCGCAAGAAGACGCGCTGGCGCATCCTCGAGCTCGACCTCGCGCCCAGCACGAACGGCCGCCTCCGCCTGGACGCCTCCCTCATGCGCTTCGACACCTCGACGCTCGGGGACCGCCCGTTCCTCGCGCTCACGACGTTCATCGGCGGGCCAGCGCGCCACGACCTCTACCTCCAGGGCGGATGGTGGATGGACCTCCTCGGGGTCGAGCTGCGCGAGCACCGACACGCGGATCCGAGCCGCGCGCTGCGCCTCCGCTACGCTGCCCTCGGCGCACACTGGGACCTCTGGCAGGACGCCGACATGACCAGCTTCGTCCGCGTGAGGGTCGGCGGCGCCATCGACAGCCGCATGGTCGACGACGAGGTCGCCAAGCTGTCACTCACCCCGCTCGCCGCCCTCGAGGGCGAGTTCTGCTTCGACGATGCCGGCTTCCACCGCCTGAGCATGAGCGCCGCGGCCGAGCTCGAGCTGGCACCGCTTGCGAGCGCCGACCTCGACCCGCGCTGGCGCTTCGACCAGCGCCTGGCCTACGAGGTCATCGCGCTGGCGATCGACGACCAGCCGATCTCCCTCCGCCTCGAAGGCCGCGCCACGCGCCGCGACGGCATCGACGGTGGCGACGCGAGCGGCTGGGAGCTCGCCGCCGAGGCCTCGCTGCGCGTGTCGCTCTGGGCCCCACCGCGAGACCTCGCAGCCCGCGACGCGGCCCGACGCCTTCGCTCCGGTCACGCCGACGCGCCGATCTCTCCGAGCGGGTCCCCGCGATGAAGGCCTTCCTGCGGGTCGGTCTCGCCCTCACCCTCGCGGTCGTCACATCCGGCGCGCGCGCCGAAGGTCCCGAGCGGCGCATCATCCAAGACGCCGAGGGTCGCTCACTGCGCGTCGGCTTCGACCTCGGGTCGCGCTGGCTCTTCGGGGCGAGCGTCGACCCCCGCACCGGGACCGGGCACTTCGAGCACGCGTTGCTGGTCCGCGAGCGAGACGACGAAGGGATCCGCTGGAAGCTCGATCACGCCTTCCTGGAGGGCGCCGCGGACACGCACGGCGGCTGGTCGGCGACCCTGTACCACGGCCTCTTCCTGCGCAACTCGGGCGATGGGTCGCTCGTCATCCCGTTCTCGCCGACCGCGCCGCCCCTTCGCATCGTGCTGCCCGCCGACCTCGGCTTCGAGGTCGCGCTCGGCTCGGTCGCGCGCACGCCGGGCGAGCACTGGACCGTCGGCGTCGCGCGCGCCGATCTGCTCTTCGACTTCTGGCGCGCGGAGACCGCCGGCAGCTACCTCGCTCTTCGCACCGGCATGGCCTATGAGCTCGCCGGCGAGACCGCCTTCGCCCACGTTCAGCACGTGGTCACCCCCTTCTCGCGCGTCGGCCTGGACCTCATGCACACCTTCGACTCGGGTCGCCAGGTCGTCCTCGTCCAGGCGGCCCTGTCGCACCGCATGGTGGTGGCGCGCGACGCGACCGCGTGGTCCAACCTGTTGTCCGCGCACGCGAGCTGGGAGGGCATCGTCCTGGCCATCGACGACGCGCCCGTCAGCGTGCTCGCCGAGCTCGGCTTCGACCGCGACGCAGACCGCGATGTGCTGCGTGCGACGATCGGCCTCCGCGTGGGCGTGCCCACCGACTGAGCACGCGAAGTCACCACGGCACGAGCCCTCGAGACGGATTCGCCGCACGACGACCAACCCACGATTTGCCTTTTGCGTGGAGGTATGGCCCAGTGTTTCGAATGTTGACGCACACATTGTTGGCAACCTTGTTGTGGAGCGCCGCGGTACGCGCCGAGCCACCCCCAACCTTGGACTTGAGCACGCGCGTATGGATTGGCGGTGGCCTCCACGGCGGCATGGACGGCGACGACGATGCCCTCGGTCGGCTCCTCGAGTTCGGCGCCCGCTTCGACTTCCAGGGGCGTGACCGCGAGTCGATGCTCCGCCTCCGCGCCTTCGAGTTCGACCTCGGGGGTGGCTCGGGCCCTGCCTCGGGCGACGAGTTCCGGCTCGTCCACCTGAGTCGCACGAGCGTCTCGGTGTCGCATGACGGCGACACCCACCCAGAGCTCGGGTGGTGGGGTGAGCTCTTTCAGATACGACTCGGAGCGACCTCCGAGGCGCTCAGGACGTTTCGCATCGTCGGCGCCGGGCTCCAGCTCGACCTCTGGACCGACCCGACCCTCACCCGGTGGGTGCGCGTGCACCTCGGCGCGGCCCTCGACACCCACGAGGTCTACGTCTCCGACTACGGCCACATCGCGTGGGAGCTCGCCTCCCTGGTCGGGATCGACGCCGAGCTCGCCCTCGACACCGCCGGCCGCCACCTCCTCGTCGCGGCCCTCGACTGCGAGACCGCCGGGACGCGGCATGTGCGCTGCGACGCCGACCTCGCCTACGAGGCCTTCCCGTTCGTCCTCGGCCCGGTCCCGATCTCGCTCCGCGCCCACGCCCGACTCACGCAGTGGAGCACGGGCGATCGGCTCGCCGTCTTCGACCTCGGCCTGCGCATCTCGCTCGCCCCCTGAACACCCCTTCGAGGCTCCATGCGCACCTGGCTCGTTGGCCTTCCCATGGCCATCGCCGCGACCTTGGGCGGCACCGCTCTCGCAGCCGACGATCCCCCCGTCGACCTGTCACGGCGCGGCTTCTTCGGGATGTCGTTGCGGACCGTCCCCGACGTCGACACCGGCGGCGACGACCGCATCGAGGTCGGCGTGAGCTACGACGTCGGCATCCGACTCGACCTCCTCGACGGCGACCGCCGCGGCATGACGCGCCTCCGCCTCCTCGAGGGGACGTTCATGCAGGGCCTCGTCGCCGGCAAGGGCATCGAGCTCCTCGCCATCCACATGAGCACCACGCGCCTGCCTTCGGCACAGAGGGGCAGCTCACACGTCGGCACCTGGTTCGAGGCCCTCCGCTACTCGGCGCGCGACCCCGCCGCGAGCGACCGCCTCCCGATCTTCCGCCTCGTTGGCGGCGGCGCCCAGGGCGACTTCTGGAGCAACGACACCCTCTCGTCATGGGTGCGCGCTCGCATCGGTATCGCCCTGGACGGTGCCGTCTCCTCCGGCAGTGACTTCGACCTACCCTATCCGGGTCTCACCGCCATCCTGGGCGGCGACACCGAGCTCGTCCTCGACGGACGCGGGCTGCAGCTCCTCACGGCGGGGCTCTCGTTCGAGGCGGGCACCCTCTCGCACGCCGCCCTGTTCGAGCTCACCGCGAGCTACGAGGTCATGCCGCTCGGCCCGACCGTGCCGATCTCGATCTGTGCGCGCGGCCGCGCCCGAGCATGGACCACCGGCGAGGTGCTGGTGATCTTCGACCTCGGCCTGCGACTCTCACTCGGCGACTTCAGCCGCTGAGCGGGTCGCTCGGTCTCGCGCGCGGCCCCGCGCTCAGAGTGGCAAGGGATAGTTCGGCGTGATCTTCGGCGCGCCACCCGGGCCCGTCACGCGCGTGATTACCGCCGAGCCGTTGGGCTGTGCGTCGATGGTGTGGCTCTCCCACAAGTCGGCCGACACGATGCGAACGTTGGCCCACTCCTCGCGCAGCACGCTCCAGATGTAGATGCGCACCGTGGCCATCGAGGCCCCGTAGGACCAGTCGTTCCAGTAGTGGACACCGACCCGATAGCGCACCGGGCCGGTCGTGTCGGGCTCGTCGATGTTCAGGTTCTCGGGGCCGGCGCCGTCCGTGTCGTCGCGGTCCAGGCGGGGGTTGTCGCTCGGGCCCAACGCGCCCCACTCG
>JAEUKJ010000456.1 GCA_016792665.1 Deltaproteobacteria bacterium | reverse complement strand
AACCTGAAAGCGCTGTCGCGGGCCCACTGGATAATGACGCTCTCCGTTGAGTCGGACACATCGGCCTCCACGAATCCGGCGCGCTCGCGCACCACATTGACCGCGTAGCCGGACTCCAGCAAGAGCCTCCGGTCGTTTTCCCAGGCCGACTGCAGTGCCTCCTCCGAGTCGTGAAAAAGGTCGATGTCCGAAGAGACTCTCTTCGCATCGAGTATCGAATTGAGGGCGACGTAGCTCTCTCGAAGTGTGCGCGCGTCCGCGATCAGCCGGCAGATTCTGCGTTGGAGGTCGGTGAGAGCCACGCTCGAAGCCTCCTGGCTTCCTGAAAGGAGGCGAGATCACCGTGCTTCTCGATAGCGTCGAGAACGCGCAGGATCCCGGCATCGTCCGTCGGCTGGTAATCGCGCCGCAAGAACCACAGGCAGCGCACGCGATTGCCTTCGATGAGGGCTGTCAGTCGACGTTTCTGGTTTTCGTCCAGCATGCTTCTCGGAAGGTAGCATCGAGGCGAGGCGGGGGCTACGGCCGGGCAGCGAAGGACGCCCGGCGACGCTCGAGACCGACCCGCCGGCGAAGACTTCCCGCTTCGAGCGACCTCTACAGCGACCTCGGCGTCGCTCGGGGAGTAACTCTCGAGCCAGGACCACGTCGTCGAAGCCGTGACGCACGACGGCGAAGGCGCTCTGTCGGTATTCTGCCATTCCTAGCGGATGCGTCGGCCGGGGCGGGGCTCGGTGAGGTGCGGCGCGAGGTCACGGGGTGGCTTCGTCCGCGCCGAGGCCTTCGGTCCAGAGGCGCGAGAGATCGATTTCGACCTCTTCGAACGGGGCGAGTCGGACCTTGGTGTTGCCCTGGGCGGTGCCGAGCAGCGTCCAGAGCCGGGTCTCGGGGTCGAGGCGGTAGATCTCGACGTGACGCGTCTGGACCGAGACGAACCAGAGGTGGGCGACGCGTTCGCGTGCATAGATCTGGAGCTTGGCCGTGCGGTCCCGGAGCTCGGTGCCTGGCGACAGGACCTCGCAGACCCAGTCGGGGGCGAGCGTGATGAAGGCGGTCGCCGGGACTGTGGGAAGGCGGGACAGGCGCCAGCCTGCGAGGTCCGGGACGACGATGTCGACGGCGTCGCGCGGGCCGAGGTGGAGCTCGGGCTCGTCGAGGATGAGCCAGCCGTCTGGGGGGCCGCGCCTGCCGATCGTGCCGCCGAGGTCGATCCCGAGCTCGCTCGAGGCGCGCTGGTGGGCGATGACGGGCCGGGGCTGGAGGACGAGCTCACCGTTGATCACCTCGGCGATGAGGTGTTCAGGGGCGTCGAGCACGTCTTGATAGGTAGCACGTCGAGGGACGGGTGGGGTGGGCTTCGCGACCATGGGCGCAGGGTAGGGCAGGGTGTGGGCGAGGGCAAACGCGAGGGCCGACAACGGCGAGAGCCCGGAGCCGCCCGCGGGGTGCGAGACGGCTTCGAGCTCTCGGAGGTCAGCGGTGGATCAACGCCGAAGGCCTGGCGGAGCCAGGCTGCCCAAGGGCGTGATCAGGAGTCGAGCTTGGAGGTCAGGGCGTGCAGCCCGGGGCCTCCGAGCCTGCCCAGTCGCAGGAGCCCTGGCTCGGGCTGAAGACGAGGCCGCCGGGGCAGGGCTGGAGGTTGTCCCAGATCCAGCCGTCGGCGGGGTTGTAGAGGCACTGGTAGAACTGGCTGCAGCTCTGGGCCGGGGCATACGTGTTCGCTTGCGCTGGCTGGCAGCTGTCCCCGAAGTTCTGGCACAGCGGGCAGGCGGGGCCTGTGGGCGGCGGGCAGGTGCCGCCGTTGTTCGAGATGTCGGTCGTGCTCGGTGCGGGCGAGGTCGCCTGCGCGAGGAGGGCCTGCACCACGGCGCAGCTCAAGGAGGCGTTGTCGTGGACCGAGAACTGGGTGGTGACGCCGGTCAGCGAAGGCGCCGTGAGGCTGGCGAGCAGCGCGTGATCGTAGACGTAGAAGTCGCTGCCGCCCGCGTACATCGGCAAGGACAGGCTCGTGAGGGTCGCGTTGGTGCTGATGACGACGCGTGCCGTCTGGAGTGAGGGGAAGGCGAGCGAGGCGGGGCCGACACTGTTGCTCTGGTAGATGAAGGATCCACCGGAGTTGATGGTGGTCAGCGCGGGGAGCCCGATGGCGGCGAGGTTGACATTCGAGGTGATGTTGAGGTTGCCGGCGACGGTCTCGAGGCTCGGGAGCTGAAGACCGACACCGCCGAGCGTCGAGGTCTGGATGAGGACGCTCTGGAGGTAGGTGGTTGCTCCAATCGTGAGGCCGCCGCTCAAGGTCGATTGCTGGACCGTGAGCCCACCGTTGAGGGTCACGAGCGACGGCATGCTCACGGCGCCCATCGTCCCCTGAATCGAGAGCCCCTGAGCGAGGATCTGGGTGAGGCTGGGGAAAGAGAAGTCGCCGCCGTTCGAGACGCCCGAGAAGAGCAGGCCGCCGACCGCCTCGAGCTTGGCGAAGCTGTCGGCGGGGAACGACGCGAACGAACCCGTGAGCACGATGCGGCCGGAGACGGTCTGGAGGCAGCGCAGCTCGAGCGGGGTCGTGGCCGGGTTCGGCGAGACCTGCACGCCGTCCTGGATGACGACTTGACC
>JAEUKJ010000444.1 GCA_016792665.1 Deltaproteobacteria bacterium | reverse complement strand
TGATCTTGCCGAAGGGCGGAGGACCGAAGCGCGCGCGACGCTGGCCGCGTTGGCAGCCGAGCCGACCGCCTCGAGCGGGGCCCTGGCCGCACTCGCCAGAGTGCACTACGCAGACCGGCGCCTGGCCGAGGCCGAGGCCCTGTTCGAGCGGCTGGCCGAGCGGACCCCGAAGTCCGCCGAGGTGCAGGCCTGGCTCGGGCTGGTCAAGGCCGAGCGCGGCCAGCCCGACGCGGCGCGCGAGGCCTTTCGGAAGGCGGCCGCAGCGGGTCCGTCGGCGATGCTGGGTGAGCGACTCAAGCGCGTGATCGGGCCGGACACGAGGCCGTGAGCGCAGGTTCCGCCGATCACGCCGCGCTGGTGCTGGGAATCGAGACGTCTTGCGACGAGACGGCCGCCGCGGTCGTCACGCGCGAGGGTCGCGTCCTCTCGAGCGTCGTGTCCTCGCAGGTGCCGATCCACGCGCGCTACGGCGGCGTCGTCCCCGAGCTCGCCTCGCGCAACCACCTCGTCCAGGCGCCTCCGGTGATCGCGCAGGCGATGGCCGAGGCCGGCATCGGGCTCGACGCGCTCGGGGCCGTGGCCGTGACCGCGGGCCCAGGCCTCGCCGGGTGCCTGCTCATCGGGATGCAGGTGGGTAAGTCAATGGCTTACGCCCGCGGCGTCCCCCTGGTCCCCGTCGATCACATCCAGGCGCACGTGTGGGCGCCCTTCCTGTCCGATGCGCGCGACGCGGGCGCGGCCACGCGCGGGCTCGCCTATCCTTACATCGCCCTGGCCGTCTCGGGCGGGCACACGAGCCTCTTGAAGGTCGACGGGCCCGGCGTCTCGACGACGCTCGGGGCGACGATGGATGACGCCGCGGGCGAGTGCTTCGACAAGATCGCCAAGCTCATGGGGCTGCCCTATCCGGGCGGGGCCCACATCGATCGTCTCGCCAAGATCGGCGACGCAACCCGCTTCGATCTGCCGCGACCGCTCGCGCACAAGGGCCTCGACTTCAGCTTCTCGGGCCTGAAGACCGCAGCGCGCCTGGCCTGGGCCGCGGCCTCGGCGGGGCTCGACGAAGGACCCGCTCTCGACGCCGTGAGGGCCGATCTGGCCGCGAGCGCGCAAGCCGCGATCGTCGACGTCCTGGTCGACAAGGCGTTCCTCGCGTGTCGCGAGACCGGCATCGCGCGCCTCGTCGCGGCGGGCGGCGTGGCGTGCAACGAGGGGCTCCGAGCCCGGCTCGCGGACAAGGCGCCGCGGCGCAAGATTGCGGTCCACGTGGCGCCAGCGCGCTACTGTTCGGACAACGCGGCGATGGTCGGTGGCCTCGGCGCGGCCCTGTGGCAGGGCGGGGCGGGGCTCACCGGGCGCGAGCTGACGCGGGCCGGGATCTATGTGACCTCGCGCAGGGCCGTCTATGCGGCCGTCGGCGGGGCGGCGAAGGCAGGCGCGAGAGCGCGGGGCGAGGCGCGATGAAGGCCGACAAGAGTCTGGGGCAGCACTTCCTGCGCGACGCGGAGGTGCTCGCGGACATCGCGGCGCTCACCGACGTCGAGCACTCGGGTGGCGTCTTGGAGATCGGTCCGGGTGAAGGCGCGCTCACCGCGTACCTCGTGCGCGCCGGTCGGGTCGTCAAAGCGATCGACGCCGACGTGCGCGCGGTCGGGACGCTGCGGGCGCGCTTCGGCGACAAGATCGACGTCGTCCTGGGCGACGCGGTGACGGCCGATCTCGGCGCCCTCCTACCGGTCGGTGGCACGTCCTTGCCGGTCATCGTCGGCAACCTGCCGTACAACGCCGCGAGCGCCATCCATCGGCGCGTGCTCGGCCTCGGCGGGCGCATCGCGCGCGCGGTCTTCATGTTCCAGAAGGAGGTCGCCGAGCGCATCGTGTCGGGTCCGCGTGGCCGCGACTACGGCACGCCGAGCATCCTCACGGCGGTCTCGGCCAAGGCCTACCTCGTCCGCGAGGTCCCTCCCGAGGCGTTCTCACCGCGACCCAAGGTCGACTCGGCCGTCGTTCTGGTCGAGCCGCGCAAGGACCCGCTCGTGCCGAGCGCAGAGCTCGAGGCCTTCGGCGACTTCTTGGGCGAGGTCTTCAGACACCGCCGGAAGACGCTCGCAAACGCGCTCTCGGATCGGGCGAGAGCGGCCTTGGACGCGGTCGGGATCGACCCGAAGCGGCGCGCCGAGGAGGTCTCTCCAGAAGAGCTCGTCGCGATGTGGCGCACGTGGCAGTCGATCGCGGAGTCGCCCCGCGCTTGAGTCGGGCGCGTGCGATCGTTCACGCGGCCGCGCCCTGGCATCCACATGTCGGGGCGAGTAGTGTGGCGAAATGAAAACCACCTGGCTTGCCGCTTGGATATCGATCGTTGGATGGGGCTCCGCGCGGGCCGAGAGCCTACCGCCGCTTTGTGATAGGCATTGGTTCGAGGTCGACGAGGCCGTGCCACTCGCACTGGACGAGGTTCCGTCGCGACCGTTCATCTACTTGCCGGTCGTTGCCCCGGCCGAAGACCTCGCGCCGTTCCTCGCGAGCGGCGCGCTCAAGGTGCGGGTCAGTGACCCGGCCGGGCAGGTCGTCGCAGGGCAGGTCGACCTCCGTCCCTACGACAGCAACAGCTACGGCGCATTGGCGGGCGTCGTGCGCTGGCGCCCGACCGCAGAGCTCGCGGCCGGGACCTACGATGCGTCGGTCGTCGTCGCCGACGCTCCGGCCGAGTGGCAATCCGAGGGTTGCCCCCTGCTCCAGGGCTTCGAGAACAAGGTGAGCTTCACGGTCGCCGCGCTCGCCTCGGCCCCACCCGCGGTGAGCCTCGCCGTCGCGGTAAAGGGCGAGTGGGACGTCGTCCGGGTCTATGGGGCCTGCAGCTGGGTCCATGAGGCTGTGCCGTGCGAGTCGCCCGACGGGATCTGCTGCGGTCGGGACTTGAACCCCTATCGTTCGATCGAGGCCACCGTCCGCTTCGAAGGTGCCGCGCCGCCTCCTGAGTACACCGCCCTCGAGGTCACCTTCGAGTACCTCGCGGAGCCTGGTGTGAGCCTCGGCCGGGTCTACTATCCCCTCGACGCGAGCACGCCGTTGACGAGCGTCGCCACCGAGCCCCTTCACGGCGCCCCGGCTGCTGGGCGCGGATGCGTGACCGCCAACCTCGTCAGCTTGTTCCTGGGTCCCGAGGCGGCGCCGCTGGCGAGCGTGCGGACCTGCCCCGATCCGAGCGCCTACACCGAGGTCCCGCGCCCGGACCCGATCACGGCCTGCGACCCCGCCGAGTGCAGCACCTTCGAGCCCATCAGCGACGTCGAAGGACCTGATTCGGGGCCCGAGCCAGAGCCCGAAGCGAATCCAGAGACGGACGTCACGCGCCCTGATGGCGACACCCATCTCGAGGTCGTCGAGGAGGCGATCGCCGACCCCAACATCGAGAACCGCTCCAACGGCTGCGCTGCCGGGTTCGACCCGAGCGTCGCGTGGCTCGGGCTCTCGCTGGTCGTGCTCGGGGTTCGGCGCGTGCGTCGGTCTTAGCCGCGGACCATCAGGGCGCGGGCTCGGACGCAGGCACCTGACCGCGGGCGTCGTTGCAGAACGCGTGCACGCCGAAGTCCTCGACGCAGGTGTAGCCGTCGCGGCAGTCGCTCTTGCTCTCGCACGGCTGC
>JAEUKJ010000436.1 GCA_016792665.1 Deltaproteobacteria bacterium | reverse complement strand
GACCTCATCGTCGAAACCGAGTACCGCCTCCGCCACCGCGACGGGACCTGGCGTTGGTTCCTCGCGCGGGAGGCCGCCCACGAGCGTCACCCCGACGGCCGCTTGAAGTCGCTGGTCGGGATGGCCTTCGACATCCAGGCCCGCAAGGAGCTCGCCGCCCAGGAGCTGCGCGCCGAGAAGCTCGACTCACTGGGTCGCCTGGCAGGTGGCATCGCCCACGACTTCAACAACATCCTGACGGTCGTCCTGGGCAACGTCGCGCTCGCCCGCTCGGCCCTCGCCCAAGGTGCCGACCCCGCGCCCCAGCTCGACGAGATCCATCGCGTCGCCGACCAGGCCGCCGCCATCTCGCGCCAGCTGCTTGGCTTCGCGCGCCGGCAGGCAGCCCGCGTCGAGGTCATCGACCCGAACCAGTGCATCGAGGAGCTCGCGCCGATGCTGCGGCGACTGCTCGACCCGCGGCGCCTCACCCTCGAGCTCGGGCTCGCGCCAACCGTGCGTATCGACCGCGCGCAGCTCGCGCAGGCCTTCCTGAACCTGGTCACCAACGCGCGCGAGGCGGACGGTTCGTTGTCCATCATGACCGAGCAGGTCGAGCTCGATCGCGGCCTCGGACCGCGCCCCTACGCCCGCATCGTCTTCGCCGACGATGGGCGCGGCATGGCGCCGGACACCGTTCAGCGGGCCTTCGACCCCTTCTTCACCACGAAAGGACGCGGCGGCGGCGCGGGCCTCGGGCTCGCCACCGTCTACGGCATCGTTCACCAGCACGAGGGCACCATCGACGTGACGAGCGAACCCGGTCGCGGCACGCGCGTGACCCTCACGTTTCCGGGCATCGATGGCCAACCTGGCTTCGCTAGGCCTTCGATCGATGGGCAACCTGGTCTCGCCAGGCCGTCGATCGATGGGCAGCCTGGCGATCCTGTCGCACCTCGCCCGGGGGCGGCGCGACCGCGCGTGGGGAGCAAGCCCGCAGGCCGCAGCGCCCTCATCCTCGTCGCCGAGGACGAGCCGATGGTCGCCGAGCTCACGCGCCGCATCCTCACGCACGCGGGGCATCGCGTCGTGGTCGCACCCGACGGCAGGGCCGCCCTCGAGCTCTTCGAGCAGAGCCCCGAGCCCATCGAGATCGTCGTCTCCGACATCGTCATGCCGCACATGAGCGGCCTCGAGCTCGCGCGGCGCCTGGCGACCCTCCGCCCCGAGCTGCCCATCCTCCTCGCCTCGGGCTACCCCGAGGACGACCGACGCCTGGGCGACGACCTCTTGTCGCGGACACCGTTCCTCGCCAAGCCCTTCAAGAGCTCGGACCTCGTCGCCGCGGTGGCCAACCTCTTGTCGGCAGCCGCGGAGCGAGCGGTCGAGCGCACGGCCAGCTAGAGACCCGTCTCGCAGTCTTCTTCGCGACCGGACTGATACCCCCGCGTGAACCACTTCACGCGATCGGCAGAGCTCCCGTGCGTGAACGACTCGGGGCGCACGGCCTGGCCCGCGCCCTTCTGGAGGGCGTCGTCACCGATGGCCGAGGCGGCCCGCAGCCCCTCTTCGATGTCGCCGGGCTCGAGGCTGCCGCGCGTCGCGGTGTGGTGCGCCCACACGCCGGCCAGACAGTCGGCCTGCAGCTCGAGCTTGACCGAGTACGCGTTGGCCGAGGACGGGTCCCGCGACTGGAGGCGCGCGACCTTGTCGGAGGTCCCGACGAGGTTCTGGATGTGGTGGCCGATCTCGTGGGCGATGACGTAGGCCTGCGCGAAGTCGCCGGGGGCGCCGAAGCGCTTCTGAAGGAGGGCGTAGAACGACAGGTCGATGTAGGCCTTCTGGTCGCCTGGGCAATAGAAGGGACCGACGGCCGCACCCTGGCGTCCGCAGGCCGAGTCGACCTGGTCGCGGAACAAGACCAGCTTGGCGCGCTGGTAGGTGCGGCCGCGCTTCTGGAACTCGCCCGTCCAGGTCTTCTGGATGTCGTCGAGCACCCAGCTCACGAAGTCGACGAGCTTCTCTTCTTCGGGTGTGGCCTTGAACTCGGTCTGCTGGGCCGCTGGGGCCTGGCCGAAGCCGGCAGGCATCTCACCGCCCGAGAGGCCGACGATGAGCGCCACGACGAGCCCGATGATGCCGCCTCCCCCGCCGATCATCGCGGTCCGCGACACGCCGCCGGCGCGCCGATCCTCGATGTCTCCGCTGCGCCCGCCCGAGCTCCACTTCATGCTGTGTCCTCCATCGCCGGCACCCTGGCCGCCGAACGGCCGGAAGCTACGACGAAAGCGCGCCCTACGAAAGACGATCCAAGAGGACCAGCACCGGATGCCGCGGAGAGAGCGCCGCGAAGCGATGGGCCTGGCTGCGACACGAGTAACCGGTCGCGAGCACGCGCCCGCGCTTGTCCGGGTCCTCGGGCAGCCAGCGCGCCCACGACATCTCCCAGATCGCCTGCGACTCTTCGCGATGGACCCGCTCGTGACCAAAGGCGCCGCTCATGCCGCAGCACCCGGTCTGGACGAGGTCCAACCTCAGGCCGAGCCGCGCGAACACCTCGGCCCACTGCCGCTGCGACTGCACGGCGAGGGTCTTCTCGGTGCAGTGCCCGAAGAGCTGGTAGGTCTCGCTCGGGCCGGGCGCCGGCGGCAACACGCTCGGCTTGGGGACCAGGTCGACCAGGACCTCCTGGAGCATCCGCACGTCGAAGCCGAGGTCCTTGCCGAGGGCGTGGCGGTACTCGTCGCGATAGGTCAGCGCCACGGCGGGATCGATCGTGACCAGCGTCGCGCCCGATGCGGCCCAGCGCGCGAGGTCGGCCGCGTTCTTCTTCGCCTGTCCCGCGAAGCGCCTGAGCATGCCCTTGACGTGCATGCCCTTGCCGTTGGGGAAGAACGGCGCGATGTGGACCGTGCAGCCCAGGCGTTCGAGGAGGTCGCGGGTCGCGAGCACGACCTCGGGCTCGTAGTAGGTCGTGAAGGCATCCTGGACGAGGACCACCTTCTTCCGGTCGCCGTCTCGCATGAGCTCGGCAGGCTCGAGCAGGCCGAGACCGCGGGCATGCATGAGGCGCTTCAGCGATCGTGGCGCGATGGGGGGCGTGTCGACGAGGCCGACGAGGCGTCCGAAGACCGCCTGGAAGGCCCTGTTCTTCAAGAAGAAGTTGAAGAAGCGCGGCGTCCTCGACATGAGCCCGAGTGCACTCTCGAGGCCGGCGATGAGGTGCTCGCGCACCGGCCGGAGGTAGCGTGTGTGGTAGAGTTCGAGGAACTCGCTGCGGAAGGTCGGCACGTCGACCTTCACGGGGCACTGGGTCGCGCACGCCTTGCATGCGAGGCAGCCGTCCATGGCGCGCTTCACCTGGTGCGAGTAGTCGTAGCGACCGAGCGCGCGACCGACGCTGTTGACTGCGCGCAAGGGCGTCGACACGACGGTCATCGCCACGGACGGCGAGCGCCTGGGCGTCGGCCCGCGACCACGCTTCGACAGCTGTCGCAGCCACTCGCGCATCACGCCGGCACGCCCCTTGGGCGTGTGGATGCGGTCGCGCGTGACCTTGCCGGACGGGCACATGACGTGGTCCGGGTCCCAGTGGAAGCACTGCCCGTTCCCGTTGCAGTCGATGGCGAGGGTCCAGTGGGCCTGCGCCTCGGCCGTGATCTCGCGGTCCTTCTGGCCGCGCGTCGGCTGGTCGATGGTCGCGAGCTGGTGGCGATGGCCGGGTGGCGTGGCGATCTTGCCGGGGTTCAGGCGCTGGTCGGGGTCGAAGAGCCCCTTGACCGCCTCGACGTGCGGGAAGACCTCGCCGAAGTGGAGCGGGCTGTACTCGGAACGAAAGCCCTTGCCGTGCTCGCCCCAGATGACGCCGCCGTACTTCTGACAGATTTGCGCGATGCGGTCGGAGATCTTGCGGACGCGGGCCTCGTCCGCCGGGTCGCGGAGGTCGAGGGCCGGCCTCACGTGGAGGCAGCCGACATCCACATGGCCGAACATGCCGTAGGTGAGGCCCTCGGCGTCCAGCAGCGCGCGGAACTCGGCGACGTAGGCCGAGAGGCGTTCGGGCGGGACGACGGTGTCCTCGACGAAGGGCACGGGCTTCCGCCGCCCCTTGGTGTTGCCGAGCAGGCCGACGCCCTTGGCGCGGAGCTGCCAGAGGGCCTTCCGGTCGGACTCGGACCGCGCGACGCCGTGCGCGATGGGCCAGCCGGGTAGGCCAGCGTTCGTCGTGCAGGCCGCGATGAGGGCGTCGATCTTCTGGTCGACCTCGACGGGGTCGGTCGACTCGAACTCGACCAGGTTGACAGCGCGGGTCTTCGGGATCGGTGGCGGGCGCTCGGGGAAGTAGGCCCCGACCTGCGCGAAGATGACGTCCTCGCGGGCCAGGTCGAGGACCTTCTCGTCGACGGTCTCGATGGAGCTCGGCTCGCTCGCGATGACGACCTCGGCCGAGGCGAGCGCGGCCTCGAAGCTCGCGAACTCGAGCACGGCCAGGCGACGCGCGGTCGGGATGGGGACGACGGCGAGCGTGGCGCGGGTCACGAAGCCGAGCGTCCCCTCGGCCCCGGTGACGAGCCACTTGAGATCGAGGATGTCGGTGTCGGGGTCCCAGACCCGCTCGAGGTTGTAGCCGGTGAGGAAGCGATGGAGGCGCGGGAGCTTGGCGACGAAGTCGGGGCGGGCGCGCTGGGCGAGCTCGAGGACGGCGCGTGGCAGACGGTCAGCGAGCGGGGCGTTGGCCTCCCACGCGGGCATGGCCAGGACCTCTGCACGCGAGAGCGGCCGCGTCACGAGGACCGAGCCATCGACCAGAACGACCTCGAGGTCGACGACGTGCTGCGAGGTCTTGCCGTAGACGCGCGAGCCCTGGCCGCTGGCATCGGTGGAGATCATGCCGCCAAGCGTCGCGCGCGAGCTCGGCGAGAGGTTCGGGGCGAAGAAGACGCGGTGCGGCTCGAGGTGTTGGTTGAGCTGGTCGAGGACCACGCCCGGCTCGACCACGACCGTGCCCGCGCGGCCGTCACCGTCGGGCAGGGACAAGCCCCCGATGTGGTCCATGTGCCGTCCGAGGTCGACGATGAGACCGGTGGTGAGCGACTGGCCGTTGGTCCCGGTGCCGCCTCCGCGCGCGGTCAGCGTCAGGCCCTTGAACTCGGCCCGAGACGCGGCCTTGGCGACCAACACGACGTCGTCACGGGTGCGCGGGTAGACGATGGCCTGCGGCAGGATCTGGTAGATCGAGTTGTCGGTCGAGCCGACGACCCGCGTCGCGAGATCGTCGGCAAGCTCTCCCGAGAAGCCGCTGGAGCGCAGGGCAGCGAGGAAGCGGCGGGTCTCATCGGTGGCAGGCTGGAGCTCATTGAGGCGCGGAATCACGCGTGTTGCATAGCCCAAGGCGCCCCGCCTCCGCCACGATTTCGCCGCCCGCGGGCCATGGCCCTCGGCGCAGCCGCGCGTGCATCACCGATACGAGCGCGGGCGAGCCACCCTCAGGTCGCCGCAGAAGCGAACGA
>JAEUKJ010000376.1 GCA_016792665.1 Deltaproteobacteria bacterium | reverse complement strand
CGGAGCCCCCACGAACGCAATCGGCTCCTGCTGGTCCGCTGGCTCTGGCGCGGGCTCGTCCACGACGTCTATCAGCGCGGCTCTGAGCCGCTTCGCAAGGGACTCGCCGCCATCGACGACCACGAGTCGGCCAGCGTCCAGCGGCTCTTGGCGCTGGTGCCCCGTAGCGCTCCGCCACTCGGCTTCGCCCGAGTTGCAGAGCGAGCGGCGTTCAAGAACGCTCGCACCAAGATGACGATGTTGGCGATGTTCGCGGATCGCCCGGCCGATGAGTTCGCGGGCGGCGTGGTGCGGGAGCCGTCCGCGCTGATCGCGGCGATCATCGAGGCGGGCCGCAAACTGTCGAAGTCGAAGAGGGGCAAGCCACGCACGTTGCTCGACATGTTGCCGCGAGTAATGACTCGCGCCGTCTGCGAGGAAGGCCCGCTTCTCTATAGCCTCGCCAATCGCCTCGTGCTTCCCCATTCGGGCGGTGCGGTGGACGCCGACCGTGCGCAGTCACTGGTGGCCGACGAGTTCGCCCGCCACGGAGTAGCGTGGCCCCTCGGGGCAGTGGCCACCGGTGGATGGGTCATGCTCCTACAGTATCGAGCAGAGCTCCTCGAGCGCCTGACCGCGGACTTCGTCGCCCGCCTCGCGCGCTGGGAAGAATCCGACCGTGGACCGCTCGACGACGACGCGGAGCTCGAGCCATGACCATCCGCGCGCTTGCACTCGACCTGGCCGGTAAGCCCATCGGGAGCCTCTTCGTCGACGGGCCCCGCTGGAAGCTGGAGCTGAACCAGGCCTATCTGGACACGACACCACGCCCCGTGCTCGGCCAGGCCTTCGAAGACCTCGACCTGCGGGTGGCGCGCGACTTCCCGCAGGCCATCCCGTACTTCGTGAACCTGCTACCCGAGAACGACTCGTTGCTCAGCCGCTGGTTGTCGCGCCATCACAACCTCGCGGAGGACGACCACGTCGGCCGCCTCGCCTTCGTCGGCCAGGATCTGCCTGGCGCGCTGACGCTGACCGCGTACGACCATGACGGCGTGCTCGTCGACGGGCGCCCGGTCGCCCCGCGTGTAGAGGTGAGCAGTGCGGGGCCCCTCGACGTGCGCATGTCGCTGGCCGGCATGCAGCCCAAGCTGTCGGTCGACCTCGCGGCCGACCACAAGGTCGTCGTGCCCGCCTCGGGCCTCGGCGGCCGCTGGATCTTGAAGTTCGCGTCCACGCAGTACCCCGATCTGCCTCGCGTCGAGCATGCGATGATGACTCTCGCGCGTGAGGTCGGGTTCGAGGTCCCCGAGACGCGGGTCATGAACCTCGATGCCCTGGGTGAGCTCGCGACGAAGTTCGAGGGCATGCAGCCCGAGGTCTACCTGTGCCGCCGCTTCGACCGGGACGGCGACCTGCGCATCCACCAGGAAGACCTCGCTCAAGCGCTGTCCGTCATGCCCGGCCACAAGTACACCGAAGGGCAGAAGCACGACCTCGTGTACGTGACGAAGAAGCTGAAAGCGATCCTCGGCCCGGAGAAGGTCATCCTGTTCCTGGAGCGCCTGGT
>JAEUKJ010000356.1 GCA_016792665.1 Deltaproteobacteria bacterium | reverse complement strand
CGCGTTCGACCCGGCCAGGCCCGACTCGTTCCCGCCCCGCCTGTGTGCCGTCTTCCCCCACCCGGATGACGAGGCCTGGGGTGCGGGCGGACTGCTCGCGCGCGCGGTCGCACACGGCAGCGTCGTGACGCTCGTGACGTTGTCGGCCGGCGAGGCGGGCCGCGACCATCGCACCGGCCTCCGCGGCGCGGCTCTCGCGACGGCACGCGCGGTCGAGCTGCGCGAGGCGGCGGCGGCGCTGGGGATCGCGCGCGTCCGTGTCTGCGACCTGCCCGATGGCAATATCACGCTCGAATCTGCCATATCGCAAGTCAGCGACATTCTCGACGACACGTGTCCCGAGGCATTTGTCACTTTCGATCGCGACGGTGGCTATCCGCACCGCGACCACACCACGGTCGTGCGCGCCGTCGAGGCGGTCGCCGCGCGTGGCGATGCGGTCGTCTTCGGCGCGGCCTTCACGCGTGACCTCCTGAAGCCCTTGCGCGATGCCTTCGTCGCGCGTCGGCCCGAGCTGCTGGACGAGGCCTGGGCCTCGCGTTCGTTGGGCCGCGAGCACTTCGACCTGGAGCTCGACCTGACGCCGACCGAGGCTCGCATGAAGCGCGCCGCCCTGCTGGCTCACCGGACGCAGTTGCGCCGCCCGGGGGATGCCGGCGCGGATGCCTTCCTCGGCCCGGGCGTCTTCCCCGCGCTCTGTCGGCGCGAGCGCTACGTCCTGCTCGGGCCGGAGTCGGCGTGAGCCTCCCTCGGTCGATTCGCATCATCCACCTGGCCCCGCCGACCGAGACCACCTCGCGCAAGCGCCGCGGCTTCGCAGGTGGCCTCACCGGCGCGGTCGCGTCCCTCGTCGCGATGCAGGCCGACGACCTCCTGTCGGTGCGCGTCTCGAGCGCCCGCGAGGTCGACCTCCCGTCCGATCTCCCGACCGTCCTCCACGTCCACCACGCCCTCGCCTGGCCCGAGGCGCAACTCCTGGCGGCCCGCCTCGGCGCACCGACGATCTACACCGTCCACGTCCTGCAGGCCCGCCAGAGTCGCCTGCGCGGCCTCGACCCCGCGACTCCCACACGCTCGGAGACCCTCGAGGCCCAGGCGCTGGCCGAGGCCACGCGCGTGACCGTCGCCACCGACGCGGCACTCGCGGGCTTGCTCATGGACCACCCCACCCTGGCCCGCGACAAGGTCCGCCTGGCCTCGTTCGCGCCGCGCCTGCCGTGCCTCCCGCGCGCTCCGGCGGCAGCTCCGACGGTGCTGGCCGCGACGCGCTTCGATGCTCTCAAGGGGATCGATCTCCTCGTGGCACTCGCCGCCCGCCTCCTCACCGACCCGCGTCATCCCGACCTGCGCTTCGTCCTGGCCGGCGGCCTGCCCGAGAACGCGCGAGCCGAGGCACGATGGCTCGATACCTTGCGCGCGGCCGTTCCCGAGACGGCCCACACGCGCCTGCACCTGCCCGGTTGGCTCGGCCCCGACGCCCTCGCCGCCGCACTGGCGAGCGCGCATGTCTACGTCAGCGCCTCGCGCATCGAGACCCTCGGGCTCGGCCTGCTCGAGGCCCTCGCGGCCGGCTGCCCCGCGGTCGCCACCGACCTCGAGGTCCACCGCGAGGTCGCCGCCAGTGCACGCCTCGTCCCGGCGACGGCCGACGCCCTCGCAAACGCGGTCCTCGCGAGCCTCGAAGGTCCCGCCCCGATGCCCTCTTCGCCCTCCCCAAGCGCCTTGCAGGCCGACTGGCGCGCTCCCTGGATCGCCCTCTGGCGCGAGCTCGGCGCGAGCCAGGGCAAGGCCCGGGGGTGTGTCGAAAACCCCTAGCCGGCCGCTCGAAAATGGCCTAGCAACGGGCCCCGCGCCTTTGACTGCGCCGAGGAGGTCCCCTTGTCCACCACCCCCAGCGACACGACCCGCCACCACCACGCCATCGCCATCGTGGGTGGTGCCGTCTCCGGCTCCGAGGCCGCCGCCATCGCCGCCCAGCGCGGCGCCCTCGTTGTCGTCATCGACCAGAACGAGCGCCCCTTCGGCAAGATCGAAGACGGCCTGCCGCGCTGGCACGTGGCGCTGCGTCAGAAGGAATATGCCAAAATCGGCGAAAATCTCGCGCACGACAATGTCCTGTTCGTGCCCAGGACGCGCCTCGGCCACGAGCTCGCATGGACGACCCTGACCGAGGAGCTCGGCTTCTCGGCGGTCATCCTGGCCAACGGCGCCTGGCGTGACCGCCCCCTCCCGGCGGCTCTGGACGCGCTGAACGGCCGCGGCGTGGCCTATCAGAACCCCTTCGTCTATTGGTTCAATCACCAGCTCGATACGGATTATCGCGGCCCGACTTTCGAGATCCCTGACGGCGCCATCGTCATCGGTGGCGGGCTCGCGTCGATCGACTGCGTCAAGATCATCAACTTCGATCTCTACGGACGCGCGCTGCGCGCTCGCGGCATCGAGGTCGACGCCGAGACGATGGAGCACGAGGGGCTGCCGAAGGTCCTGGCCGACCACGGCCTGACCCAGGCCGACCTGGGGATCCAGGGCGCGACCCTCTTCTATCGCCGCCGCGCCGAGGACATGCCGCTGGTCTCCTCCGACGAGGGCAACGCCGCGCGCATGGCCAAGCTCGAGCAGACGCGCGTCAAGCTGCTCACGAAAGTGCTCGAGAAGTACCTCGTCCGCTTCGTGCCGCTCGCTTCGCCGGTGGCTCCCATCGTCGAGGGCGATCGCCTGGTCGGCGTCCGTTTCCAGCGCAACGCGCAAGTGGACGGCAAGCTCGTCGCCACCGACGAGGTCTTCGATGTGCCGACGACCCTGGTCGTGTCGTCCATCGGGTCGATCCCCGAGCAGATCCCCGGCATCCCCACCCGCGGCGAGCTGTACGTCTGGCGCGACTGGGACTCGGGCCGCCTCGACAGCGCGACCGAGGTCTACGGCCTCGGCAACGTGCTGACCGGCAAGGGAAATATCGTCGAGTCCCGCAAGAACGCGAAGAAGGTCATGGGCCTCTTCCCGGGGCGCCTCGGCGTCGGGACGATGTCGCACGACGTCATCGGTGAGGCGCATGCGGCTGCCCGCGCCGAGGCCGAGCCCGTCATCGACCAGGCCCTGGCGCTGCCCGAGATCGGCGACGAAGCGGTCGCCAAGATCCGCGCCTGGGTCGCCGAGCGCTGGGCCGCCATCGGCTACGCGGGGGACTATCACGCCTGGGTTGCCGCCCATCCGCCGAGCGCCTAGCAGGCCCGCCTCGCTCCTTATCGCTTCGGCTTCTTTTGCAGCCGACCCTTTTCGAGCGGTCCTCCAGATCGCGCCAAGCAGGCCGGTGATCGCGCCCGACCCGTGACGTGCGACTTGGCACGCCCTTGGGTGTTCGCCTTCGCGCGCAAAATCCACGGATTTTGGCATTCACCGCGCCACTCGCGGGGTGATTGACACTCTCGCGCACACCCCGCGGGGTGACTTCGCCCAAAGCATTCCGAGCGCTTCCGTTCGCTTTCGGCGAGGCGCATCGTCGCGCTCATGAACGGCTATGCGCAGCTCGCATGCTATCTCGTCCTCGGCCTGGTGCTGGGTGGAGTCATCGTCGTCCTGCCCCAATTGCTGAGCCCGCGGTCGATCGGCCGCACCACCGAGAATACCTACGAATGTGGCATCGACACGGTCGGCAGCGCGTGGATGCGCTTCTCGATCACGTACTACGTCTTCGCGTTGATCTTCGTCGCCTTCGAGGTGGACATCCTCTACCTCTTCCCGGTCGCCGTCGCCTATGAGCCCTCGGGCTGGCGAGGTCTGGCCGAGATTGCTGCCTTCCTCGTGATCCTGTCGCTCGCGATTCTCTACGCGTGGCGAAAGGGGGTGTTCGTATGGAAGAGCCACCGCGCTCCCCAGAGCTCGTCGGGCCCGAACGCGTGACGCTCGGGCCGCGCGCCGCGCCGATCCTCCAGCGCGCCGACGCCGTGTCCGACGAGATCCCGGTCGAGGTCGCGCCCTATGTCCGCTTCGGGCTCCTGGATGATCTCCTGAACCGCGCACGCGCCAACTCGCTCTGGCCGCTGACCTTCGGGCTCGCCTGCTGCGCCATCGAGATGATGGCCGCCGGCGCCTCGCGCCACGACCTCGACCGCTTCGGGGCCGGCGTCTTCCGCCCCAGCGCGCGCCAGGCCGACGTTATGATCTTCGCGGGCACCATCTCGAAGAAGATGGCGCCGGTCATCCGCCAGCTCTGGGACCAGATGCCCTCGCCGAAGTGGGCCATCGCCATGGGCGGCTGCACCATCGATGGCGGCCCGTTCAAGTACCAGAACCAATATGCCATCGTCGAAGGCGCCGACCTCCTCGTGCCCGTCGACGTCTACATCCCGGGGTGCCCGCCGCGCCCCGAGGCCCTCATCGCCGGGCTCTTGAAGCTCCAGGAAAAGATCAAAGCCGGCCGGAGGTTCAAGGGATGAGCACGCCTCCCCTCACCTCGACCGACGCGGCCCCCGCGGCCCCTGTCGACCTCGCCGATCTGACCCCGCTCGCCGCCTCCAGCACCACCACGGACCCCAAGCGCACGGGCTTTCACCACCACCACGTCGCCCTCGCGCCGTCGCTGCCCGAGCTCGCCCGCGTCTTCACCAGCGCCGGCTATTTCCTCGAGATGTTGACCTGCGAAGACCGCCGCCTCATCACGCCCGCCCTCCCGAAGATGCGGCTGGTCCAGACCTGGAATCGCTTCGACGGGCCTGCAGACCGCCACCTCGTCACCTGCGAGCTCGACCCCGGTCAGGTCGCCCCGTCGATCACCGCCGTCGCCCCGGCCGCCGACTGGTACGAGCGCGAGGTCTTCGACATGTACGGCGTCCGCTTCGCGGGGCACCCCGATCTGCGGCGCATCCTGCTCCCCGACGACAGCGACTTCCACGCGCTCTTGAAGGACTTCGGTCAGATGGATCGCGGCTCCGAGGAGGGCACGTGATGAGCGACGAACCGCGTGGCGCCTCGTCCGATCCCGAGGCCGACCCCACCCACCCCGAGGCCTACGTCCTCAACATGGGTCCGCAGCACCCGAGCATGCACGGCGTCCTGCGCCTGAAGCTGCACATGATCGGCGAAGAGATCGTCGTGGCCGAGCCGGTGATCGGCTACGCGCACCGCGCCCACGAGAAGATGGCCGAGAACAGGAACTACTTGATGTTCCTGCCGAACAGCTCGCGCATCGACTACCTCAGCGGCATGATCTACAACATCGGATATTGCCAGGCGGTCGAGAAGCTCCTCGAGATCGAGGTCCCCGAGCGCGCGCAATACATCCGCGTCATCGCGTGCGAGCTGAACCGCATCGCGAGCCACCTGCTCTGGATCGGGACCTACGTCCTCGACATCGGCGGCGTGACCCCGTTCCTCTATTGTTGGGACGACCGCGAGCAGATCCTCGACCTCCTCGACGCCATCACCGGCTCGCGCCTGACCTACTCCTACGGGCGCTTCGGCGGCGTCACGATGGATGTCGACGACGCGTTCCTCACGGGGACGCGCACCTTCCTCGAGCGCATGAAGTCGCGCCTCCCCGAATATGACACGCTGGTCCGAAAGAATGTCATATTCATCGAGCGGTCGCGCGGGGTCGGCATCATGGACCGGCAGACCTGCCGGGCCTACGGCGTCACCGGACCGTGTCTCCGCGCCGCAGGCGTGGCCTATGACGTGCGCAAGTCCGAGCCCTACGGCATCTACGACCGCTTCGACTTCGCCGTCCCGACCGAGTCCGCGGGCGACTGCCTGGCCCGCTACGACGTGCGCATCCGCGAGATCGAAGAGAGCCTGAAGATCGTGACCCAGGCCGTGCGCGACCTGCCGGCCGGACCGATCATGCCCGACAAGCCGAAGAAGAAGTTCAAGCCCGCCGAGGGCGCCTCGTACTTCGCGGTCGAGGCCGCGCGCGGGGCCTTCGGCATGTACCTCGTCAGCGACGGCAGCGAGGTCCCGTTCAAGCTCAAGCTGCGCACCCCGTCGTTCTCGAACCTCTCGTCGATGCCCAAGGTGCTGGCCGGCACGATGGTCGCGGACACCATCGCCATCGTCGGCAGCCTCGACATCGTCTTGCCGGAGATCGATCGATGAGCCCTCCCGAGACCCTCGTCGACAAGCTCGACAGCCCATGGCTCGGTGTCGTCCTCGGTGTCGCCGCGGTGCTGGGGATGCTGACCGTCAACGTGCTCTTCCTGGTGTGGCTCGAGCGCAAGGTCTCGGCCTGGATCCAGCGCCGCATGGGCCCCACCGAGGTCGGCCCCTTCGGCCTCTTCCAGACCCTCGCCGACATGCTGAAGCTGCTCTCGAAGCAGCTCATCACCCCGCGCCACGTCGACAAGCCCCTCTATCACCTGGCCCCACTCGTGGTCTTCGTGCCGGTCGTGGCCGCGGCCTCGCTGTTCCCGTTCAGCGCCGGGCTCGTCCTGCAAGACCTCGACATCGGGCTCGTCCTGGTCTTCGCGTTCGGCGGCCTGGCCTTCGTCGGCATCTTCATGGCCGGCTGGGGCTCGAACAACAAATACGCGCTGCTCGGCGCGATGCGCTCGGTCGCCCAGAACATCAGCTACGAAATCCCGCTCATCCTCGCGTCACTCTCGGTGGTCCTGATGTCGGGCACCATGAACCTCGCCAAGATCACCGCGCTGCAGAGTGAGCGCGGCTACTGGTTCATCGTGCTGCAGCCGGTGGCCGCGGTCATCTACTTCATCGCCGCCCTGGCCGAGACCAACCGCGCCCCCTTCGACATCCCCGAGGCCGAGTCCGAGCTCGTCGCCGGCTTCCACACCGAATATTCGGGCATGCGCTTTGCCCTCTTCTTCTTCGCCGAATACTCCAATGTGTTCATCGTGAGCATGGTCGCCACCGTGCTGTTCCTCGGCGGCTGGAGTGGCCCGCTGCTTCCGGGACCGGTGTGGTTCTTCCTCAAGGTGTATGCCCTGGTCGGCCTCACCATGTGGGTGCGCTGGACCTTCCCGCGGCTGCGCTTCGACCAGCTCATGAGCTTCTGCTGGGTGGTGCTGACACCGCTCGCGATCCTGAACCTGCTCATCACGGCGTTCGTCGCCAGGTTGGTGTGAGATGGAGACGCCGACACGCACCGGCCGGCTCGGCCGCTTCTTCACCGGCTTCGGCTCGCTCTTCCACGGGCTCGCCGTCACCTCGCGGCACTTCGGGCGCACGATTTTTCTGCGCAAGAACGTGACCCAGCAATATCCGCACGAAAAGCCCACCCTGCCCAAGGCCTACCGCAGCGCCATCCGCCTGATTCGCTTCCCCGAGACCGACTCTCACGACTGCGTCGGCTGCAAGGCCTGCGAGCGCATCTGCCCGTCGGCGTGCATCGCAGTCGACGGTGGCAAGGTCGAGGGCATCAAGAAGAAGCGCGCCTCCCACTTCGAGATGGACTTCGCGCTCTGCAGCCTGTGCGGGCTCTGCCTCGACGTGTGCCCGACGACCACCCTCGAGTACTCGCGCCTCTATGACGAGGCCGGCTACAACCGGAACTGGAAGCACGACCTCCTGGCCGAGTTCCGCGCCCGCGAGCCAGCGTTCATCGCCGAGCAGCGCCAGCGCGAGCAAGCCGAGGCCGAGGCCAAGGCGCAAAAGGCGCCGAAGAAAGAGAAGCCGCCCAAGGAAGGAGACGCGCCATGAGCACGGTGACCGGGCTCCTGATGGCGATTGCGATCTGCGGCGCGCTGCTCGCCGTGAGCCTGAAGAACGTCCTGCACGCCATCTTCGGGTTGGCCATCACGCTGCTGGCGCTGGCCGGCCTGTTCATGGTGCTGGGCAGTCCCTTCGTCGCCGCGATGGAGGTCTTGATCTACGTCGGCGGCATCTCGGTCGCGATGGTCTTCGCCGTCATGTTGTCGACCGTCGTCCCGAAGCACGCCGCCGAGACGAGCCTGCGCAAAGGAGCCGCGGCGCTGGTCGCGCTGACGTTCCTGCTCGGCGTCGGGGCCATCGTGGTCGGCGCCGACCTGCCGAGCACCAGCGCGCCGACCTTGCCCGCCGAGCTCTGGTCGGTGGCGCACCTCGGCACGGCGCTGCTCGACCACTACAACCTCGTCTTCGAGGTGCTGTCGGTCGTGCTGCTCGTCGCCATCATCGGGGCCATCGTCATCTCGCGCCGCGAAGAGGAGCACACCGAGTCATGAAGCTCGAAGCCTTCGTCCTGCTCTCGCTGGTCCTCTTCTCGGCCGGACTCTATGCGGTCATCGCGCGCCGGAACCTCATCGCCATCCTCATCGGCGTCGAGCTCATGCTGAACGCCGTGAGCCTGAACTTCATGGCGTTCAATCGCTTCGTGGCACTCGACCCCGCGGTCGGGCAGGTCGTCGTCCTCTTCATCATCGGACTCGCCGCTGCCGAGGTGGCCATCGCGCTCTCGATCATCCTCGCCGTCTATCGGCAGCGAAAGCAGATCGACGCCGACCAGCTCGACGAGCTCAAGGGCTGACCATGACCCACACCCACCTCGTCCTCGGCGCACTGCTCGCCCCCCTCCTGACCTTCGCGCTGGCGCTCATCGTCTTTCGCAAGCGCCACCTCGTCGCGGCCGCGCTCGTCATCGGTGCGGGTCTGGTCACACTGGTCTCGACCCTCTGGCTGCTCTTGGACCACGGCACCGCCCCTGAGCTCATCACCGCGCGCTGGTTCTCGATCGGCGGTATCGACATCGCCTTTGGCGCCCTGCTGGACGGCCGCACGCTGCTCATGGGCGCCATCGTCGGCGTCATCACCTTCGCGGTGCTGGTCTACTCGCTGGGCTACATGAAGGACGACCCGGCCAAGGGCCGCTTCTTCGCCAGCCTGGCACTCTTCGAGTGGGCGATGCTGTCCTTCGCGTACGCCCCGAACCTCTTGCAGGGGTTCATCTTCTGGGAGCTCGTCGGGCTCGCCTCGTTCCTCTTGATCGGCTTCTGGTACCACAAGCCCTCGGCCGTCGCGGCCGCGAAAAAGGCCTTCATCATGACGCGCATCGGCGACGTCGGGATGTTCATCGGCCTCATCATGCTGTTTGCGGCGACGGGCACGCTCGACATCGTGACACTGACCGATCGCTTCGCCGCGCCCGGCCTGCCCGCCGGCCTCTCGCCCGGCGCCGTCGAGCTCATCGCGGGCTTGCTGTTCCTCGGCGTCATGGGCAAGAGCGCGCAGTTCCCGCTGCACACGTGGCTGCCCGACGCGATGGAGGGCCCGACCCCCGTCAGCGCGCTCCTGCACTCGGCGACCATGGTCGCAGCCGGCGTCTTCCTCTTCGCGCGCTTCCACGAGGTCTTCCTCGACGCGCCGACGGTCATGGGCGCGGCGCTGGTCATCGGCACCATCACCGCCCTCATCGCCTCGACGATGGCGGTCGTGCAGTCGGACCTCAAGAAGATATTGGCCTATTCCAGCATCAGCCAGCTCGGCTTCATGATCGTCGGCCTCGCCGCCGGTAGCCTCTTCGCCGGCCTCTTCCACCTCACGACGCACGCCATCTTCAAGGCGCTCCTGTTCCTCTCGGCCGGCGCCTTCATCCACCACTTCGGCACCAACGACGTGGTCGCCATCGGCCGCGGCGGCGGACGAAAGCGCATCGTCGCGACCATCGGCCTCGTGACCGGAGGGCTCGCGTTGGCGGGTGTGCCGATCTTGTCCGGCTTCTGGTCGAAAGAGGCCATCCTGTCCGCGCTGCACGAGCCCGGCTATCGCGTCTTCTTGATCGCGGCCTATATCGCGGCATTTCTCACCGCGTATTACACCTTCCGGATGATCTTCCTGGTGGTGCTGCCGCGCGCCGACTCGGGCGCGGTCATCGTCGAGCCCATGCATCCGCACCACGGCGCGGATCACGGCGAGCCACGGTCCATGGCCGGGCCGATCCTCGTCCTGGCCGCGCTGGCCGCGGTCGCGGGCCTGCCCTGGATCGGCGACGCGCTGGGCGACCTCATCGGCAAGGGCGACCAGGTCCACCATGCGAGCCTCGTGGAGATGATCCTCCCCATCGGCATCGTGTTCGCGGGGATCGGGCTCGCATGGCTCGACTTCGGCGCCAAGCGCGCCCCGCAGCGTGGCATTCTCGCGTGGCTGCCGTCGGCTCAGCGCCTCTTCGAGAACGGCTGGTATATCGATAGTCTCTATCAGAAGACGGTGGTCGCGCTGACCGACACCGTCGCGCGCGCCCTGCACTTCACCGAGACGCGCGGCTTCGATGGAGCCGGCGACGGCGTGGCCGCGGGGGTGATGGCGACGGGGCGCGGCGCGGCGCGGACGCACACCGGGCGCCTCCCGATCTTCATCGGCACGGCGGTCGTGGTCGTCGCGGCCTTCTCCCTCTTCCTGGCGCTCGGCTGAAGGACGGTCTCGTCATGGGCGACAACGCAATCCTGACCGTACTGCTGATGGCACCGCTCGTGGCGATGCTCGGCACCCTCGTCATTCCGGCGCAGCACGCGCGCGCCATCAAGGTCCTGAACGCCGTCGTGGCGCTCGTGACCCTGGTCGTCGCGCTGGTCGTGTGGGCCCGATATGACACGGCCGTCGGCGGATGGCAGATGACCTTCGACGTGCCCTGGGTCGAGGGCCTCGGCATCCACTACTCGGTGGGCGTCGACGGCATCGGCGTGGTGCTGGTCCTGCTCAACGCCATCGTGTTCCTCACCGGCGTCTTGTCGATGTGGACGCTGACCCTGCGCGTCAAAGAGTACTTCGCGCTGATGGCGTTGCTCGTGTGCGGGGTCTTCGGGGTCTTCATCTCGCGCGACCTGTTCGTGTTCTTCTTCCTCTACGAGGTCGCCGTCCTGCCGATGTACCCGCTCATCGCGATCTGGGGCAGCACGCGCAAAGAATACAGCGCCATGAAGCTGACCCTCTACCTCATGGTGGGCAGCGCCCTCTTGTTCCCCGGGCTCATCGCGCTGTTCGTGAAGGCCGGCGGGACGAGCTGGGACCTCGACACCCTCGCCGCCGCACTGGCGGACAAGCCCGGGTTCCAGGTCTTCGTCTACCCGTTCATCTATGTCGGATTTGGCATTCTCGCCGGCATGTGGCCCTTCCACGGATGGTCGCCCACCGGACACGTCGCCGCGCCGACCGCCGTCTCGATGTTGCACGCCGGGGTGCTCATGAAGCTCGGCGCATTCGGTATCTTGCGCGTCGCCATCGGCGTCCTGCCCGCTGGGGCGAGCTTCTGGGCCCCGACCTTTGCGGTGCTGGCGACCATCGGCATCGTGTACGGGGCGTTCGTCGCGCTCAAGCAGACCGACTTCAAGTACGTCATCGGCTTTTCGTCGGTGTCGCACATGGGCATCGTGCTGCTCGGATTGAACACACTCGGGCGCGACGGCATGAGCGGCGCCGTCTTCCAGATGTTCGCGCACGGCGTCATGACCGCGCTCTTCTTCTCGGCGGTGGGCTTCATCTACGAACAGACCCACGACCGCGACATCCGCAACTTCGGTGGGCTGTCGAAGCAGGTCCCGATCGCCGCGGCCTTCTTCCTGGTCGCCAGCCTCTGCGGCATGGGCGTCCCGGGCTTCGCCAGCTTCTGGGCCGAGCTGCTCGTCTTCGTCGCGGCGTTCGGTCGCTGGCCGATCCTCGGCATCTTCGCCATCGCCGCGCTGGTCATCACCGCGCTCTACGCACTGCGCGTCATCGGCACCGCCCTCCTGGGTCCCTCGAACCCCAGGTGGGACGGCCTGAAGGACGCCTCGCCCTGGGCGATCGTCCCGCGAGCCACCCTCATTCTGGTGCTCGTCCTCTTCGGGTTCTTCCCGAATTGGTTCCTCGACGTGGTCCACGCTTCGCTCGGGAGCCCCTGACATGAACGGCATGCACGGCATCATCGACATGATCGACGCGAACCTCGTCATCGGAGCGACCGGCCTCACCGAGGCACACGGCGCGGACGACCTCGTCCTCCTCCTCCCCGAGCTCTTCGTCCTCGCGGCGGCCCTGACCGCGTTCATCGGCTCGACCTTCGCGTCCGTCCGCCGCGGGGCCTGGCTCCTGACGACGCTCTTGTCGCTCGGCGCCGTCGTCATGGCCGCGCTGACCCTCCACAAGACGGGCGAGCCCTTCTTCCCCGGCATCTACCGTGTCGATCTCTTCTCGCAGCTCGTGAAGCTCGGCCTCGGCCTGGGCCTCTTCCTGACCCTGCTCACCAGTGCCGAGCTGCCCAGCGTCCGGCGCTCGGCCCGCCCCGACCTGGCCATCTTCCTGGCCTTCGGCGCTCTCGGCATGATGCTGCTCGTGAGTGCCACCGAGCTTCTGACGCTCTATGTCACGCTCGAGCTCTCGGCCTACGCCCTCTATGTGCTGGCGTCGCTGCATCGCGACGAGAATCGCGGCAGTGAGGGCGGCGCGAAATATCTCCTCTTCGGCGCGGTCGCGTCGGCACTCACGCTGTATGGAATCTCGTTTCTCTTTGGTGCGACCGGGTCGACACAGCTGAGCGCCATCGCGGCGGCGCCCTCGTCTCCGATGTTGATCCTCGGCGTGGTGGTGTCCCTGGCCGGGCTCCTCTTCAAGCTCGCGGTCCTGCCCTTCCACGCGTGGGCCCCGGACACCTACCAGGCCGCCCCGCACCAATCGGCGACCTTCATCGGTACGGCATCGAAGGTCGCGGCCATCGCGGTCCTGTGCCGCGTCCTGACGCTCGGCCACGAGGCGCCGGCGCTCAAGACGCTGCTGGTCGTCCTGGCCGTGGTCTCGATGACCGTCGGCAACCTCGCGGCCATGGTGCAGACAGATCTCAAGCGTCTGCTTGCCTGGTCGACGGTGGCGCACGCCGGCTATGTGCTCCTCGGCCTCATGACCTTGAACGAG
>JAEUKJ010000326.1 GCA_016792665.1 Deltaproteobacteria bacterium | reverse complement strand
GAGGCGCAGTACCTGGGCCTGGAAGGGCTTGAGGCACGAGCGCAACGGCGTCTCGAGCGCGGGGTCGCCGGCCTGCGCGACAATGCTGCCGTCGGTGCGCGCGATGACGACATGCACGCGGTGCGTCATCTCGGCCAGGTCGCCGTGGGTGGACGAGCGCCAGGCGGTGACCAGGCCGGGCGAGTCCGGCCGAGCGGTGACGAGCGCGGGCGAGTCCGGCCGAGCGGTGACGAGGCCGGGCGAGTCCGGCCGAGCGGTGACGAGCGCGGGCGAAGACGGCGTGGGGGTGGGCGGGCTCATCGGAGGAAGAACCAGGCGGCGCCGGCCTTGTCGGTACCGACCAGGGTGGATGCGTCGGGGGCGAGGCCGAGGAGGCTGAAGACGGGCACGTTCCAGAGGGTCGTGCGCGGGACGTCATCACGCCAGCCGCCGGTCGGTCGAAGGTACTCGCGGACGCCGCCGAGGTCGGCCAGGAAGACGACCTCGCCGCTCGGGCCGAGGCTCATCTTGGCCGCGGTGCTGGCGGTGATGCGCAGTGTCGCGTTCGGTCCCCGCTCGGCCTCGTTGGCGGTGGCGATGCCCCAGAGCTCGCCCGGGCCCGAGCGGACGAAGAGGCGAATCGAGACCGTGTTGGCCTCGGCCGTGGACAGGGCGATGGTGTGTCCGTCGGCCGACACCGCGACGCGCGCGAGCCCGTCGAGGGGGACGACGCCGCTCACGAGGCGGAGGGTCTCGGTGCGGCGGTCCGGCTCGCCGAGCTGGATCTCGCGGCCCCAGCGTCGGACGCCTTCGGTGCGCACGGCCTCCCAGACCAGGACCTCGGCAGGGCCCTTCTCGGGGGCTCCGGCCGCGGTCTGGAGCGCGCCCGAGACCACCACGTCGCCGCTCCGCGACGCGTCGACGGTGGCACCGACGAGCTCGGTCTTGGTGGGGATGGACGGTAAGAGGCGCATCCATGCTTCGGGTTGGGCCGACCAGCCCGCGGCGGGCCGCTCGTAGACGAGCACGGCGCCGTGGGCGTTGAAGCCCGAGGTCGCGAGCGCCTGGCCGACGAAGGCCGCCGAGCCATCGCCCGCCAGCGCGGCGCCGCGTCCGTGCCCGCCGGCCTCGACCAGGGTGGCCAGGGTGCCGAGGAAACGCGGTTCGTCGTCGGTGGAAAAGCCGAAGAGCCACGCGTCCTTGCGTTGGTCGCGCGCGCTGACGAGCAGCGTCTGTCCGTCGTCGGCGAGGTCGACCTGGGCGCCGAAGAGCTGGGCCGCGAGGCCGGCTGTCGCGGGCGTGATGGCGCGCTCTCGGCTGAGCGTGCAGCCGTCCCAGACGTAGGTCCCGACGCGGCCGGCGTAGCTGCCGACGGTGAGGTTGCCGATGGCCAGGCGATGCTTGGTCGCGGCGGAGGGGAAGGGGCCGGACAGCGCGATCGCCACGTCGGGCGCGTCGAGGAGGCTCGCGTCGGTGAGGCCGGCGTGGCCCTGCGGGTTGTCGCCGCCGCGGCCGGATAGGGCGACGACGATCGGGGCCAGGCCCGCGACGGTGAGGCGGAGGCTCGCTTGATGGAGGCCGCAGCGCTCGGGGGTGAAGGTGAGCTCGAGGTCGAGGTGCTCGCCTTCGCCGAGCGAGGCGCGGGACGGGGTGGTCAGCGCGAAGGAGGCAGCGTCCGCACCTTCCAGATTAGCGATATCGTTGGTGTTCTGGCCAAGCACGAGGGTGCCGGTGCCGGCGTTGGCGAGCCGCAGGTGGGTGGTGGCGGTCTCCGCGAGGGCCTTGCTGCCGAAGTCGAAGCTCGCGCCGAGCGGTGCGCCATCGAGGGTCAGGACCAGGACCGGGACATCTTCGTCGATCGCGTTGCCCGAGAGGGCCACGACCACGGGGTCGGCGGCGTTGGTCGCGATGACGAGGCGGCCGGTCGAGGCGCCGACGGCGTGCGGGGCGAAGCGGACCGTGACGGAGGTCGATTCGCCCTTGGCGAGGCGGCGGCGATCGGGCTCGCTGACGCTGAAGGCCAGGCGGTCATCGCCCTCGATGGCGATGGCCGGGTTTCCGGTGAGCTCGAGGGCGCCGGGGCCGAGGCTCGTCAGGGTCAGCGCGACCTCGCGCTCGTCCTCGCCCGCGACCGCCTCGGGGAAGGCGATCGCGTAGGGAGGAGGTGTCGCGGCCCCGTCGATGATCAGCGCGAGCCCGGCCTCGGTCGTGCCCGCGGTGTCACAGGCCGCGACCGCGAGGGTCGCAAGGACTGCCCAACAATGGCGGGGGAGGCGCGTCACGCGGCCTGTATAGGCAAGCCGAGGGCGCGCTACAAGGATCATCCAAGGATGCGAGGTCGGAGGCGTTCAGGCCTCGATGGAACGAGAGCGGCCGGCCTGCTCACGGGGTCTTGCGGACCGCGATCTGAAGGCAGGAGCCCGACTCCTTCTTGTATCCGACTTTGAAGGGGAGGGGCTTGATGTCCTTGCGCTCTTTGTAGGCCTTGGCCAGCGAGCGCTGGATCCCTTCGATGAAGAGCTTGTTGGCCTTGGTGAACTTGCCATAGAGGGTGACCTCGAAGGCGGCCGAGAGCTCGCCGTAGTCGATGCCGGTCTCGTCCTGGAAGACCGTCGGCGCGGACTTCAGGATGGCCGATTTCACGACCGAGAAGAACGGCTTCTGCATGAGGTGCGAGGCGGCCTTGGTGACCACGCGGTTGGTCGCCATGCGCTCGATCCAGCGACGCTCGTTGTCGTGCTTCTTGAGGTTGGTGTCGGAGAGGTCGAGGAAGACGTAGTCGAGGAGGACGGCCTTGCCCGCGGCCGAGCGCAGGGAGAGGCGCACGCTGTCCCAGGTCTCCTGGGCGCCCTTGTCGCCCGGGTGGACCTCGACGTCGTCGCCCGAGGCCGAGATGCGGATGGGCTGGATGTCTGTGATGGTGTAGCCGAGGCGGACCGCGAAGGCCATGAAGGCGGGGGTGATCCCCTCGAGGATGCTGGCCTTGCCGGTGTCGCGCTTGAGGTCGTCGGTGTCGTAGAAGCCGCGGAGCGTGAAGCTCTCCCAGCCGGCGCGGAAGGTCTTGAGGTAGGTGTTGGCCTTGTCCTTGGGCAGGGCCTGGAGGTCGGGGACGCGCCCGCCCTTTTGCAGGGCGACGAGCACGTAGCGGCCGGCCTCGGGGTAGAGGAGCTGGGCGGTCGGGAAGTCGGGGCCGGCGAAGGGATAGAAGATCGTCTCGCCCGGGGTGCGGCGGAGCTCGGTCTTGGCCCAGTCGCGCATGGGCTGGCCGATCTGCTTCTCGAAGGTGTCCCAGAGCTGCGCGGTCTTCTTGGTGTAGCCGCCGAGGACCCCGGCCTTGTCAGCACCGGCCTGGTTCGGGTCGGTGGAGAGGCCAGCCAGGACCCGGCCGGTGGCGGTGGGCCCGATCGGCCCGTTCGGATCAGCGGCCAGCGCCGGAGAGGTCGCGAGGAGGCCGGTCAGGGCGAGGGTGAAGGGCAGAACGTAGGCGTGCATGCGGGGCCTCGGAGGGCGTTGGGACGTGGCGCGGCGCGTTGAATCACGGTTCGATGGGCGGTGCAATCTTCGGCAGTGGGCGGCTTGGCGTGGCGCGGGGCTCACCACGAGAGGCTGCGCCGAAGGCAGGCGAGGGTCAGGGACTCGGACGAGGTCGCGCCGCGGCAGGCCTCGATGAGGTCGACGAGGATGCCGGGGTCGCGGCCCGCGGCGTCTGGACTGCGCAGGGCCTGGAGGCAGGCGATGAGGGTCGCGGGGGTGGAGGTCGCGCGGTCACAGGCGGCGACGATGGGTGCGAGCTGGGGCGGCGCGATGGAGAGGAGCTGGGCCTCGCGGCGGCAGGCGCTGGCGTCGGTGGAGGCGCGCTCGCAGGCCGTGGTGAGTGCCGACGAAGCCGCTTTCGGCGCGGCGAGGGGGCGGAAGCGGCCCTCGCAGGTGGCGGTCAGGGGGCCTGACAAAGAGAGGTTCGTGGCGGCCAGGGCAAGCGTGCAGCGCCAGTGCCCCTGCGGCGCGCGGGCCTTGAAGGTGAAGTGGTCGGAGGTCGCGTGGAGGTCGGTCAGGGCGTCGAGATCCGAGGCCGGGGCGTCGTGCGGTCCGATCTTCAGGCGCTCGAGCGGGCGCTGGCTGACGAGGGCCAGGCGGCCGTCGGGTAGGGTGCCGAGGTGCTCGACGACGAGGACGGGCTTGCCGAGGCCCGGGGCGAGGTCCAGGACCAGGGCGCGGGCGCGGCCGTCGGGGGTGGCCATGGATGCGGCCGAGAGGAGCTCGGGGGGCGCGATGCCGGGACTCAGGGCGCGGTCCGGCGAGCCGACGTCAGCGCGCGCGGGCTGCGTCGACACGGTGATCGCAGCGAGGGCGAGGAGCGTCGCGGC
>JAEUKJ010000278.1 GCA_016792665.1 Deltaproteobacteria bacterium | reverse complement strand
CCGCTGGCGGTATCGATGAGCGCGATGGAACGGTCGTGAATCCTGTCGCTGGGGTTGATGGAAGCCCAGCCGATGGCGACGAGGCGGCCCGTGCCCGAGAGGTCCCAGGAGGTCTCGACGAGGGCGTCGCCCGCGTCCGGGGTGAGGTCGCGGCGGGCCGAGGCGAGGTGGCGGCCTTCGGAGAGATCGAGGGCGAGATCGTAGGCGATGAGGTGGGGTGCGCCCGGGCCGAGCCAGTGGTCCCAGTAGCGAACGGGCTGGGCGGCGTAGCGCAGGATCGAGGGGCCCTGCTTCTTCTTCTCGATGTGTCGCTTGCGTTGCTGATCGTACGGGAGGTCGGGGAGGACCTCGGTCAGGAGGGCCAGGGTCGTACCGGCGACCTTGAAGTCGGCGACCCCGAGCGGCTCGTCGGTGAGGGGGTAGGCCTCGCCCGAGGGCGGGAGGATCCAGACCTGGGTCCGTGGGTCGTCGCCCTTGGCGTCGGGGTGCGGGCGATCCGAGGCGAAGGCGAGGCTGCCGTCCGCCAGGAAGGCCGGGGAGCGATCGCGCCACTCGCCGCGCGTCAAGCGGGTGGCCGGGGAGCCGTCGTGAGGGACGAGCCACAGGTCGGCCAGGTACTTCGCCCGCTCCGGGTCGAGGCGCTCGATCACGGCGACCGAGCGATCGCCCTGCGGGTGTGCGACGACGGCGCTGACCTTGCGCAGGCCGACGAGATCATTGGGAGTGAAGGCGATGACCGGGGTTGTCGCGGCGGGTTCGCTCATCCGCTCGATATAGTCGGAGGACCTCGAAGCGCCAACGGTTTCCTTAGATTTCGGCCCTGACATATTGACCGAACCTTTACGAAAGCGCTAAGGCCCGGCAACCTCCTGCGAGCCGAGTTCTTCGGCCCGTCAGCCAGCCTCCAAAAATCTTCGACAACGCGAGCGCACCGGCACCGGCTCTCCGGGCGAAGTGCCGCTCATGGCCAAGGTCACTCTATGATCTCTGTCCACAGTTTGACGCGTGCCCTTCGTTCGTTCCTCCAGCTGGTGGCCGCCCTCGGCGTGCTGATCTGGGGGGCCGACGTCGCCCTCGCGCAGTGTACGAACAACAACCCCGACTCGGACGGGGATGGAGTCTGCAACAACACCGACGTCGACGACGACGGCGATGGCATCCGCGACGCGATCGAGGGGACCGGGGACGCGGACGGCGACGGTATCCAGAACCGCCTCGACCTGGACTCGGACGGCGACGGGATCAACGACGCGATCGAAGGTCACGACCTCAATCGCTCGGGCGTGGCCGACCGGACGCCCATCACGGGCAACAACCGGGACACCAATGGGAACGGCCTGAATCGCGCCTTCGACGGCGCCGAATCGGGAGGGCTCGAGGCGCCGGTCCAGGACAGCGACGGGGATGGGACACCCGACTACCTGGACAACGACGACGACAACGACGGCATCCTGACGCGCAACGAACGCACCGACGCCGACAACAACGGTCTGCCCGACTACCTGCAGGCGATCTGCGGCGACAACAAGCTCGGCCCCGACGAGCAGTGCGACGACGGCAACACGACGGCCAACGACGGGTGCAACCAGTTCTGCCGGGTCGAGGTCGGCTGGGCCTGCCCGGGCGGCCGGAACTGCGCGGTGCCGTGCGGTGACGGCATCCGCTTCGCGACCGAGGGCTGCGATGACGGCAACACCGCCAACGGCGATGGGTGCTCGTCGACCTGCCAGGTCGAGCCGCGCTACATCTGCCTCGAGCTCGGCGTGACCGAGCCGCCGAACATCCTGAAGGTCCCGGTGACCTACCGCGACTTCAACGACACCCACCCCGACATGGAGAGCACGCTCGGCGCCGAAACCGGCATCGTCGCGCCGTGGCTCCTCAATGACGACACCCCGCGCTACGCGAAGGACCCGAGCACCACCACGACGACGGGCGCCCAGGCGTTCTACCAGTGGTACCACGACAGCACGGTCTCCAGCAAAGTCACGAACTTGACGCTGGACGCCACGCTGACCGGCACGACCTACACCTACTCGAACAGCGCCTTCTGGCCCCTCGATGGAATCGCCCTCGGCAACCAGGGTCGCAACCACAACTTCCACTTCACGAGCTCGATCAAGCTGCTCTTCCGTTACCGCGGTGGTGAGGTCTTCACCTTCACCGGTGACGACGACGTGTGGGTGTTCATCAACGGGCGCCTCGCGGTCGACATCGGCGGTGTCCACGTCGCGCAGAGCAAGTCGGTCAACCTCGACGACATCAAGAACAGCCACGGCCTCGTGGTCGGGCGCATCTACGAGCTGCGCGTCTTCCAGGCCGAGCGCCACACGTCCCAGTCGAACTATCGCTGGGACACGTCGATCGCCATCGTGACCTCGAACCTCTGCCTGCCCGACACCGACGGCGACGGCATCGTCGATCGCGATGACCTCGACGACGACGACGACGGCATCCGCGACAACGTCGAGCTCGGCACGGCGACCAATGTCGACTGGTCCAAGGACAACAACAACAACGGCGTCCTCGACTGGCGCGACTCGACTGTCCAGAACTGCGCGGACGCGAACAACGACAAGGTCTGCGACGCGCTGCCCGCGTCGATCGACCGCGACACCGACGGCATCCCGAACCACCTCGACCTCGACGCCGACGGCGATGGTATCCCCGACAACATCGAGGCCCAGACGACCACCGGCTTCATCGTGGCCCGCAACACGGACGCGAACCGGAACG
>JAEUKJ010000255.1 GCA_016792665.1 Deltaproteobacteria bacterium | reverse complement strand
CCACCTCGTCCGAGGTCCGATCGAAGCCCGCGGCCAGGCGCTGTGGCAACGTGAAGAGGTCGCTGCCCTCGGGCAGCGGCACCAGCTCGGCGGTCTCGAGCGGGCGCCAGCACTCGCCGTCCCACCCGAGCATCTCGAGCTCGGGGTGTTCCATGATGTTCCCGTCGGCATCGGCAAAGGCCATCATCGCCCTGCCGGTCTTGGGCTTGGGGCGCGTGACGCGCATCCGCCCACCCGAGAACCCGGACGCCCCGGACTCACCGGATTGCAGAGAGGGGCTGTCATTGCGACTCGGCGATACCATCGAGAGACCCCGGAGCGAGGCGCGCGCGGCCTCGTGAGCGTCGCCCACGCTAAGCACCCGCACGCGCGGTCAAGACCGCGGCTCGTCGCACATCGACGCACGCGATTCAAGCTCCGTGCGCGTGCCGCTCGTGCTCCGCAGGGCGCGTCTCAGGCCAGAGCCTTCAGCGCAGGAGCCCGATGAGCGAGTTGCTGCCGGCGCGCAGCCACCGGTCGCGATCATCCGACCCGAACGAGTTCTGCGCCACCGTGCGCAGCGACTCCATCGCGCGCTGCGACAGCGCGTTGGCGCTCTTGAACCACTTCATCTGGTAGTGCACCGACGCCAGCAGCCACTCGACCGCGTGCTGCGGCGGCCCCCCGACCGGCTCGCGCTTGACCAGCTCGCGCACCCACTCGGCCTGGCGCAGGGCCTCGACCGGTCGGCGCGCGCGCAGCGCGGCCTGCGCGGCGATGAAGGCCGCCCGCGCGGTCGCGGCGAGATCCTTCATGCGCGCCGCCTCGCGCGCCACCAGATCGGCATCGGTGGCGATCGCGTTGGCCTCCTCGGACACCGTCTCGCCGACCTCGACCTGACCGAGCTCGATCGCCGCGAGCCGCGCCACGAGCCAGCGCAGCTTCACCTCGACGACGATCTGCGGCAGGGCTTGATGCGGCGGCGCGTGCACCACGCGATCGAGGCGCGCGAGCTGCTTGTCCGGCTCGCCGACGCGCGTCCAGGCATCGGCGAGGAGCCCCTCGGCCGCGAACGCGACGACCGCGTGGCGCTCCTTGCGCGCGCGCTCCAGGGCCTTCTTGCCGTGGGCCAGCGCCTCTTGGCAGCGCCCCAGAGCCAGGTCGGCCTCGGCGAGCTCGAGGTCGATATGAGCACGCCGCACGGCCCGCGTGAGCCCGAAGCGCGAGCCCTGCGCGGCCGGCCCACGCGAACGAGGCCCACGCGACGACCGCACCAGCGCGGCCACGCCCGCGTTCGGAGCCTTGACGTCGGTCGGCTCGAGGTACGGCTCGAGCAGCGCCCGAGCCTCGCTGAGGGCTCCCGTGCGCCGCAACCACGCCGACCTCAACAGTGTCGCGCGCACCTTGAGCCCGTGCGAGATCCCCTTCATCCAGGGGTCCTCGATCCCCGCGGCCCGCTCGAAGGCGTCGAGCGCCTTGGGCGCCAGCACCGCGAGCCCCGCATGCACGGCGACCTCGGCCTGCAGCGCCAGGAGCTTCACCCGCGCCCAGCGCGCGATGCTCGGACGCGCGACCGCCGGATCGGGAGCCGGTGCGGCCGGAGCCCCGGGTTGACCCACCCCGAGCCCGCGGCTCGTCCAGCGAAAGACCTCGGCCACGTCACCACTCAGCGCCGCTTCGAGGGCGCGAGCCCAGGCGTGCAGGCTGGTCGCCTCGGGTGCCCCGCAGCTCTTCTGGAACAGCAAGAGCTTCTCGACCGAGGACACCGCGCGCGCCACGTCCCAGATGGCCTCCGCCTGATCGATCTGGGCCGCCAGGGCCCGCTCGATCGACGGAAGGTGCGCGAGCTCGACGGCCGCGGTCAGGAGTTGGTCGGCCGTCTTGACGATGGCCTCGTCATGGCCGAGCTCACGCGCCAGGTCGAGCGCGGCCCCGAACGCCAGGAGCTTCCACTCTCCGAGCGTCGCGTCATCGTGCTCGTCCTCACGGGCGAGGTCGATGGCCCGCTGGATCAAGGTGCTGGCACGCCCGTCCTGACGCTCGGCGCGCGCGTCCTGGGCGCCCCTCACGAGGAAGGGGATCGCGCGGCCGGGCCGGTCGCTCAGCGCCAGCTGATCGGCCACCAGGGTCGCGGGCCCGAGGTGCGGGGGCAGCGCCGCCAGCGCCTCGGCGAGCAGACCGTGGAGCTCGTGACGACGCGCCGGCAGGAGCGCGGCATAGCGCCACGAGCACGCGTCACGCTGCACACAGACGACCCAATCGCCCGCCGTGAGCATGAGGACACCGCTCGCCAGGAGGCGCCGGTAGGTCACCGCATCGCCGAGGTAGCGCTCGATGGCCTCGGCCGGATAGGGCGACTGGAGAAGGGAGAGGCGCTCGGCGATGTCACGCTCGAGGTCGACGACCAGGAGCCCGGTGCGGTCGACCTCCTGCGCGTTCTCGTCCGAAGCTGCCTCGAGCCACACGTAGCCGTCGGGCTGTCGGATGAGGACGCCACGCCGATAGGCCTCGGCCAAGAGCTCGAGGGTGCGCTCGGGGCGCCCCTTGGACTCTTCGTGCAGGACCTCGATGACCTCGGGATCGAGGAGCCCGGGCCCGAGGGCGTGGGCCACCAGGGCGCCGGTCTCGTCCACCGTGAGCGGCGCCAACGTGACGCGCTTGACGAACTCCTCGCGCACGAACTTGCCCAGCGCGGCACGCGACCGCGCCGGACGCTCGGTGGCCACGCTCGCGACCACGTTCAAGAAGGTGTTGTGGGCCCCCATGAAGGCGTGGCCCAACACCATGAGGGTCGCCTCGTCGGCGTTCTCGAGCCCCTCGATGACCAGCATGGTCTTGCGATGGAGGCGCGTCAGCATCGTGGCCGCGCCGGCGAGGCCGCGGAACGACTGGGCGAGGTCGCCACCTTCGCGCAGACGCAGCCGTCGGAAGACCTCGAGCGCCCCCTCGAGCTCGTGCATGGGCGGCCCGGGCTCGCCCTTCAACTTCACGCGCACCACGCGCACGCCGCCCAGGGCGGCGCGGTCTCCGATCTCGTCCAGGAGCTCGCTCGCCGGGTGCCCGTCCGGCACCTCGATGACGACCACCTCCCCCTCGGTGTTGAGCGCCTCGCGATAGCTCTCCGACGGCACCGTGAGCCCGGCGATGCGCATCTCGAAGGCACGCGTCCCTTCGAGCGGCCCGGGCATTCCGATGGCAGCGCGCAGCCGCGCGATGACGTGCGCCGCGTTGGCCGGGCGCCGCTGCGGATCGACGTCGAGGAGCTCGGCCACGAGCTGCCGCACCGAGGGCGGGCAGTCCGGGTGCAGGATCGGCCGCGCCGGCGTCGTCATGCGCAGCTCGAGGAGCTCTCCCGGCTCGGTGCCGAGCCACGGTGGCGAGCCCTCGATCAGCTCGTAGAGGAGGAGCCCGACCGAGTAGAGGTCCGAGCGCACGTCGAAGGGCGCGCAGTGGATCCGCTCGGGCGCGCTGAACTCGGGCGTGCCGATGAAGAACTCCTCGGGCTCCGAGCTCAGCGCCGTGGCGATGCCGAAGTCGATGAGTCGGGTCGACGGGCTCTCTTCAGAGCGCGGGTCGACGAGGATGTTGCCGGGCTTGATGTCGCGATGGAGGTAGCCGGCCCGGTGCATCGCGTCGAGGGCCTCGAGGACCTCGATGATCCAGCGCCACACCGTGCCGAGCGGGTTCGGACGGGCCATGAGCGCGGCCAGCGGCACGCCCGGAACGAATGGCATCGCGAAGTAGGGGACCTCCTCGCCGTCCTGCGAGTCGAAGCCGAGGTCCAGCGCACGCGCGATGCTCGGGTGCCGCAAGACCCGCTGGATGGCGTACTCGCGCATGAAGTACGCGGTCGCGACCTCGCGGTAGCAAGGCTGCAAGACCTTCAGCGCAATGGCCCGCTCGTCCTTGGCGAGGTCCGAGGCGAGCAGCACGTTGCCCATGCCACCCTCGCCGAGCGATCGCTCGATGCGATAGCGGCCGTCCCAGATCGACCCTTCTGGGATCGGTGCGGCCGGTCGCGGGTCGCGCGTCGGCTCGCGCCGCTCGGGCATGAGGTCGGTCGGCGGGAAGCGCGGCAGGGGTCCGGTCACTGCGAGGTACGGGTCGAGCTCGCCAGGCTCGAGGCCCACCAGGGCCTCGAAGCTGTCGTCGAGTCCCATCGGGAACTCGGGCTCGGTATCGCGGGAGCGGCGGGCCACGTTTGTCGATGCTCCAAGGTCGCGGGAAGACTGGCTGAGCCAGGCCGCCCAGGGAACGGCTCGCGCGGCCCTGTCGGAGGCAGGCGACCCGCGAGTGCTGTTCGGGTGATCGGGCCGTCCTCGAGAGGTTCGCCCACAGCGGTAGACGGGTCACGCGCAAGATAACTTGAATCTGAAATCACCGCGATGCAACCCGCGCGGTCCGGGCCCGCGAGGCGCCTCTGGACCCACTCCGAGTCTTTACACTGCGTGACGCGCATTGCCACGAATGGGGCTTAATCCGAGTCGCAAAGATGGCGTTGTCTCACCTGCCGGGTTCCCCCAACGACGCCCTGCGACGGACCACGATGCCGCCTGACCCCTACCGAATGACAACCCTGCCGACGGCCTCGCCCCCGACGCG
>JAEUKJ010000251.1 GCA_016792665.1 Deltaproteobacteria bacterium | reverse complement strand
CCCAGGGCAAGGTCTCGACCGGCATGCTGCCCCTCATGGAGCGCTTCCTGCCGCTCTACGACGACCGCAGCGGCCAGCCCGGGCTGCTCCCGATGATGACCCGGGACCTCTCCGGCATCCTCTCCGACCTCGCCCAGGACCCGTCCACGCTCGAGGCCCTGGCCCGCCTCGGAACCGCTCCGGAGGCCAACCCGAACGCCATCACCCACCTCCTGGGAACGATGGCGCGGCACCCCCTCGAGTTCCTCGATCGCACGGTCGACCTCACCCTCGACCTCGAGCCCGAGCTGACCGACCTCTTCCGCTACCTCCACCGCGAGCTCCCCACGCTGGAAGAGGGCTACATCGTCACGCGCGACGAGAAGACCTTCCTCCAGCGCCTCCTCGACGTGACCATCGACGTCACCGCCGAGCCCATCGGCGCCCCCGTCTACTCGGCGCGCATCGACGGCCGCGGCGCCCCGGTCGTCAACCACCTGCCCAACGGCCAGCTCCCGGCCCCCTTCGTCGACAAGGACAACGACGGGCAGGCCGATGTCGACGCGTTCGCGCGCCCGGTCGATCAGACCGGCCAGCCCATCGACATGCCGACCTTCTCGTACCAGCCCACCGCCGGCGAGACGCGCGACCAGCTCGGCCGCGCCATCATCGACCAGACCCTGGTCTACGACTACTTCGACCTCCGCCACACCATCATCGCCTACCTCATGCGCGACGGTCGCAAGCTCATCGCCGACGGCATCCAGTACAACCTCTTCACGGCGATGGACGCGCTGCTCGGCCAGAAGGTGAACCGCTCGGACGAGGACGGTCGCTACACGGGCTACTATGCCGAGGCCGCGCCGCTCCTCGACCTCCTCCACGTCGTCAACGAGCTCCGTCGCTACGACCGGCTCGTGCCCCTCATCCGCGCGCTCCAGGCCGTCGTCACGCAGCGCGAGCCGCTCTTCCGGCAGCTCTTCCAGGACGTCGCCAAGCTGCGCCAGATCTTCCATGACGCACCGTCTTTGAAGGCCGGCAACGCCCTCTTCGAAGAGATCCACGCGCCGCTGTCGAAGCTCGCCCTGGCCGGTGGGCTGCGCGACCTCTTCCGCGCCGCGCACGAGCCGGGCACCGACAAGATGTTCGACGCGATGGTCACGATGATGCGCAACACCGAGCTCGACCTGCCCTTCGACATGAAGCTGCTCGCCCTGCCGGAGGACGTCGACGTCCTCTCGTTCGAGACCGCGACCCCGTGGGACACCCCCGACACCCAGGACGACCAGCGCAGCTGGCTCCAGAAGGCCGCCTACCTGATGGCCGACACCAAGGGCGTCCCGGTCTACATGAAGCTCTTCGACAGGGTCGAGATCCGCGACATCCAGATCACCAACGACATGGCGCACCTCTACATCACGTCGATCGCCGACGAGGCGAAGCTCGCCCTGGTCCCCGAGTTCCTGAACCAGGCCGCCGTCGACCTCGCCCCCGAGTTCAACGACGTCTTCCTCCAGGCCGAGGAGCTCAACCTCTACATGAACCACGACCAGAGCATCACGGGGAACCCGGTCGGCAAGCAGGGCAAGCAGATCCGGAACCTCTACGGGCCGGCCCTCCTGTCGCTGCAGACCAGCGGCAACCTGACGGCGCTGCGTCCGTGGGTGAAGCACCTCGTTGCACGCGGCCTCACCGACGACTTCGTCGACCTCTTCGACGTGCTGGCGCGCCACTACAGCGAGACCGCCTTCACGCAGGACGGCTTCGTCTCGGACGGCACGGGCTTCCGCAAGCTCGAGCCGTACCTCGTCCGCGCCTTCGAGGAGACGGACTTCGGCGAGCACTTCCTGACGCTGGCGGGCTGGGCCGACACGGCGACCTTCATGATCGGCACCAAGTCCTACAACGTGGCCGACGAGCTCGACCGCTTCCTCGGTTGGATGATGTCGTCGCAGGACACGATGACCTTGCGCGACGGCACGACCTCCATCCCGAGCAAGCGCGGCGGCACCATCGAGAACCCCTCGCGCCTCCAGGTCCTCATGCACGCCTTCGACCGCATCGACGAGGCCCTCTCGGCCAACGCGGAGGCCAAGGCCGCCTGGGACGCAGTCGATCTCCTGGGCGTCTTCTTGGACCTCGACGGCCGCGGCGACCTGCTGAACCCGCACGCCCTCGACGTGACCGTAGCGTTGATCCCCATCCTCGCGGACGAGGCCGCGCAGGCCGTCACCGAGCCGGACTGGGACGAGAGCATCCAGACGATGATCCCCGACCTCGAGGACTTCATGAAGTCGCGCGGCTTCGTGGCGCTGGTCGACATCATGCGCAAGGTCCGCGACACGCCGCGGCACAAGGCCCTGGTCGACGAGCTCCTCGCCGCCAACCTCGTCGAGGAGCCCGCCTCGGCCGACACCGACCTCATGGGTGCTGGCCTGCAGGTCGTCGCGACGCTCGGCCAGGTGCGGCTGCCCATCGACGCCGGCACGCGCATCTTCCGCTTCCTCGGCAAGGTCCTGGACCCCGCCAAGCGGCGCGTGCTGAACCAGATGGACACCATGAAGGCGATGCGGTCCTACGACCCCGACCACGTCACGAGCGAGCTCGCGCGCAATATCCTGGTCGAGCCCGAGATCGGCAAGACTCCCATCCGCTCGCTGGTCGACGCCATGAAGTCGGCGCTGCGCCCCGTGCCGGGCGCCGCCGGCCCATACGAGGTCAGCGACCTCGAGGTCGTGTTCGCCAAGATGGCCGACTGGCTGCGCGACGAGAAGAAGGGGATGGAGCAGATGTACGACGTCATCCGCTCTAGGTAGCGGGCACGCGCTCGTAAGTTGGGCACGCGCGGCTACGACGGGCGGCTGCGGCGTCGGCCGCTAGCTTGCTCCTGCGGCGACCTCGAGGTCGCCTCGTCGCGCGCTTCGCGGGCCTCCTTGCATCCATCCCGTCTCGCTCGCGCTCGTACTGAGGACACGCGCGGCTGCGACGGGCGGCTGCGGCGTCGGCCGCTCGCTTGCTCCTGCGGCGCACCGACGTGCGCCTCGTCACTCACTTCGGGCGCCTCCTTGCCGGCATCTCGGCTCGCTCGCGCTCGTGCTTGGGCACGCGCGGCTGCGCCGGAGGGCGGCAGTCGCGCGATGGAGTCAGGGGATGGCTCGCACTACGCCGCCGTCGACTCGCAGGGCTGCGCCGGTGGTTGCTGACGCGGGCGCGCCGCACACCCAGGTCACCAGTGAGGCAACCTCTTCGGAGGTCGCGAAGCGTCGGATGAGCGAGCTCGGGCGCATGTCGCGGAAGAACTCGCGCTCGACCGTAGCCACGTCTTTACCCTGGGCCGAGGCGAGCTCCGCCACGAAGGTGCCGACGCCTTCCGAGGCGGTCGGGCCGGGCAGGATCGAGTTCACGGTGACCCCGCTGCCGGCGACCGACTCGGCGATGCCGCGCGCCACCGCGATCTGCGCGGTCTTGGTCATGCCGTAGTGGATCATCTCGGCCGGGATCTGCACGCCCGACTCGCTCGAGATGAAGACGATGCGCCCCCATCGTGCCGCCAGCATCGCCGGCAGGTAGGCCCGCGAGAGGCGCACCCCGCTCAGCACGTTGACCTCGAAGAAGCGACGCCAGTCCTCGTCCGGGATCTCGAGGAAGGGCTTCGGCTCGAAGATGCCGAGGTTGTTGACGAGCACATCGACCCGCGGCAGTGCGCCGAGCAACGTCGCGGTGCCCTCGGCCGTGCTGAGATCGGCGGCGACCCCCTGCACGCGGGCCTCGGGGTGAGCCGCGCGGATGGCGGCCAGCGCGGCGTCGACGCGCGCCTGGGTGCGGCCATTGACCGTGACGATGGCCCCTTCGGCCGCGAGGGCCTGGGCGATGGCGAAACCGATGCCGGCCGTCGAGCCGGTGACGAGGGCGACTTTGTCTTTGAGTCCGAGATCCATGCGGGTGCACTAGCGCCCACCCGGCATGCCCACAACCCGGCCAGGTGGGGAGGGGCCCCGCATCCGCCCCGGGAGCGCGCGCCGCGGATCGGCACGGAGACGAACCCGGGTGTTGTATCGGGTCGACGCGCGGTATAGCGTCCGGCGTTTCTCACCACCTGGAGCGCGCCGTGAATCGCACTCATCTCACCCTTGTCGCTGCGCTCGCGTGCATCTCCGGCTTCGGCATGGCCTGCTCGAGCCCGGGTGGCGGCGGCGGACGGCTCCCTCCGGACGGGGTCAGCTTCGGCGACTCGACCGGCAGCGACGCGACCACCGACTCCAGCCCCCCGATCGACACGAGCCCCCCGGTCGACACCACTGGGCCGGCCTGTTCCGAGGCCGAGCCCTGCCCCACGGCCACGCCGGTCTGCTTCCAGGGTCACTGCGTCGAATGCACGCAAGACGGTCAGTGCGAGGGCGGCGGGCGCTGCGCGAACTTCGCCTGCCTGGCCGCGTCGTGCACGCCCGGCACCGCGTCCTGCAACGGCAGTGTGCGCCTCGTGTGCAACCAGGCCGGCACCGGCTACGACACGCTGCCCTGCGACGGGCGCTGCGAGAACGGCGCGTGCGTGGGCTGCGATGCCGGTGAGCGACGCTGCGAGGGCACCACCGTGGTCGAGTGCAAGGCCGACGGGACGACCTACGATCCCATCGCGCTGTGCGCCGCAGGCCAGGTCTGCAGCGACGGCAAGTGCATGGACTGCTACCCGTCGCAACGCCGCTGCGGCGAGGCCGGGCGCGCCGAGGAGTGCAACGCCGACGGGCAGTGGCAGTTCAAGCAGGACTGCAACAGCGACGGACTCTCGTGCCTCCTCGGCACCTGCGTATCGCCTTGCGTGCGGGACCCGAAGTCGAAGTCCAACTCGGGCTGCGACTACTGGGCCATCGACCTCGACAACCACTACGCCGCCCAGAACGGGCCCTTCGCGGTCATCATCTCGAACCTCAGCGAGGTCCGCGCGACCGTCACCGTGACGCGCAAGGACAACACGGGGCTGCAGCCGGTCGAGGTCGTGAAGCGCGACGTGAACCCCGGGCAGCTCTCGATCTTCGACCTGCCCAACCGCAACATGGGCGCGGCCGGCACCTTCTGGACCGCCTACCGCA
>JAEUKJ010000229.1 GCA_016792665.1 Deltaproteobacteria bacterium | reverse complement strand
CACGAGAGATCGACCGTGGTCTTGAACTCGCCGGCGACCAGGCGGACCGGTGTGGCGCCTTCGCCTGCGAGCGGCATGACCAGGTGGCGGGTGCCCCAGCGCGCGGTGGGCAGCATCTGATCCCAGAGGTGCGAGTCGGCGCCCATGCAGGCGATGTTGGCTTGGCGCGCGCCCGCGAAGACCGCGAGGCGCTTGCCGCCCAGGGCCTCGATGCGGGTGCCGGAGAGGTCCTGGCCCGCCTTGAACTGCATCGTCTCGCCGCGCTGGAGGGTGAAGGTCTGGGTGACGCCGGCGGGTAGGAAGCCCGAGGTGGTGGCCGACGGGGTGATGCGGAAGGTGGTGTCGTCTTCGGGGGCGAGGACGACGACGCTCGAAGGGCTCATGCCGCCGAGATCGGTGGCCGTGACGACGACGTAGGTGGCGCCGAGCTCGGAGGTCGGGAGCACGCGTGTGGCGTCCGAGAAGTAGACCCGGTAGTGGACCGCGACGACCTCGACCGGGGCCGCGGCCGCGATGCGCACACCGAGCTTGCTCGCGACCTCGTCGACCTGCGGATAGAGGATGCCGTCGGGCAGGACCACCTCGACGACGCCGTGAGCGGGCACCGCGAAGGGCTTCGAGAAGCCGGTGCGCGGGACCTCGACCGTGCCGGTCGTGGCCGTGGCGCTCGGGTTCGAGACGACGAAGGCGAAGACCGGCGGCCCGTTCGAGGCGAGCGACAGGTTCTCCATGAAGGCGACCCAGTGCTCGGTGCCGGCCGTGCTCGGTGAGGTCGGGAGGGTCGGCTCGATGACCTCGTCGCCGCCCGCGTCGCTCGCGTCGCTGCCGTCCGCCGACGTGTCACTCGTGTCGGCAGCGTCGGTGAGCGTGTCGTTGACCGTGCCGTCGTTGCCACCGCAGGCGATGATGAAGCCTATCGAGACGACGAGCGCGAGACGCGACATGAGCTACTCCTGGCTGCCTCCGAAGTACTTGGCCCACCCTTCGGGCAAGGGACCCTGGAGGACCTCTTCCATCTTGGCGACGTCGGCCATCGCGAAGCTGGCCTTCACCATACAACCGACCAGCTCGCCCTGCTTCAAGTTGATCTGCAGACTCGCGAAGCCTTCGCCTTCACTGGTGATCTTCCCTTCGGCGACGATCTCTTCGCCGAGCCGCAGGCTGCGGATGTAGCGCACCTGCATGGACGTCGTGAGGCCGATGCGGCCGCGCAGCCCGAGCAGCGTCCAGCCGGCGACCTCGTCGGCGATCATCGCCTGGAGGCCTCCGTGCAGGATCCCGGGCGGCCCGTCGTAGCCCGAGCCGAGCGTGAACCGCGTACGCACGAGGTCGCCCTCGCGCTCGAAGCGCAGGCGCAGCCCGTGCGGGTTGTGCGGGCCGCAGCCAAAGCACATCTGGGTCGGGCCGAAGGCGTAGGGGTCGAGCGGGGTCACCGGCTCGTAGCCGTGGGGGTGGTCGTGGTGAGGTCCATGATGATGCGTCACGACCCACGACGTAGATCGTCCTCGCCCCGCCGTCGAGGCAAACGCACACGCGGACCGGGCTCGCGTGCGTCGCGATTGCGCTCCGGCGGCGCAGTCCCTACGGTGAACCATGCTTCGACGACACCTCGCCGCTTCCGTCGCGCGCACCGCCTCTCAGAGGCTGGGTCTCGGCGTGGTCGCACTCGGTGTGTCGTGCCTCGTGTTCGTGGCCGGGTGGGGCGCGTGTGCGGATGGGGGCGGGTCGCGCGACGTGGCCGACACGGACGACACGGCCGAGGCCGACACGCCCGATAGCGCCGAGGCCGACACGCACGTGCCCGATAGTGCCGAGGCCGACACGCGCGAGCCCGACACGGATGAGCCGGACACGCACGGCGACACGCACGTCGACGCGGGCCCGGAGCTGCCGTATGAGGCGCTCTCGCCCGCGCCGATCGCGGCCGACGCGGACTTCGCGGCATTCTTCACGCTGGACCGGGTCGCGCGGGTGGAGCTGCGCGTCGAGGCGGCCGAGTGGGCGGCGTTGCTGCAGCACATGCGCGACTACGCGGCGACCGACAGCGCCATGCGGAGCGGCCGCTACTTTCGCGCGACCTTCGTCTACCACCGCGACGACGGCAGCGATGAGGTCGTCCCGGACATCGGCTTCCGCACGCGCGGCAACACCACGCGCACGATCCCCCAGGACCGCGACGGCATATTCCACAAGGCGCACTTCAAGCTGAAGTTCGACGCGACCTTCGACCTCGTGCCCGGCACGGCCGAGTACGTCGCGCGCGACGAGCGGCGCTTTCATGGCGTGAAAGAGCTCGACCTCAAGTGGAGTCGCGACGACGACCCGTCGCAGATCCGCGAGCTCTTCGCGTGGGAGACGATGCGTCTCGCCGGGGTGCTGGCCCCGCGCACGACCCCGGTCGCGCTGACCTTCGTCCTCGGCGACGAGGTCGTCCCGTTCGGCCTCTATCTCGGGCTGGAGAGCATCGACAAGCCGTTTTTGACCCGGCGCCTCGGCAAGGACGACAACGACGGCGACCTCTACAAGTGCCTCTGGCTGAAGGAGGGGCCGGCCACCCTCGAGCCCATCACCAACCCGCGCGCCGTCGGCGTGAAGGACTGGACCACCAACTATCGCCCCGCCTACGACCTCCAGACCAACGAGGCCGGCGCGACCCACGCGCGTCTCGAGGACCTCATCGCGACCCTCGACACGGCCGGGGGCGAGGCCCTGGAAGCCTGGCTCGATGCGTCCTTCGACGTCGAAGGGTTCCTCCGCGCGCTGGCGGTCAACGTGCTCGTCGGCATGCCCGACGACTACTGGGCCATGGGTAACAACTACTACCTCTACTTCGGCGCGCCGCGCGGGCGATTCATCCCGTGGGACTACGACCACGGCCTCGGCGGCGGCTGGGCCGGCGAGCCCGCGTGGAGTCACGAGGGCATCGCCGACTCGGACGTCCTCGTCTGGAAGAACCTGAACGCCGCCTTCGGTCGCCCCGGCACACGCCACCCGCTGGTCGACAAGCTGCTCGCGCGGCCGCGCTATCGCGCTCGCTACCTGACCCTGCTCGCGAGCTTGAGCGACCCGACCCGCGGCCTGTTCTCGGACGCGCGCTGGTCGGCGCTCTATGCCGCGCAGGCGCCGCTCTATGCGCCGCACCTCGACAACGCGGCCGACGAGGGCGAGCTCATGGAGGACACCGGCGTCGAGCACGCCTACTTCCAGCGTCGTCTCGCCGCCGTGCGCGCGCAGCTCGCGGCGCTCTACGCGGCGGGCGCCTTCAGAACGGAACCCCGCTGACCTTCAGGCCGGGCGACGCCGCGGCCGAGCCGGGGTGCGCGACGAAGGGCGCGGCCTTGTCGCCGTCGTTCATGCGCACGAGGCTTCGGTCCTTGCCGCCCTCGGCGCCGTAGACCAGGCGATCGATGACCGCCCCTTGCGCATTGCGCAAGACGACCGTGTCGCCGGCGTTGGCCAGGCGGAGCCCGTCGCTGGCGAAGAAGACCTTGGCCCCGGTGTTCGCCAGGCCGCCCGACACGCCGCCACCGAAGACGACGGCGACCTTGCCGGCAGCGAGCGTGGTGCCCGCCGGGAAGGTGAAGCGCACGGCGGTGCCGTCGCTGATGGTCCAGCCGTCGAGCTTCAGCGGCTTGTCGGAGGCGTTGTAGAGCTCGACGAACTCGTCGTCGTCGGGGTCGGTCGCGCCGTCGGCGTTGAGATCGCCCGCGGCCCCGGCGGGCGGGTCGGCCATGACCTCGTTCAGGACGAGGGTCGGCAGCTCCTGCGAGGGGGTCGTGCCGGCCTTGCACGAGTAGCTCTTGGGGATGCAGGCCGCGCCCGTGATCGATGCACCGCGGGCGAGCGGGGCGCAGAGGTAGCCGGCCGGGCAGCCGTCGTCACCTGTACATGCGGATGTACAGACTTTGCCCTCGGTGCCGAGGCTCGCGCAGAAGTTGCCCTCGGCCCCGCACTGGCTGTCCTTCGTGCAGGTCGTGCAGAACTTGGAGGCGTCGGCGTAGGGGTGGAGGTGCGGGGCGTCGTCGATGCCGTGGACCCCGTAGAGCGCCGGGTCCCAGGCGTTGTAGTCGAGGGCCTGGAGGAGCTCGCTCCAGAGCCAGGGCACGTGCTTGCCGTAGGCGGTTCCGACGACGCCCTCCAGGAAGGAGACGACCGGGTCGGCGTCCTCGGCCGTCGAGTAGGTCGTGGTCGTCACGATGTCGATGTTGTCGCGCGTCTGCTTGGCGGGGTTGGCAAAGAAGGCCTCGCCGATGGCGTAGGTCTCGCAGCCCTCGGCCAGGACCAGTTGGTAGCTGGTCGGGAGGGCCAGGGACTTGAGCTCGTTGTCCTCGAGCTCGCCGGCCTGGGTCTTGTTCCAGTTGGCCATCGAGAAGCCCCAGAACGGCCCCGAGTGCCCGCTGTAGATGATGACCTCGCGCGTCTCGAGGCTCTTGATGAGGTCGGCCTTCAGGTTCTTGGCACCCGCCTCGGTGTCGGCGTCCATCGTGCTGCCGGGCTTGCCCCAGAACATGGCGAGCTCGACCTTCACCGATTTCTTGTTGGCGGTGATGGTCTTCGTGAATGCCCCGCTGGTGCGCGTGAGCTTGTCCCAGCTCGTGACCGGGGACTTCCAGCCCTTCCCGACGAGCCACTTGTAGAGCTTCTGCGAGGAGCGGATGTGGGCCGCGTCGTGGTAGTCCCAGCCGAAGTGCACGCCGATGGTGACCTTGCCGTCGGCGAAGAGGCGCGGCGTGTCGATCCAGCCATCGAGCGAGCGGGGCTGCGGCGTGATGGTGAGCTGGATCGTGTCGTAGCTGCCGGGCTGGGCCGCGCGCGGATCGTAGTTCTCCCACGGGGCCGAGCGGAACCACTCCTCGCCGGCGGCGAGCTTCTGCATGTCGGCGTTCGAGACGCGCCCGACCGCGAGGTCGAACGTGATGCGGCCATCGGCGGTCTTGGTCGTCGGGAGGCGCTGGAGGAGGTCGAGCTGCCCGGCCAGCTGCTGGCGCGTCGTGAACGTGTAGGTGCGGGCGTCGACCTTCTTGATGTCGAGCTCCTCGAAGCTGCCGTTCTTGGTCAGCGCGTTGAAGCCGCCGTAGCCGTAGTTCTTGTCGTCCTTGTCCTTGGGCCCGATCCAGGCATTCAAGAACCAGGCGACCACGACCTGCTTGTACGGGATGAGGCGCTTGACCTTCTCGAGCTTCTTCACGTCCGAGAGGCCGGCGTCCGCCTCGTCGAGGACGATCGAGGTGGTCCCCTCGACCAGGTACTCCTGGGCCGAGCGCGAGAGGAAGTTGTCCTCTTTGCCCTCGGGCACGATGAGCGGCGACTCTTCCGTGAGGTCGTCGTTTCCGCAGGCGAGGACCTGGGTCGCGAGGACACCAAGGGTGGCGACGAGGGCGAGCTTGACGGTGCGCATGGGGCGGACCATGTCGCGTCCCGAGACCCGCGCGCAAGGACAATCTTTCCGCAGGATGTGCGGTTGGTTGCGTTATGTTTCTGGTGCCGCAGACCTACCGCGGGAGCCAGCCCACGACCATCTCGCTGCACACGAAGGGCTCGCCTTCGCAGCGCAGCTCGACGTAGCCGGTGACCTGGCCGTCGTCGAGGGTCCAGGACAGAAACCCCTCGCCCAGCTTGTCGGGGCGGCCGAGCGCGGTGATGGCCTCGGCGGGGGGCTTGCCGAGGAGGCCCAGCAGCGGGTCGTCGAGCTTTCGCGCGACGAGGGCCTCGCGCCCGCCCGCACCTTCGATCCACACCTCGAGCACGGTGCCGGTCTTGGCGTCGACGAGGGCCCCCAGGTGCTCGCCGTGGGCCTGGGTCTCGATGCCGCCCCTGGCTGGGCTGACGCTCGTGGTCGGCCCGAGGAGGCGCTCGAGGTCCGCGCGCCCCGCGTTGGGGCCGAGCCCCAGGAGGCCGTGGAAGCGGCGCAGGACCGACGGGTCTTTGGGCGCCACGCGCGCGAGGTCGACGCCGAAGCGGCCTGCGTTCGCGTCGTTGGCGGCGGGGCGCGTCCAGCGCAGGGTGACGCTCGTGCACACCGCGGCGGTCGGGCCGAGCTCGCACGTGACGCCGAGGCCCCAGGCCCCGGCATCCAGCCGCCAGGTGAGGTGCTCGGGGCCGAGCTCGCTGGGTCGGCCGAGCGCGGCAATGGCGGCGGCCGCGGTCTGGGAGATCAACGCGTCGATCGGCGCGCGGTTCGGCAGCGCGGGGCTCCGCACCGGGTCGATGGCCTTGTCCCAGGTCGCGGGAAAGGTGATGGCGCTGACGCTGTCGGCCTCGATCGCCCCCGATGGGCGAAGCTCAGGTGCGATCGTGACGCTGAGGCCACCGCTCCATTGGACGAGGGTCACGTCGTCGACCTTGCTCGAGATGCCGGGGCCGAAGCGCGCCTCGAAGTCCGCACGCGTCGCGTTCGGGTCGAGCCCGAGCGGGGTCCACCAGGCATGCAGGGCGTCGGGCTTGACCGGTGCGGCGCGGGCCGCGGTCTGCCACTCCGGCTCGGGCGGCGCGCCTTCGCGGACCTCGGCGGGTGCCAGCGGCAGGACGACCTCGCGCGCGACGGGTGGCTCGACCCAGCGCTCGGGCAGGTCGGCGTCCGCCAGGGCCCGCGCATCGCGGAGGTAGTCGGGGCCCGCGCTCGGGGCATCAGCGTCCGGGAACTGCGGGTTCGTCGGGCAGGCGGCGTCGGCCGCATAGGTCTTGTCGCCGAGGCGGCGGCCGCTCACCCGATCGAAGACGGTGAGGGTGCGATCGAGGGCGGCGCGTGGCGCGGTCTGTCCTTCGCACGGTGGCAGCTCGACCGCCTTGGAGGTCACGAGGGCGACGTTCGCGATGGCGGCCAGCGGCACGTTCGGGGCGCTCAGGACCTTCGGATCGGGGCCGGTCTGGAGGACGATCATCGGCGCGCCGGCGCGGCGTGGCAGGTCGGCCTCGTCGCCGAAGCGGAGGCCGGCGGCGATCGACGTCAGGGCCTTCAAGACGCGTGGCGTCTCGAGGACGAGCTCGCCGCGGGCCGTTCCTCGCGCGTGCGTCACCTCGACCGACAGCACGAGCCGGGTCTGGGTCGCGACGCGGTCGGCCGCGAGCTGCGCCATGAGCGGCCGCAGCGGCACGCGCACCCGGGCCACCGCCGGGCCTCGCGCCCCGCCGATGAAGCGCGCACGCCGGCCCGCGACGATGAGCTCGTCTGCGTTGAGCGCCCGGGCCACGACGGTGATCTCATCGGTGCTCGCATCGACCCAGCCCTGCGACTTCTCGCGGCACAGCCGTACTCCGTCCGCGGCGCGCGCGTTCGCGTCGTCGTGTGGCGCGTTGGCGTCGTTGTGTGCATGGGCCGCATTCGCGTCGTGTGCATTGGCCGCGTTCGCGTCGTCGTGGGCCGCGTTCGCGTCGTGTGCATTGGCCGCGTTCGCGTCGTCGTGTGCACGGGCCGTGTTCGCGTCGGGTGCGTAAGGGTCCCCGTGCGGGTCGTTCTCGTGCGGGTCGATGGGCGCGGGGCTCGGCGGGTCGTTCACGCCGGGCGCGGCCAGCGCGACGGTGCCGCCCGCGCACTGGACCCAGTCGCCGGGCTCCGCGTTGCCGTTGGGCGCGGTGTCGAGCTCGATGCCGAGCAGATCCAGCGGTTCCGGGGTGGGCGCCGGCGCGGCGACCTCGCTCGGGCCCTCGGCCGGAGAGGCGTCGGCCTCACCACTCCCGCGTGAGCAGGCCACGACCGAGGTCGTCAGCATCATGAGCGCGATGCATCGTGCGGGGCCTGGACCATGCACGCGCTTCATGGCGCGTCGCCCAGGGTCACGGCCACCGGGGCGTGGTCGCTCGGCGTCATGCCGTCCTTCTTCTTCCGCCAGTCGCGCAAGACCTCGGCCTTCACCACGCGCGCCGCCACCGGCGCGGTCGCAAGGATGTGGTCGATGCGCATGCCGTGGTCGAAGCGGAAGTCGCCGCCGCGGTAGTCCCAGAACGAGAACGTGCGCGGCGCCACGCGCGGCTTCACGACGTCGACCAGCCCGGCCGCCAGGAGGCGGCGGAAGCGCTCGTGCTCGAGCGGGTGGAAGCTCGGGATGCCCTCGAAGCGGGGTGGGTCCCAGACGTCGTCGGG
>JAEUKJ010000184.1 GCA_016792665.1 Deltaproteobacteria bacterium | reverse complement strand
TCCAGGGCGAGGACAAGACCAGCGACGGCGAGGGCAAGGTCAGCGAGGAGGACATCAAGAAGATCGCTGGCACCGAGACCGGCATGACCCGGCACGGCGCCATCATGGGCACGATGCCCTTCATGTCGCCCGAGCAGTGGGGCAACGGCGTCACCATCGACCACACGACCGACATCTGGGCGGTCGGTGTCATGATGTACATGATGCTGTCCGGCAAGCACCCGCTCTATCCCCTGACCGGGCAAGAGCTGATGGTGACGGGCTTCATCGACGAGCCCACGCCGAGCCTCCGCGAGCACGCGCCCGACCTTCCGCATGAGGTCATCGACGTCGTCGACAAGTGCCTCAAGAAGCGGAAGGAGGAGCGCTGGGCCGACGCGCTGGCGCTCTTGCGCGCCCTCGAGCCGCTCGCCAAGGCGCGCGCCGCCGCGGACAATCGTTCCTTCGAGGAGAGCCCGTACGCGGGTCTGTCGTCCTTCCAGGAAGAGGACGCCAGCCGCTTCTTCGGCCGTAGCCGCGAGATCGCGGCGATGACCCAGCGACTGCGTGAGCGGCCGCTGATGGCCGTCGTCGGTCCGTCCGGTGTCGGTAAGTCGTCGTTCCTCCGCGCAGGTGTCGTGCCGGCGCTGAAGAACTCGGGCGAGCAGTGGGAGATCAACGTCATCCGTCCGGGTCGCTCGCCGCTCATGTCGCTGGCGAACCTCGTCGTGTCGCAGTCGCAGACCTCGGCCAACATCGCCGAGGACCTCGAGCAGCAGCAGATGACGGCCAAGCGCCTCGCCACCGAGCCGGGCTACCTCGGCACCGTGTTGCGTCGTCAGGCGCGCCGCGAGAAGAAGCGCATCCTCCTCTTCATCGACCAGTTCGAGGAGCTCTACACCCTCGTGCCGGACCAGGAGGAGCGCCTCGCCTACACGGCGTCGCTGCTCGCAGCGGCCGACGACCCGACCTCGCCGATGCGCGTGGTGGTCTCGATCCGTTCCGACTTCCTCGACCGCTGCGTCGAGGACCAGCAGTTCATGAACGAGCTCAGCCAGGGCTTGTTCTTCCTCACGGCGCCCAACCGCGAAGGCATGCGCGAGGCCCTCGTGGCGCCGGCGCAGATGGCCGGCTACAAGTTCGAGAACGACGGCATCGTCAACGAGATGTTGGACCATCTCGCCTCGACGAGCGGCGCGCTCCCGCTCTTGCAGTTCACCGCCGACAAGCTCTGGGGTGAGCGCGACCCGTCCAAGCGCATCCTGACCGACGCGAGCTACCGGGCCCTGGGCGGCATCGCCGGTGCCCTCGCGTCTCACGCGGACCGCACCCTCGAGGCCATCTCGGGCGAGCAGAAGAACTTCGTGCGGGCCCTGTTCCTGCGCCTCGTCACGCCGGACCGCACGCGCGCCATCGTGTCGATGGACGAGCTGCGCGACGCGCTGGGCAAGCAGAACGACGTCCAGAGCCTCATCGACACCCTCGTCGCGGCACGCCTCCTCGTCGTGCAGACGGTCGGTGGCGGCGTGGCCACGGTCGAGATCGTGCACGAGTCGCTCATCCATGGGTGGCCGCAGCTCACGCGCTGGCTCGACGAAGGCCAGGAAGACTCGGCGTTCCTCGAGCAGATGCGCAACGCGGCGCGCCAGTGGAAGGCGAAGAACAAGGATACGGGTCTCCTCTGGCGCGGTGAGATGGTCGAGGAAGCCAAGCGCTTCGTCCGTCGCTACCGCGGCAACCTGCCCGAGCACGAGGCGGCCTTCTTGAAGGCGGTCATCGACAACTCGAACCGGGCCGCGCGCATCAAGAAGACCCTCTACATCGTCGCGGCGGTCGTGGTGCTCGCGATGCTCGCGGCGGCCGCGGTGGCGCTCGTCGTCATCAACGAGTCGCGCGAAGAGACGCGTCTCAAGGCCATCGCCGCGCTCGAAGCCGAGAAGAAGGCGACGGTCGCGGCGGCTGAGGCCGAGAAGCAGAAGGAGTCGGCCGAGGTCGCCAAGGAGGCCGCCGAGAAGGCGCTCGCCGAGGCCAAGGTCGCCGAGGCTGCCAAGGAAGAGGCCCGCAAGAAAGAGGCCGAGGCGCTGCAGATCGCCAACATGTCGAAGGAGCAGCTCCAGGTCGCCCTCGGCGAGGCGAAGGAAGCCGAGAAGCGCGCGGTCAAGGCTGCGGCCGAGGCCAGCGCGGCCCGCGGCACCGCCGAGCAGCGTGCGCGTGAAGCAATGGAGGCCCGCAACGCGGCGACCAAGAGCGCCGAGAAGCTCGCCGTGGCGCTCGACGAAGTGCAGAAGGCCAAGAAGAAAGCCGAGGCAGACGCGGCCGAGGCGATTCGCAAGCTGAAGGAAGTCACGCGCGGCGGCGTGATCGAGGTGTTGAAATGAAAGGACGTGTCATCCTCCTCCTGTCGCTGCTCATCTCGAGCACGGCTCACGCAGCCCCTCCGCCGGTCGATAGCAACGAGCGCCCCTGGGCCAAGGGCGTGCCCGAGGCCGAGCAGAAGAAGGCGCTCGAGCTCTTCAACGACGCGACCAAGATGCTGAAGGACTCGTTCTTCAAGAAGGCGGTCGATCGCTACCTGGAGGCCCTCGGGCACTGGGACCACCCGGCCATCCACTTCAACGTCGCCAAGGCCCTCATGGCGCTGGACGATCCCGTCCCGGCGTACGAGCACCTGAGCTCGTCGATGAAGTACGGCGGTCCGCCCCTCGACGCCGAGGAGCAGGACCAGGTCAAGACCTACAAGAAGCTCCTGTACGAGACCGAGCTCGCCGAGCTCAACGTCGTCTGCGAGGAGCCCGATGCGGTCGTGACCATGAACGGCACGACCCTGTTCAAGGGTCCGGGGCAGTGGAAGGGCGTGGTTCGTCCGAACAACGTGACGATCCTCGCGACCAAGGAAGGTTTCCAGGTCTCGCAGTCCAAGCCCAACCTCAAGAAGGGAATGATCAACGACATCGCGCTGACCCTGCTGCCGCTGGACCAGAGCGTCCGCTACGTGCGCCCCTTCGGCAACTGGATCCCCTGGACGGTCGTGACGACTGGCGCCCTCATCCTGGGCGGAGGTGCGATCGCGAGCTGGCAGTCGGGTGAGAACCTGAAGGCCTACGATGATGCCGTGGCGACATGCAACACGACCTCGGCGGTGGACGTGAAAGACGAGACCGTCAACGGCAACGTCCTCGGTCAGCGCTTCGCGTGCGTCCCTGACTCGTCCATCAAGAGCAAGAAGGACACCGCGAACACCATGAAGACGCTCAGCACGGTCGGCTACATCGCCGGCGGCGCGGTCCTGGCGACCGGCATCGTGCTCCTCTACGTCAATCGCGAGAGGCCGATCACGGTCGAAGGGACGGTCGATGTGCCGGTGACCCTCGTGCCGTACATCGGGCCTGACGGCGGCGGCGTCTCCGCGACGATCGGATTCTGAGAGCTTTGGGGGGATATCAGATGTTTCGTTTCAGTCTCGTCGCCGTCATGGCGACAGTGATCGGTGCCGGCTGCTCGGAGTCGAAGACAGTTCAGTGCGAAAACGACGGCCCCGTCTGCCCTGCAGGCTGGGAGTGTACCGTCGATCAGAAGCACTGCATCGACCCGTTGACCACGACCTGCGGCAACGGCTCCACGGATCAGAACCTCGAGGATCCCTCCAAGAGCGAGGAGTGCGACGACGGCAACCTCGAGAACCACGACGGCTGCAACTGGGACTGCAAGCTGCCCAAGTGCGGTGACGGGTTCAAGGACGACCCCGAGGTCTGCGACGACGGCAACACCGTGCGCGGTGACGGCTGCTCGGACACGTGCAACTCGGAGGAAGTCTGCGGGGACCGCGTCAAGAACGACTATGCCCACCTCGGCGAGCCGGCCGAAGAGTGCGACGAGGGCGGTATCGACACCCCCACGTGCAACAAGGACTGCACGACCGCGATGTGCGGTGACGGCAAGACCAACGAGGCCAACAACGAGGAATGCGACGGCGGCGGCGCGGCCCGGGAGCCGAAGGAGACCGTGGATTGCAACATCGATTGCACCCTCGCGGGCTGCGGCGACGGCAAGAAGAACGCTACACGCGGTGAGCAGTGCGACCGTGGCCTGCTCTGCCAGGACGGCACCGGCGGCACCAAGGGAGAGAACTGCGAGAAGGACGCCGACTGCCTGGGTATCGGCGACGGGCTCTGCCAGACCCGTGACCTCCAGTGCTGCACGCGTACCTGCCAGAACCCGAACTGCGGCAACGGCGTCTTCGAGCCGACCTGCGACGGCTTCCCGAGCGAGGTCTGCGATGATGGCAAGCGCTGCGCCGACGGCGCGCCCTGCACCCTCGCGAACCAGTGCGCGAGCGTGGCGGGCGTCGACAAGGAGTGCAAGGCGCGTCGCGGCTATGGCTGCCGTGAAGACTGCGCCTCGGCCGAGCGCTGCGGCGACGGCATCACCAACGACTACCCCAACCCGACCTCGAGCAATGAGGCGTGCGACAAGGGGATGTTCTGCACCGACCTGACCACGCCATGCACCGAGAAGAACGCGGGTGAGGTGTGCGCGACGA
>JAEUKJ010000150.1 GCA_016792665.1 Deltaproteobacteria bacterium | reverse complement strand
CCCAGGGCTGATTGTTGGCGACGAGATTTTCCACTTTCAGTGATGGCGCGGTGGTCGCAGCCGGATGGTCGGCGTCCACCGAGAAGCGACCGTGCGTCCCGCTATTGGAGTTGGCCTGCCAGCACGCGATGCCGGCGTCGAAGTCGGGATCGGCGATGAGGTCGGGCGCGACCGGGACGCACGGGTTGGGGCCGAGATCGACCAGTGAGATATCGCCGAGCCAGAATGTCACATCCGAATTGCCAAATGCGATATGCAGCGTCGCCGAGGTCGAGCCCTGGGTCGTGACGAAGTCGATGATCTCGGTGCTCTGGTTGGTGCCGAGCCGGATGCGGCCGCCGCCGAGGGCGCCGAGGCCTGCGTCGAAGTCGGCGACCACGGCAGTGAAGTCGCGCGGGGCCGCGGCCCGCCCCGTGATGCTGAGGCGGTAGTGACGGTTCGGTGCGAGGACGAGGCCGCGCTGATAGAGCACCGCGGACCAATCGTCGGCGGGACCCGATGACTTTTCGAGGCGGAGCGCGCCGTCCTCGGGGCTGACCTTCGCGAGGGTGGTGTCGGACTGGAGGCCGAAGCGCCAGCAGGTGCGACCGGCGGAGAGGTCAGGGTCCGCGACCAGCTCGGGGGCGATGCGCGTGCACGGGGTCGGGCCGGCGTCGCTGAGCGTGATTTCGTCGAGCCACACGGTGGCGGTCGAGAAGTCGGCGAGCTGGAAGTCCATGACTGCGTCCCAGCTCGTGACATCGGTGTCGAAGGCGAGCTCGAAGTAGTGCCAGGTGTCGTCGAGGGCGAGGTCCTCCCAGTAGAAGGCGTGGTCGAGCTCGCGGGTCTGGACGAAGACCCGGATGGGGCGCGGCTCGGCCGCCTTGGCCCAGAAGCCGAGGCGATAGGAGCGGCCCGCGACGAAGGTCAGGCGCTGCTGGTTCACGTTGTAGGCCCAGATGTCATTGCCCACCGTGTCGTTGGTGACGGCGAGGGAAGGACCGTCCCCGTCTGGTGGGAAGTCGTCGTTGTCGAAGGCGAAGCCGCCCTCGTTGCCCCAGAGGTTCCAGCAGGTCTCGTCGCCCGGGGAGGCGGTGGCGCGGGCCGAGAACCCGCCGTCGCCGAGCTGGCTGCCGGGATCGGTCGGGCACGGGTTCCGGCGTGTCCAGACCTTCACGTCGTCCTGGCAGCCGTTGGAGGCGTTGGTCGACAGCGCGTTCGGGCTGAGCTGGCAGACGGTCGTCGTGGCGGCGTCCGGGTCCTTCTTCGGGTTCGGGCCGGCACCTGGCAGGGCGTGGTCCGGCGGGGCCGCGCAGCCGATCCCCCAGCGCGGGGCGGCGAGGTCGGCGGCGCCCGCAGGGAGGCCGGCCGTCGAGAGGTTGGTGGCCTCGTCGCGGCAGTCGAAGGCACCGTCCTTGACCGGGGCGTGGAAGACCCAGAGGCCTGCGGCCGCGAAGGGCGTGCCCCAGTCCCAGACCTCGGAGGTCGTGGGGCTGCGATAGAAGAGGCCGTTCCTCTCGAGGAGGTACTCCCAGGTGGCACCTTCCTGCGCGGCCATTGCCTCACGCACGGGCGGGGTCAGGAGCGTCCAGTCGCCGCGCTCGAGGCCAAAGGCGCACTGACCGGGGGCCGGTGCGGTGCCGCCGGGTCCATCGGGATCGAGGACGATGGGGAGGTTGCGGTCGAAGAGCTCGACCTCGGCGCAGCTCCGGGGGCGGTCGAGCTCGCGCGTGGAGGGGCGGAGCCACACGCGGCCGCCGGTGGGGGCCGTGGTCGGGGGGCGGTTCTGGGCGCAGGGATCGTGGGTCGGCCAGTTGTAGGTGCGCGAGCTGTCGAGGAAGAGCCAGAGGTCGGGATTGGCGAACATCGGGCCGCTCGGGTGCCAGCCGAGCCAGTTCGGATAGGTGCCCGGGCAGTCGGTGGTTCGGACCGCGAGGACGCGGCAGTCGATCCAACCCGAGGTGCCGTCGACCAGGCTGCCACGGCCTGGCTGGCAGGCGACGAGGTCGAGGCCGTCGGTGTCGAAGAGGACCTCACGCCCGAGGGAGGGCCAGAGGGCATAGTCGATGGCGCCGGTGGCGGTGAGGGTCGGAGGGGTGGTGGAGACCGGGACCTGCGCTTCGGAGGCGCGCCACGCGGGGATCGGGGTGACGGCGTTGGCCACGTCGTTGAACGGGCTCGGTGCCGTGAACGTGTAGGCGTAGGCGAGGGTCCAGCCGCCGCCATCGTGGGTGAGGTCGCAGACCGCCTGGAAGGCAGGCACGGGCCCGGCACCATCGGGGTCGAGCCAGTAGCTGCCGTCAGGCGGCGAGGGAGAGGCCTCGCGGATCTGGAGGCAGCTCGTGGCCGGGTTCTGTTGTGTGCCGATGGGGGTCGAGCAGCCTTCGTCGGTCTCGCCGTCGCAGTCGTTGTCGATCGCGTCGCAGGTGGTCTCGGTGCCTTGATAGCCGGGCACGCCGGCATAGACGCAGGTCGGTTGGTCGAGGCCGGCCTTGCACGCGACGGTGAGGGTCGCGCCATCGGCGGCGCAGGCGCCGCGAGGGGCCGGGCAGGTCGCGGTGACGAGCGAGGCCGGGGCAGAGGGCAGGGCGTCGGGGTCGTGCTCGTCGTCGATGCAGTCTTGATCGGCGTCGGCGAGGCGACTCTCGAGGGCGTCGGGGACGCCGTCGCCGTCGGTGTCGATCGGCTGGAAGGCGGCGTCGACCTCGTCCTTGTCAGGGACGCCGTCGGCGTCGGTGTCGGGCTTGTTGGGATCGGTGCCCAGCGCCGCCTCGAGGCGGTTCACGAGTCCGTCACCGTCGAGGTCGGCCTCGGGGTCGAGGCAGAGCTGCTGGTAGCAGAGGCCGCTCGCGCACTCGTCGGCGGTGTCGCAGCTCGCGCCGAGCTTGCGCTTCTTGGCGTCGCTGCAGGCGGTCAACGCGAGCCCGAGCGACAGGAGGAGAGGCATGAGCGCGGCCGAGCCGGAGCAGTCGGGGCGCATCGAGCGATGGGGGCGCAGGGAGCGCATGAGGGACCTCCGCAAAGGGCGCCCACCCGGACGGAGGGCGGGACGGAGCGTCAGGATGAGGGTTCACTCGCGGGGGCGCAAGGGTCCCGGGCGGCGGTTGGGGGCGATTCGGTGGGTTCACAGAGGTCCAAGCGGGGCGTTGGGCGTATAGGGCACGCTTCGCGAGGCCGGTCGGGCCCGCCACCTGAGCTGCGCCCATCGAGGATGGGCCGCGCGGGTGACTGATGGCGCGGGACCGGGTGGGTCGCGGGCCGCGAAGCGACGAGGAGTGGGGATGAAGGTCTGCGGTCGGGTTGGGATGCGGCGTGCGGTGGTGCTGGGGCTCGTGCTCGGAGCGAGTGGCGGGGCGTGCGGTGACGCAGGCGAGTCCTCGGGGAGCGACAGCGATAGCGCGGACGCGCTGGGGGCCGATGGGGTCGACGGGGTGGGCGACGTCGGGCCGGACGGGAGCGTGGCAGACCCCTTCGTCGTGCCGAGCGCGGTGCCGATCGCGGAGCTGGCCGACGCCTTCGGGCGGGCGCGCTGCGCGTTCGATGCGCGCTGTGAGGTGGGCTTCGTCGGGGCCGAGCCCGAGGCCTGCATCGCGAGCGCTGGGGCCTATGCATGGATGGGCGAGGTCGTGCAGCGGCAGGTCGCGCGTGGGCGCTCGAGCTATGATGCCGAGGCCATGGGGGCGTGCCTCCAGTGGCTCGCGGCGCGGCCGTGCGGCGAGGTCGGGCAGCTCAATTGGGACAATGGAGTCGACGGGGGACGGAGCTACTTCACGCGTGACGTGGCGCCCGACTGGCTGCGTGAGCCCTCGTGTCGCGCGGCCTTCCTGGGCGATGGTGAGGCCGGCGAGGGGTGCATGCACGGGGTCGAGTGCAAGACCGGGACGTGCTTCGGGGCCGACCGCGGGATCTGCGGCGTATGCGCGGCGAGCGGGGCGACCTGTGCCTGGGGCGATGCGTGCCCGGCCGACGAGCGCTGCGACCAGGCGGCGGGGCGGTGTGTGCCGCGGGCCGAGCGCGGTGAGGCGTGTGGGCGCGATGCGGACTGCCTGCCGCACCTGCGCTGTGAGGGGGCGCCGCCCGGTGTCGGGACGTGTGGGTCGCTGCCGCGGGTCGGCGAGGCCTGTGACGATGGCAACTTCGGGTCGGCGCTGTGCGCGGTCGGGGCGCGGTGTCGGGGTTCGATGTGCACGGCGTTCGAGGGGGCGGTCCTGGCGGGCGACGGCGAGGCGTGCGGCAGCGAGAGGGCGTGCCGGCCCGGGCTCTCGTGCAAGGATCTGGTGTGTGTCGCGGCGGGTGTGGGCGACAAGTGCAGCTACTCGCACCAGACCGATAGCCTGCTGGACAAGTACGACGGATGCCCGCCCGACCTCGTGTGTGGGGCGAACGAGAAGTGCGCGGTGGCGAAGGCCGCGGGTGAGACGTGTCGCGACACGCGCGACTGCGGGCGCGGGCTCTACTGCGAGGGCACGCGCAAGGTGTGCGAGGCGCGGCTCGGTGAGGGCGCGGTGTGCTCGGCCTATCCGACCGGGGGCGAGTGTGCCTATCCGCTGGTGTGTGTCGGGAGTCGGCTGTTCGGGACCCGCGACGGGACCTGCCAGCTCGGTGCGAAGCCGGGCGAGCGCTGCACGGGCAAGGAGGACTGCGCGGCCGATCTGACCTGCACCTCGTCGAGTCCCGAGACGTGCGCCTTCTATGGGTCGTCCTTCCTGGGGTGCCGCTGAGGCCGCCTGTGGTGCGGCGCGGAGCGGGTCTGGGGTCCGGAAGATTGTCGAAGCCTGCGGCGTGGTGTTAGCGTGCAGGCCGGCGCGGTGAGGTCGTGAGGTCTCGAAGCGCCGGACGATGTCCCGCACGACGGCCTGGTGAAGCCAGCCTGACGGCGGGGCGATGACAACCGAAGACGCGATCGCGCGACTTATCGAGAGTGGCTGAGGGACAGGCCCTGTGACGCCACCGCAACCGCCGACCGAGCTCGAAGAGCGTGGTCGGAAATGGTGCGAATTCCTACCGAGTCCGTCGTTGATGGGCTTGGAGAGATGAGGAGCGGTTCGAGGTAGCGTCGACGTTGTCGACCGTGCGCTTTCGAGCGGCGGTCGCAAGCGGAGTCCCCCGAACCCTTCTCGTCCCTGACGAGAGAGGGTCTCTCGGCGGGGCGCGTTAGGGTCACGGGATCGCGTTCATGGCCGGCTGCGAGGCAGTCGGTGTCGTGAAGGAGATCCCGATGCGGTTCGTGCGTGCTTTGAAGTGCAAGGAGTGCGGGGCAGAGTATCCGGCCGATGCGGCGCGGACGTCGTGCGAGGAGGACTTTGGTCCCCTCGAGATCGCTTATGATTACGAGGCGATGCGGGGAGTCGTGACGCGTGCGTCGATCGAGGCGGGGCCGCGTTCGATGTGGCGCTATCGCGATTTGCTGCCGGTGGCGGGGGAGCCGGTGACCGGGCATCGGTCGGGGTGGACGCCGCTCATCAAGGCGGATCGACTGGCGCGCGCGCTGGGCGTCGACGCGCTGTGGGTGAAGGACGACTCGGTCAACCAGCCGACGTTCTCGTACAAGGACCGGGTGGTGTCGGTGGCGCTGACGCGGGCGGTGGAGCTCGGCTTCGACACGGTCGGGTGCGCGTCGACCGGCAACCTGGCGCACTCGGTCGCGGCGCATGCAGCGATGGCGGGGCTGGCGGCGCACGTGGTGATCCCGCACGACCTCGAGGCGGGCAAGGTCGCGTCGACACGCGTGTTCGGGGCCAACGTCGTGCGGGTCGAGGGCAACTACGACGACGTGAATCGGCTGTGCACGGAGATCGCCGACCGCTTCGGTTGGGCGCTCGTGAACGTGAACCTGCGCCCGTTCTACACCGAGGGGGCCAAGACCCTCGGCTTCGAGATCGTCGAGCAGCTCGGGTGGAACCTGCCGGCGCACACGGTCTTGCCGGTGGCAGGCGGCACCATTCTGCCGAAGGTGTGGAAGGCCTATCGCGAGGCGGTGACGCTCGGGCTGGTGGCGGACACCGGCGCCAAGGTCTACGGGGCGCAGGCGGCCGGGTGCGACCCGGTGGCGAGTGCGGTGCGCGATGGCAGGAGCATGTTCAAGCCGCAGAAGCCGAAGACGATCGCCAAGAGTATCGCGATCGGCAACCCGGCCGACGGGGTCTATGCGATCGACGTCATCAAGCAGTCCGGGGGCTGGGCCGAGTCGGTGAGCGACGGCGAGATCGTGGCGGCCATCGCGTTGCTCGCGAAGACCGAGGGGGTCTTCACCGAGCCCGCTGGAGGCACGACGCTGGCGGTCGCGAAGAAGCTCATCGAGCAGGGGGTCATCCCGCGGGATGAGCCCATCGTGATCGGCATCACGGGCAACGGCATGAAGACCATCGAGGTCATGGCCGGGCACGGGGACGAGCGGCCGGCGATTCCGGCGCGGATCGAGGCTTTCGAGCGGCTCGTGCGCGGGTGAGCGGTCGCTCGGAAGTGCGGCGACGATCTTGTGTCAGGCTGCGGCCTACCGGGCTCGGTGGCCTCGGGTCTCCTCCTCCCTGATCCTGTCGGAGGCCTCCGAGGCGCACCTCGCCCTCGTCGTCCGGTCTGCGTCGCGGGCGGCGAGGGCGGCGACGGCGGCGACGATCTTGTGTCAGCTGCGGCCTACCGAGCTCGGTGGCCTCGGGTCTCCTCCTCCCTGATCCTCGCCGCCCCGAGCTTGCTCGGGACGGCGTGGATCCGAGCCGTCGACGCCGCGAGCTTCGCTCACTGGCGTCGAGGCTCGAGGTCGTCGGAGGCCTCCGAGGCGCACCTCGCCCTCGTCGTTCGGTCTGCGTCGCGGTCGGCGAGGGTAGTGCTGAGCGTTCGACAGGACTGCGTCGTGAGATTGGTGGCCGCGGCGCTGAGCGTTCAAGTGCTCGGGCACGCGGCGGTTTTCGCGGCGCGACATGGCCGACATCGGGATGCGATCTCAGGAGAAGAGCCGGTCGGACTTCATGAGGATCTCGGGAGGCAGATCGGGGTAGCGACGGAAGGCGGCCTCGAGGGTCGTGACGCGGTGCGGGACCGGGTGGGCGGGCTCATCCGAGGACCTCGCGGAGGGCCGCGGCGGTCGAGGCGAGGTCTGATTTGAAGAGGGCCGAGTGATCGCCGGGGAGGTCGTGGAGGACGACGCCGCCCGCCGCGAGATCGGCCCAGTCGGGGCGGCGACCCTTGGTGAGGAAGAGGTCGATCCTGCCGGGGAAGGGCTCGGGCACGTAGTCCATGAGCGCCTTCAGGTAGGCCTCGACCTCGGGCGGGTGCTCGCTGCGGTTGGCCCGATCCTGGACCGAGGGCAAGGGCTTCCTGCGGAGGGCGTGGGACGTGAGCCGCGTCAGCGCGGCGAGGCGGTTCGGCAGGTAGGCGAGGCGGCCGGGCCAGTCGAGCGCGTCCAGGGCGGCCAGGTGGTGGCGCGCGCGGTCGCCGAGGAAGCGCACGAAGTCGCGATCGGGGGCGAGCGGGAAGTTGTGCACGCGGATGCGGCGGGCGCGTGCGGGATCGGGGCGCTCGGTGTCGAGGAGGAGGAGGCCTGCGACCTGCTCGCCCGCGCGGCAGAGCGCGTGGGCGATCTCGAAGGCGAGGGCGCCGCCGAGACAATCGCCGAGCACGACGTAGGGGCCGCGAGGCGAGGCGAGGACGAGGTCGCGCGCGATCACGCCGGCAATGTCGGTGAACGTCGTCACGCCCTGGGACCCGAACGGGGCGAGGGGGCGCGCGCCGTAGACCGGGGTGCCGGGAGCGAGCAGGGAGGCGAGGCGCGCGAAGCCGAGGAGGAGGTGCTCGCGCGCGTCGGAGCCGGGCACGCACAAGAGCGGTGGGTGCCTCGGGGACGCGAGGACCTCGGGGCCGACGAGCGCCATTACCGTGGTGGCGGCCGGAGGGCGACGATGGGCGAGGAGGGCGGCGAGCGCGGCCGGGGTCGGGGCGACGTAGAGGTCCCGGGGCTCGAGCGGCAGGGAGAGCTCGCGCGCGAGGCGTGCCACGAGCAGCATGGCGCGGAGCGAGTCACCACCGGCCGCGAAGAAGTCGAGGTCGGGCGAGGCCGGGACCTGCAGTAGATCGGCGAAGGCCGCGGCGAGGTGGAGGACGATGTCTCGAGGTGAAGCGGTAGAAGTGAGAGTGACTCTCACTTCTTGCGCGGCTACGTCAGCGTGTGCGGTCTCGGCCTGGGGGCTGCCCGAGGCTGGGCTGTCGGCGCGGGCGTCGGCCTGGGCGGCGTGGGTGAGGGCTGCCATGTCGAGCTTGCCCGAGGCGGTCAGCGGCAGCGCGTCGACGAGGTGGATGCGCGGCAGCGAGGGGTCGGGCAGGGTGGCCGCGAGGTCAGCGCGGAGGGCCGCGGCGCTGAGCGGAGAGCGCGTCACGACGAAGGCGTGGAGGCGTGGCTCGGGGAGATCGTCGACCAGGACGGCGGCGGTCGCGACCGCGGCGTGGGCCAAGAGCACGGCCTCGACCTCGCCGAGCTCGACCTTGGCGCCGCGGATCTTCACGGCCTGATCGGCGCGGCCGAGGTGCTCGAGCTGGCCGTCGGCGCGGACGCGGGCGCGATCGGCCGAGAGGAAGCGCCGGGCCTCGCCCGTGCCCGAGAAGCGGCGCGCGGTCTCCTCGGGATCGGCGAAGTAGCCCGGCGACAGGAACCGGCTCGTGACCGCGACGAGACCCGGCTGGCCCTCGGGGACAGGCTGGCCAGCGTCGTCGACGAGGGTGACGGCGCGGCCCGCGACGGGGCGGCCGAGCGGCAGCGGGCCGGGCGGGAAGCGGGCGTCGGGGCCGATGACGAGCTGGGCGTAGGTGCCGGTCTCGGTGCTGGCCAGGATGTGGACGAAGCGTCCGCGCGGTGGGGCGTGACGCGCGAAGAGGGCGTGGTCGGCGGCGGTGGCGGCCTCACCGCCCAGGCGCACGACGCGCAGGTCGTTCAGCACGCGACCCGGTGGGAGGGCGCCGAACGCGTGGCGGAAGACGGTCGGCGTCGACATCCAGACGCTGATCGCCTCGGTCGTGATCCAGTCCGAGAGGCCGGCCAGGCCGCGCTCGTGGAGGTCCCAGGCGACCAGCGCCGCGCCCGATTCGAGGCCGGTCATCAGCGTCGCGAGGCCTTGGCCGGTTGCGAGGCTCGACACCAGCGCGATGCGGTCGGTGGTGCCGATCGCCAGGGGCTCGATGAAGCTCCGGGCGGTGTGGGCGAAGCTCGCGCGGGTCTGGATGACGCCCTTGGGGCGGCCCGTCGTGCCGGAGGTGAAGAGGATGACCCACGGGGTCTCGGGCGTAATCGTGACAGCGTTTGGTGTCGTAATCGGCGGGCTGACGTCGGCGATGTCGGGGGCGGCGAGCGCGTCGAGCTCGAGGCAGGGGCCGAGCTCGGGAATGCGGTGGGACGCGGGCGAGAGGATGGCGCTCAGGTCGGCGGCGGCGACGATGGCGGCGAGGCGGGCGGGCGGGAGGTGCGGGTCGAGCGGGACCAGGACGAGGCCTTCGCGCGCGGCGGCCTCGAAGGTGGCGACGACGAGGGGGTCGAAGGGGCAGACGAGGCCGAGGCGCGTGCCGGCGGCGAAGCGTCGCGTGAGGGCGCTGGCGAGGCGGCGCGTGAGGTGCTCGAGGGAGGCGTGCGTGGCGGCGGCGCTGGGCGCGCGGACGAAGGCCTCGCGCTGGGGGACGCGCAGGGCCGAGGCAGCGAGGCCGGGCGGGAGGACGACGGACTGGAGGCGGGTGAAGAACTCGCGGTTCCCGACGCTGTGCTCGGGAGGGCCGATGCCCGAGCGCTTCCAGCCGCCGAACGGGGTATCGACGCCGGCGTCGGGGCGGTCGAGCATGACGGTGCCGGCCCGGACCTCGGTGAGGAAGCGGGCACGGAAGGCGTCCGAGCCGCCGAACAGGGCGGCGACGAGGCCATGGGGCACGGCGTCCAGGAGGGCCAGTGCGTGGTCTTCGTCGTGGGCGCGTTGGACCACGAGGATCGGGCCGAAGGCCTCGTGTCGCACGATGGGGTGGGTCGCGTGGGCGGCGTCCGGGGCGAGCACGAGGGTCGGCGGGACGTAGGCGCGGTCGGGGTTGGGATCGGACGGATGCGAGGTGTGGGGGCAGACGATCATCAGGCCTGCGGCCTCGGCGTCGGCGATGAGGGCCTCGAGGCGGTCGCGCGCGGCCTGCGAGACGACCGGCCCGATGACGGTCGCGGAGGCTTCGGGTGGGCCCCAGGAGAGCTCGGCGGTGGCGCGCGTGAGGTGGTCCACGAAGGCGTCGAAGTGCCGTGCCTGGACGATGGCGCGGCGGTTGGCGGTGCAGCGCTGGCCGGCGAACTCCAGGGCGCCGTCGGCGATGAGGCGCGCGGTGGTGGCGAGGTCGGCGCCGTCCCAGACGATGGCCGCGTGGTTGCCGCCGAGCTCGACATGGAGCGGGAGGCGGCGGCGGGCGGCGGCGCGCTGGACGGCCTCGCCGGCTTGCGGTGAGCCCGAGAGCGTGACGGCGTCGACGCTGGGGTCGTCGATGAGGGCGATCGATTGGTCGCTATCTCCCGGGCGGAGCCCGATGAGGTCCGCACATGCGGGTGTGGTCGCGGGGCTCGCGGCGGTCGGCGCATCCGGCCGCACGAGGTCGGAGGCCTCGGCGAGGGCGCGGGTCAAGAGCGCGTGCACGGCCAAGGCGGTGCGGGTGGCGGCCGGGGCGGGCTTCCAGACGGCGGCGTTGCCGTAGAGGAGGGCCGGGGCGAGCTTGCCGACCGGGATCGCGACCGGGCTGTTCCACGGGGTGATCACCGCGACGACGCCGTGGGGGCGGCGGAGGACGAGGCTGCCGTCTGGGGCGACGCGGTCCAGAGGCGCGCTGTCGACCTCGGCGAGGGCGGCGCGGACGAGGCGTGCGGCGCGCAGGACCTCGGCCTCACCCTGGCGCAGTGGCTTGCCGATCTCGTCGGCCATGAGCTCGGCCAGGCTGTCCTTCGCGGCCTCGAGGGCGTCGGCCCAGCCCGCGACGACGCGGACGCGTGAGGCCAGCGGGGTAGCTGCCCAGGCGACCTGGATCTCGCGGGCGCGGGCGACCTCGGGTATCGCGGAGGTCGGCGCGGCGGGCGAAGGCGGGGCCACGGGGGGCAAATCGGTCATGCGAGGTCCGATGGGACAGGCGTCGGGAGGCGGAGGCAGCGCGCCTCGACCCGCGCGAGGCCGAGCGAGGCGTCGCGATGGGGGCAGGCCTCGGCGGCGAGGACGAGGCGCTGGTCGGGGCGGGTCAGCGTCTCTTGATCGGCCGCGTTCACGGGAGGTCTCCGTAGACGGCCTGGGGGCGGAGGTAGAAGGCGGCGTTGCCGGGGCCGTGCTCGGGAGGGCCGATCCCCGAGGCCTTCCAGCCGCCGAAGGGGGCCTCGGCGTCGGCGTCGGCCGTTGCCTGGTCGAGCTTCAGGAGGCCGGCGCGGGTCGCCTCGAGGAAGGCGCGGCGACGCTCGGGCGAGGCCGAGAACAGGGCCGCGACGAGGCCGTGGCGAGTCTGGGCTTCGAGGCGCAGGGCGTCATCCCAGGTGGCAGCGGCTTGCACGGCGAGTACGGGGCCGAAGGTCTCCTCGAGGGCGATCTCGCTGGCGGCGAGGTGCGGCGGGACGAGCACCAGGGTCGGGGCGCAGAAGGCCTCGCCGAGCGCGAGGGATGGGTCGAGGGGCTCGGTGTGTGGCACGACGAGGGTGCAGCCGGCCGCCTCGGCGCGGACCAGGACCTCGCGCACGCGCTCGGCATGCAGCGGCGAGACCATCGGCGGGACGCGGGTCGACGGGTCCCTCGCCGGGCCGATCGTCAGGCTGCGAGTCGCGGTGCGGAGGTGCGCGACGAACGCGTCGTGGATGGACGCGTCGACGATGGCGCGGCGGTTGGCGGTACAGCGTTGGCCCGCGAAGGCGAAGGCGCCATCGGCGACCAAGGCGGCCGCGCGCGCGAGGTCGGTGTCGTGCCAGACGAGGGCGGCGTTGTTGCCGCCGAGCTCGGCCTGGAGCGGGATGCGTCGGCGCGCGCAGATCTCGGCCGCGGCGTGGCCCGCGAGCGACGAGCCCGAGAGCGTCACGGCGTCGACGCGGGGGTCGGCCATGGCAGCTCGCGCGAGCTCGGCGTCGCCGTGGACCAGCGCCAGCGCGGGGCCGAAGCACGCCGTCAGGAGCGGGGCCAGGATCTCGGCCACCGAGGACGCGAGCGGGGCCGGCTTCCAGAGAACGACGTTGCCGAAGCCGAGCGCTGGGGCGAGCTTGCCGATCGGGATCGCGACGGGGTTGTTGTACGGCGTGATGGCGAGCACGACGCCCTGAGGGCGCCAGCGGACCTGGGAGGTCGGGCCGGCGGCGCGGACGGCGTGGGTCGTCGCGGCCTGGCGGACCTGGGCGGCGGCGGCCCGCGCGAGGGCGACGGCGCGGCGGACCTCGCCCGACGCCATCGGAGCGGGCTTGGCGATGGTGTCGACGAGGGCCTCGACGAGGACCGGCTCGAGGGCGGCGAGGCCGTCGGCGAAGCGGTCGAGGGCGGCGGCGCGGGCCTCGGGTGAGAGGTCTGCCCAGGCGGCGCGGTGGGCGACGAGGCCGGTGAGCGCCGCATCGAGGGAGGGCGAGGGGGTGACAAGCGTGCTTTCCAGGGTGGAAGGTGTGCTTGTCATGCCTTGGGCGTGGGCGTGCGCGGAGGCCGGCACGAAGCGGATGGCGCGGGCCTCGAGGTAGCGGCGGGTGATGGCCGCATGGAGCGGGTCGTCGCTGCCGACGGCGTCCTCGAGGATCGTCGTCGTGAGGCCGCGCTGGTAGGCGTCGAGCGCGGTCTGACGCACGCACGCGTGGAGGTGCACGCCGGCGATCGCGACAGCGTCGACCCCGTGGGCCGCGAGGAGGGCGTCGAGGTTCGTGCCGATGAACGCCGAGAAGCCCTGCT
>JAEUKJ010000073.1 GCA_016792665.1 Deltaproteobacteria bacterium | reverse complement strand
GAGAGATAGACGTCGACCAGGAAGTCCTCGCCCGAGATCGCGACCTCGGTCGTGCTGGTGCGCTTGGACGGGTAGAAGCGCGACTCGGGGACGAGTCGCTGACCGGTCTTGCGGTCCACCACGGCGAGGGCGCCGGTCTCCGGGTCATCGATCATCGTGAGCACCCAATCGGGCACGGTCGCGCTCTTCAGGCGCTCGTGGAAGCGGGCCTGGGCGGCCGCGTCCTTGAAGCGCAGGGTCAGCTGCGGCGAGCCAGCGGCGAGCGTCGCCTCGGCCCCGAGGTCGGCCACGATGAACCCGTCGCGGGCGGCGCGGAGCTGCTCCATGGCGTACATCGGCATCGCGTCCACGAGCTTCCGGTCGCGCGGCAGCCACGTCTCGCTCAGCGTGCGCGATCCGTCGTCGATGCGCTCGAACCGGGGTCCGAAGCGGCGCGCCAGGAAGAAGTCGCCGTAGAGGGTCTTGCGCGCGGCCGGGTCCTTCAGGCGGACCTCGATGAGCGGCTCGTCCCAGTCGGTCTTCACGTGGGCCGGGCCGGCGTTGCGCTCGGCCAGCCAGGCCTCGACGCGCGCGACCGAGCCCTCCGAGGGGGTCGACCGCACCGGCATCACGACGAAGGTCGCGTCCGCGATGACGCAGCCGTCTTCGACGCTGTAGCGCTGGTCGCGATCGACCATCGTGACCGCATAGCGATCGACGATGTGCGTGTCGCCGACCACCATGTGGCGGTCCTTTTCCTCGTGCTTGAAGGCCTTGCCGGTGAAGGCGAAGAACAGGAAGACGACGCCGATGTGGATGAAGTAGCCACCGTAACGCCGCGGGTTCTTGAAGAGCACCACGATGATGTTGCCGAAGTAGCTGCCGCCGGCCTGGGCGCGCTTCACCTTGGCCGCGATGTGGAACTCGCGGGCCACCGAGAACAGCACGATGGCGCACATCCAGTAGACGACGATCGACAGCCAGTCGCCCATGTCGAGGCCGTCGGCCCAGATGCGGTAGCCCTCGCCGAAGCCGACCTGGTGGACGCGCCCATTGGCGAGCGACTCGAGCACGATGACGAGCACGGCGCCTGCGAGTGTCACCGCGCTGCCCCACGAGATCGGCCACAGGAAGTTCTTGCGGAAGTTCTTGGCGGTCGCCTTGCGCCACGAGATGAGCGGCCCGATGGCCATGATGACCAGCAGCGCCAGGCCAATCGGGACGAAGACCTGGTTGAACTTCTCCTCGTCCCACACGATCGGCTCATCGAGCCCCAGCACGTTCCGCACGCCGTCGCTCTCGGTGATCTTGCCCATCAGCGTCCCGTAGAGCGTGATGACGGCGCAGAAGACGAGGATGACGTTGTTCAGCACGAACATCGCCTCGCGCGACATGAACGACTCGATGTGCGCCTCGGAGCGCAGTGCCTTCCAACGCCGGATGATCATGACGCCCGCGAAGATGGCGATGGCGATCATGTAGACGAGGAAGTAGTCGCTCAGCTCCGAGTCCGCAAAGGCGTGGATCGACACGATAATCTGGCTGCGCGTCATCCACGTGCCGACGATCGTCAAGAGGAAGGTCAGCCCGAGGAGGACCACGTTCCAGCGCTTGAGCATGCCGCGCCGCTCTTGGATCATCACCGAGTGCAGGAACGCGGTGGCGGTGAACCACGGCACGAGGCCGGCGTTCTCGACCGCGTCCCACATCCACCAGAAGCCCCAGCCGATCTCCATGTAGGCCCAGCGCGCGCCGAGCAGGAGGCCGATGGTCAGAAAGCACCACGAGACGATGGTCCAGCGGCGACCGTCGGCGATCCACGCATCGTCCAGGCGGTTGGTGATGAGCGCGGCCATGCCGAACGCGAAGGGGATGGTGAAGAGGATGTAGCCCGTGAGCAGCGACGGCGGATGGAAGGCCATCACCGGGTTCTGCAGGAGCGGGTTCAGACCCTGCCCGTCCTCGGGCGCGGCCTGGGTCATCCAGGTGTCGAAGGGGCTCGACTGGAAGACCATGAGGATGAGGAAGAACAGGATCGCCAACGCCAAGAGCGCCGTCACCCAGGCCATGTAGTCGGGGGCCCGGTCCTTCTGGCGCGAATGCACCGCGATGTTCGAGAAGATGGCGAGCGACGTCACCCAGAAGAGCAGGGCCCCGCGCTCGCCGCCCCAGAAGGCCGCGAGCTTGTAGACGAAGGGCATCGCTTTCTCGGAGTACTGCGCGATGTACTTCGAGCCGAAGTCGTGGGTGAGGAATCCATAGGTCAGGACGATCGCCATGGCGACCGAGAGGAGCGCCACGGCGAAGAGGCCGTGACGCGCCCCACGCATCCAGGTCGGGCGCTTGGTGACCGCACCGAAGGCTCCGGTGAAGGCGGTCGCGAGCGTGACGAGGAACGTGATGACGAGGAGCAGCTGTCCGAGCTCTTGCATGGTCTGGCGTCAGCTCTTCGGGCCAGCGTTGGGATCGGCGGGCGCCTGCTTGTAGCGCTGGTAGAGGTCGTCGGCACCCTTGCCCGCGCCGCCCTCGGCCTCGTACTTCGACGGGCACTTCATGGTGAGGCGCGTGCTCTCGACCTCGCCGTGCTCGCCGGTCTTCGTATACTTGCCCTCGACGATGCAGGACTTGCCGCCCTCGAAGTTGTCCGGCGGGCTCTCGCGCGACACGATCGGCAGCTCGTGCCCGCTCTCGTCGATGAGGACGAAGCGCGTCAGCGGCCGGCCACCTTCGCTGGTGGCGACGATCGAGCCTTCCTTGATCTGTCCGCGCACGCGCAGGTTCTTGCCGTCGAACTTCTCGGGCGCGGTCGCGACCTGGGACACGTCGAGCTCGTAGCGCCCACCCGACGCGGTCGCCACGAAGACCACCACGAGGCCCGCGACCACCAGGGCCGCCACGATGTACCCGAACGGGATGGTGGACTTGCGCATGCTGCGCGCGCTCTTCGCGGGAGTCAGGGTCTCGGTTCCGGTCGTCATGTCAGCCTCCGGTGATGCTCATCGATTGGAAGGTGTGTTCGTCGTTCCCGAAGCGGTGGCCCGGCCCCTTCGCGAAGAGGGCCGTATGCAGCATCGCGGCCAGCCCTTCATCATTCGTGCCGGCGCGCATGGCGTCGCGCAATGAGACGTGTCCGGGAAAGGCCAGGCACTCCTGCAGGGTGCCCACGGCGGTCACGCGCACGCGGTTGCAGGTCGCGCAGAAGTGGTCCGAGACGGCCGTGATGAAGCCGACCTCGACCGGTGCGTGCGAGCCGTCGTGCGGCGTCGCGAGCGCGTAGCGGGCCGGCCCTCCGTGGGCTCCGCGCGCGTTGGGGAGCGGTGTCAGGGCGTAGCGGGAGGCCAGGGTCGCGCGCATCTCGGCCACTGGCACGAACGAGCCGTCGCGGCTCCAGAAGCCGCCGTTCTCGACGGGCTCGACCGGCATGTGCTCGATGAAGCGCAGCGTGAAGCCACGCTCAGCGGCAAAGCGCACCAGCTCTGCCAGCTCGCCGTCGTTCTCTCCGCGAAGCACGACGGCATTCAACTTGACCGGGGCGAGCCCCGCGGCGAGCGAGGCATCGAGGCCCGCCAGCACGCGCGCGTGGGTTCCGGCAGGCGTCCGGGTGAGGCGCTCGAAGCGCGCCGCGTCGAGCGAGTCGAGGCTCACATTGACGCGGCGGAGGCCGGCCCGCGCGAGCGGCGCGGCCAGCCGATCCAGGGCAACCCCGTTGGTCGAGAGCGCCAGGTCCGCGATGCCCGGCACCGCTGCGATCCGGCGGACCAGGTCGGGCAGCCCCTTCCGGAGGAGCGGCTCGCCCCCGGTCAGGCGCACGTGGGTCACGCCGAGTTGTGCGAAAATGCCCACGAGCCGTGTGATCTCGTCGAAGGTCAAGACCTCCGAGCGCGGCACGAAGGACAGCCCGGCTTCGGGCATGCAGTACACGCAGCGGAAGGAACAGCGATCGGTGACCGAGAGGCGTAGGTAGCGCACCGAGCGCCGCTCGCCGTCGTAGAGCCCGAAGGGCATCGCCGTTCGTGGCTCGCCCGGCCCGCGCCCGAGGCCCAGGCGCTCGAGCGGCAGGAACCCCGGGTCGCTGGCGCCGTCGAGGCGCAGCTCGCCCCGGACGTCCTCCTCGGAGGTCGACGCGTGGCTGGGATCGCTGTCGGTCATCTGGCTCATGGTTCGGGCACCGCGCCGAACCTAGGCGCGTGGCCGCCCAGACGCAAGCGGGAGCCTTCGGAATCAGCGCATCTCGGTTTGGTATCGGCCTCTGCGCGGCCACTGCCGAGACAGCGCGCCCGGGTTCGCAGATCCCGCCGCGCTCGCCGTCCCGCCGCGATCAACCTGGCTCGGACGCCCCCTCGGTTTCCTCGATGTCCCGGAGGTCGGGCGGGATCATCGCGAGCACGCGCACCGCGACGTCACCCAGGGGCCGCGCCTTGCACGCCAGCCGCTCGCCCTGCTCGAAGCGCCGCGCATGCCGCATCATGAGGTCGCGCTCCTCGTGGCGCGCCGGGCTCAGCTCGCCCGACAGGATGCGCACGCGACACGTCCCACACTCGGCGTGCCCGCCGCACTTCTGCGGCAGCTCGAGGTCGTAGGTGTCCGCGTGCGCCAGCAGGTTCAGGCGACTCCACCCGCCGGTCACGAGGGTCTGCCCATCTGGCAGGTGCCAGGTGATCGTCAGCTCGGGCTCGTTCATGCCTTGGACTCGCGGCTCAGTAGGGGGTCGGCGGGCGCGGCGCGCCGGGCGCCACGACGGCGTGCAACCGGTCCTCGTCCTCGCGCATCGCTTGCGCCTCGTCCGGCTCGGCGTGGTCGTGGCCGAGCAGGTGGCAGAAGCCGTGCACCAGCAGGAAGACCGCCATCGCGTCGCGCTCCCAGCCGATCTTGGCGGCCTCGCTCGCGGTGGTCTCGACCGAGATCACGATGTCGCCCAGCGGGCCCGACTTCGGGCGTCGCTCGCCCTCGGCCAGCTCGTCCATCGGGAACGACAAGACGTCGGTCGCCTTGTCCTCCTCGCGCCAGGTGCGGTTCAGCGCGCGGATGTGGGCGTCGTCGGTCAGCACCAGCGAGACCTCGCGCCGCGGCAGCCCGACCGCCTTCAAGAGCTCGCGCGCAGCACCCTGGAGCCGCTTCCCGAGCGTCTTGTCCGCCTCGGCCGCGCCCTCCAACATCAACGAGACCGCCATCACTCGCCTCCACGGAAGCGTCGTCGAACATCATCGCGCGTCGCGCGCGCCTCGGCCTCGCGCACGTCGTCGTCCGCATAGGCGACGATGATGCGCTGCACCAGCGGGTGCCGCACGACGTCCTCGGGTTGGAACTCGACCACGGCCACGCCGCGCACCTCGCGCAAGAGCTTCACCGCGTGCGCGAGCCCGCTGCGGTCGCGGTCGGGCAGGTCGGTCTGGGTCACGTCGCCGGTCACGATGGTCTTCGTGTTGAAGCCGAGCCGCGTGAGGAACATGCGCATCTGTTCGCGCGTGGCGTTCTGCGCCTCGTCCAGGATCACGAAGGCGTCGTTCAGCGTTCGACCGCGCATGAACGCCAGCGGCGCGACCTCGATGGCGTTCTCCTGCATGAGCTTCGTGACGCGCCCGAGGTCGAGCATGTCGTAGAGGGCGTCGTAGAGCGGGCGCAGGTAGGGGTTCACCTTCTCGGCCATGTCGCCGGGCAGGAAGCCGAGCTTCTCGCCCGCCTCGACCGCGGGCCGGGTCAGGATGATGCGCTTGATGTCGCGCGCCAGGAGCGCTTGCACGGCCATCGCCATTGCCAGGTAGGTCTTGCCGGTGCCGGCCGCGCCGACCCCGAAGGTCAGCGTGTGGTTCCGGATGGCGTCGACATAGCGCTTCTGGTTCAGGTTCTTCGGCGCGATTTTTCGCTTGGCGGTCGGCACGTTGAGCGTGTCGAGGAACACGTCGGAGAGGCGCGTGCCCGAGCCCTGCGAGATGATCTGCACGGCGCGCGGGATGTCGGCGGGCGACACGTTGTAGCCGCGCTTGGCGAGCTCGTAGAACTGGTCCAGGGCCGCGCGCGCGAACTCGACGTCGCGTTGTTCGCCCGTGATGCTGACCGTGTTGCCGCGCGAGTCGACCGAGACGCCGAGCAGCTCTTCGACGAGCTTCAGGTGGTCATCGTTGGGGCCGCAGACCTCGCGGAAGGCGTCCCGGTCTTCATAGGAGAGCGTCGCTCGCTGTGTCGTCACGTGTTCCTCGACCGCCCGCATGTTTCGGGCGGCATGGCAGGCGTAGAGCGGTAGGTCCTGCGACGCACGACGTCAATAGGTGGCGCGTCGCAATCCGTCGTAGGGCGCATCGCGACATCGGTCGTAGGGCGCATCGGGCTATCAGTAGTTGGGCGCATCGCCCATGGTCGCATCGATGTCGTTGCGCACATAGAGGTGCTCTTCGCCGTGATAGATGCGGCGATACGCGTGCAGGTGCTCGAGCACGGTCTTCACGTAGCCACGGGCCTGGTCGTACGGGATGTCCTCGATGAACATGTCCATCGGGATCTTGCCGCGCGCCATGAGCCAGGTCGCCACGCGGTGCGGACCCGCGTTGTAGGCCGCGGCGGCGAGCGGCTCCTGTCCGTGGAAGCGCGCGAGGAGGCGCGCGAGGTAGTAGCCGCCGAAGTAGATCGACACCGGCGGGTCGAGGAGGCGCTCGGGCGCGAACTCGACGAAGCCCAGCTCACGCGCGAGGTTGTCGCCGGTCTTGGGGATGACCTGGACGAGCCCGTAGGCCGACGCGACGCTCACCGCGCCCGGGTGGAACGCGCTCTCGACCGTCATGATGGCGTACACGAAGTAGGCCGGGATCCCGAACTGCGAGGACAGGGGGCGGACCACGTCCGGGTAGGCGATCGGATAGAGGCGCGGGCCCTGCTTCGCGAGTAGCTCGGGCGTCATGGTCCAACTCGCGCTCTCCAGCACCGAGCGCCGCAGGCTGTAGGGGTCGGCAAGCAGGGTCTGGACCTCGCGCAGGTCCTTCCGCAGGGCGCCCGCCTCGCGCTTCATGCGCGCCGCCTGCTCGGCGCTCTTCCGCGTCGGGCCCGTCTCGCGCATCGATCCCCCGCCACGCGTCTTCGGGCTGCCGCGGTTGTCGAGGAGGTCACTGCGCGCACGCGACTGCAGCGACCCGCCCGACGAGCGCAGCGCGCGGAGGTCCATGTCGACCACCCGGAGCTCGTCGATGGCCGCGCTCACATCGCCCAGATGCACCAGCTCGGCGGCACGCCGTGTCTCCTCCACCGTGCTGCCGTAGGTCGCTGCCAGCGCCTCGGCGCGCGGCTCGAGCTCGCTCATCGGCGCCGGGCGCGGCGCGCGATCGAAGGCCCCGGCCAGCGTCTCCGTCGTCCAGCCGACCGTCGAGCGACCCACCTCGGGCTCGTCGCCCTTCCTCGGGACCTTGGGCGGTGACGGCTGCACCATCGCGGGCACGGTGCCGTCCATCTCCTGGATTCGCGACCACGCCTGGAGCCCGTAGTACTCGAGCGGCGCGTCCTCGACCAGGGCCTCGAAGAGCTTCTTGGCCGGTCCAGGCTTGCCGGCGATCTGCTGCGCGCGGGCGTACCAATAGCGGTCGAACAGGTTCCGGTTGAAGCCGCGCGTCTTGCCGAGCTTCTCCCAGCGCTTGGCTGCCTTGTCGGCCTGACCCATGCGCAAGAGGCACCACGTCAGGCGCTCGCTCTGCTCGCCGTCGGGTACCCGCTTCCCAAACGCCTTCGTGTACGCGTCATAGGCCTGTTGATAGCGCGCGAACTCGAAGGCGAGGTCGCCCAACGCCACCAGGTAGGCCTTGCCGCGGCCGCCGCGGTAGCGCTTCTTCAGCTCGACGACGGCTTTGTCGAACTCGCCATCGAGCGCGTAGAGACGCGTCATTCGATACTTCGAGAGCCCGGGTCGCTTGTTCTTCTGCAAGAGCGCGTTGGTCGCGAGCGCCTCGGTGAAGCGGAAGTTCTCCCACTGATCCTCGAGTGCGACCTCGTGCGCGTCGAGCCACGTGTCCAGCGCCTCGCGGTCGTTCGGGTCAGCCGGCGGCACCAGCCAGGGTGCCAGGGCGGGCCCGGTGAGGTCGAACTGTCGCGCCTCGATCATCTGTCGAATCTGCGCCAGCGACACGCGCGGCGCGCGCCGCTCGCCCGTCAGCTCCGCGTCTCCGCCCCCGCCGAGGCTCGCGACCAGCAGCTCGGCCTCCCGCTGCGAACGCCCCGTGCCCCGCTCGGACGCCAGGGCCATCAGCTCCGGCAAGGCTTCGACGTGCGCCCCGCGCGCCACGTCGAGGGCACCGATGCGCACCTTCACCTCGCGCGCGAAGCTCGCGTCGGGCCAGCGCTCGAGTACCGACTTGTAGGCCTTCTTCGCCTCGTCCGTCCGCCCTAGTCGCTCGAGCTGGCGCGCCCGCAGGAAGGCCGCGTCTGCGCGCAGCGGCGACCAGGGGTTGCCCTCGACCTCGCTCGCCAGCGTCACGGCCTCGGCCTCTCGCGAGTCACTCCTCACGAGGGCGTCGGCCAGCCCGAACGCCAGGAGGTCGGTCAGCGCGCTCGGCGCTTCCTTGCCCTTGCCCAGCATCAGCGCCTCGCGCCACGCGACCACGGCTTCGCTCGTGCGTCCGGCCTTGGTCAGGAGGCGCGCCAGGAGGTGCCACGCGTCCCGCCGCTCGACCGCGCTCGCCGCGGACCCATCGCCGCTCTCGGCCAGCGCCCGCAAGAGACCCTCGGCCTCGATGGCGCCCGACCAGTAGGCCTCGCGCGCCTCGGTCCAGGTCGGCCGCGCGTGCACTGCCTGGGTCGCGGACGCCGCCAAGAGGCAGGTCGCGACCATCGCCACGGCACGCCATCGGCCGGGCACGCGTCGCGGGCCGGTGGCTGCATCGGTCGTTTGGGGGATGTGGCTCACCGCGACACTCTGCGCGACTCCCGGCCTGGTCGGCAAGTATTCAACGCGCGCCGAGCCGCACGCGGCGGCGATCGGTGAGCCATCGACGTGCTCCCGCGCGATCGCCGAGCGCTTATTCGCCCTCGGGCGCCGTCGGCAGCTCGAGCTCGGACTCGGCCTTCTTCTTGGCACGTGCCGTCTTCTTGGTGGTCGGCTTGTCGCCGCCCTTGTCGTCCTCGGCCTTGGCCTGCTCGAGCTCGGCCTTGAGCGCCGCGACCTCGGCCAGCGCCTTGGCGTTGTCCGCCTCGGCCGCCTCGAGGGCCTGCGTCGCCTTCTTCGCCGCCTTCTGCGCGTCGCTGAATGCGGCCTCGGCCCGGTCGCCGCGCGTGCGCTGGTCCTTCAGCTGCCCGTCGAGGACGGCCACCTGGTTCTCGAGCTCGCGGATCTGGCGGCGCAGCGCCTTCACTTCCTTGCTCGTCGCCAGCTTCAGCTTCTTCGCCACGCCCGAGAGGCGGTCGTCGAGCTGGTCGGCCAGGTCCGCGCGGAACGTCATCGCCTTGCGCAAGACGCCCTGCACCGCGGGATGCCCCAGCACCGCCGCTCCCGGGCTGGCCATGAGCTCCTTTGCTTTGTCCTTGAGACCGTCCAACATCGCCTCCTCCATGGTCGCCATTGGGACGAGCCTTGCCTCGCCCGCCGCCGCTGCCGCGATCACCCCGGGTGGCCCGGTCGTCGCAGCGCGGCCGCTCTGGCGGCTTGGTTCCACGCCTGACGCGGCGTGTCAATCATGCGTCATGGATCCGGCGTTGGCAGTCTGGCCCCGCCCGCCCACATGCACGCCGCTACCGCGGTCCGGGTCCGTCGTCGGTGAGGCTCAGCGCATCCAGCCACACCGTCGGCGTCTCGTCGGCGAGCTGGATGCTCACCATCGTGTTCCAGAGGGTCTCGGGCGCCACGAAGTGCACGTCGTAGCGCGCCCACTCGGTCGTGAGTGCAAGGTCCTCGTGATGTACATAGTGTTGTACATCCGCCGACTGGATGAAGGGGCGCACCTTGCGCGGCGCCGCAGCCTTGGCCCAGAACGAGAACGTGTAGGCGCGCCCCGCGATGAGCGTCACGCGCTGCTGGCCGAGCTCGATGTTGGCGATGAAGTTGCCGGCCGTCGGGTTGTCGACGCGCAGGGTCGGGGACCGACCGCCCGGTCGGATCTCGGTCGTATCCGTCTGGAACGCGCTCTTCCATCCCTCGGGTCCGTACGCGAACCAGCACGGGGACTCCCAGCTCGCGCTCGCGGCCGAGACCGCATCGAGCTCGCCATCGCCGAGGAGGCCGTCGCCGTCGGGGATGCACCCGAACTCGCGCACCCACAGCGACGCCTCGGTGCAGACCTCGCCGAACGCGTTCGGGTCGGCCTGGCACACGCGCACCGCGCCGTCGACCAGGGGCCCGTCGGGTACGAGGCCCGGGGCTTCCGCTCCGTTCGAACAACCGATGCCACCGTGCTCGCCGCCCGCGTCGCTCGGGCCGCACAGGAAGGCCCCCGCACTCTCACCGTCGTCGTAGAACCACCAGCCGGCGATCGATGCGAAGGCGTCGGCCCAGTAGGACTGCGCAATCGGCGATCGATAGAAGGCGTCGCCCCGCTTCAAGAGGTACTCCCGAGGCACCTCCTGACGGGCCTGCAGCGATGCCTCCATCGCGGTCGAGACGCGCGTCCAGCCACCGCGCTCGGTCGAGAAGTCGCACTCCACGTCGAAGGACGGCCCATCGCCGAGCCCGTCGGGGTCGATGCGATGGACCCCGTCGACGCGGCTCAGCATCCCGATCCAGTCGCACTGTCCCGGCCACTGGACCGGGCGGTCGGTTTCGCGCAAGTAGACCGCACCGCCCTGGCGAGTCGGGTTGGCGACGTGCTGCGGCTTGTTCTCGCCGCAGGGGTCGTGGGTCGGCCAGTTGTCGGTCTCGTTGCCGTCGAAGTAGTAGTAGAGATTCGACGCGTAGAAAGATGGGCCGTAGTTGCCGAAGAACAACCCGCCCGGCACGACCCCGTCGCAGGTCGGGGTCACGTCCTCGATCATGCGGCAATCGACCCACCCGTCGAGCCCGTCGGCGAGGCTGCCCGCGCCTGGCAGGCACGCGATGCTGTCGGACAGGTCCGAGCGGATCGCGACCTCGCGCCCGAGCTCGGACCAGACCGACCAGTCTACTGCGCCCGCGGTCGCCGGGTCGCTCGGCGCCGTGGTCGACACCGGCACCGTCACCGACTGCACCGGCCAGCTCGGGATCGGCGTGACGGCGTTCGCGTTGTTGGTGAAGTCACCAAACTGCGTGAACCCATAGACCCACACCAGGGTCCAGCCGCCGCCGTCGAGGTCCATCTCACAATAGAGCGAGCTCGCGGCGCGCGGCCCGTCGCCGTCGATGTCGATCGTGTAGCGACCGGTCGCCGCGGCGGCACCCGTCGCGAGGTCCGCGCCACCGTCGCGCACGTGGAGGCAGCTCTGCCCCGGGTTCTCCGCGCTGCCCACCGGCCGCCAGCCGCCTTCCTCATACAGGCCGCGGATCTCGCTCGCGGCGAGCGCGCGGTCCCACACCCGCAGGTCGTCCAGCACGCCGACGAAGCCGCGGCTCGCATCGCCGTGACCGACGACCAGCGCGCTCGAGTTCAGGGCCTGGACCGCGGCCGTCTCGCCCTCGTAGCGCAGCGTCCCATTGAAGTAGACGCGCAGCTGACGCCCTTCCTTGACGACCGTCACGAGGCTCCAGTGTCCGGCCGGCGCGCACGCCCGATCGGCCCGCCGCCCGTCGGTGCCGCCATAGCGTGCGCAGTGCCGCTCGCCGCCCAGGGCCAGGCGGCTCATGCGGTTGTCGATGCCGGGCTCGCCGAACACCAGCAGGTCCAGCCCCGAGTAGACCGCGCGGTCGGGTCGGACCCACACCGAATAGGTCACCGTCGCCTCGCCGGTCGGGTGCCTGGTCGTCGCCACATGCAGGCGCTGCCCAAGCCCGAAGCGCATCGCGCCGCTGCCATGGCCGAACCGATCGGGCGCCGCCTTGGGGCCGACCACCGTCCCGTCGGACTTGTTCGGGCTCGCGTCGGCTGCGTCGCCATCCAACTTCCAGTGCAGCACCAGGCCGCGCGCCAGCGGATCGCAGGCCGCGTCGGTCACGCCATCGCAGTCGTTGTCCTTGCCGTCACAGCTCGACTCCGTCGCCTCGTACCCCGCCACGTCCTTCGTGTCACAGACCGGCTGGTCGGTTCCGTTCGGGCACGCGATGGCGAGCACCGCGCCGCTGGCCGCGCACACGCCCTGCGCCGCCGGGCACAAGGTCGCGACGCGCGCATCGGCGGCCCCGTCCGAGACGTTGTTGCGCGCGTCGAGCTCGTCGACGATGCAGTCCTCGTCCTGGTCGACGACCGAGCTCTCGAGCGCGTCCGCGAGCCCGTCGCCGTCGGTGTCGAGAAGAGCGCGGTTGCCGTCGAGCTCGTCGGGATCGGCCTTGCCGTCGTTGTCCGAGTCGCGCGACAGGGGATTCGTCCCGAGCGCGGCCTCGAGCCCGTTCTGCAGCCCGTCGGTGTCCTCGTCGCCGTCGGGGTCCAAGCACTGTCCCTCGTAGCAGAGCCCGAGCGCGCACTCGTCGCCCGCCTCGCAGCTCGCGCCGACCGGCCGCTTCTTGTCGCCATCACCACAGCCCGCGACGACCATCGCGAGCAGCGTGAACAGGGTGGGGGACCGCATCATGACTCCTGCCCCGCACGACATGTCACTGGGCGAGGGCCCGCCAACCTGAGTCATTCGGCCCGTGCGGGTCAAGCCGTCTTTGACCGCTCCTGGGCACCTCCGTGGCGACGCGCTATGACATGTGCGTGCCTCGAACCGCCACCTTCACTCGCCTCGCGCTCGCCCTCGCGTTCATCGCGACCGTCGCTCCGGCCCACGCCCTGCCCGATGACCTCCCAGGTCCCGACGGCCTCCTGCCCGAGCCGAGCTCGGCCCCGCCGCTCCTCCCGGCCGCCCCAGACGCCGCCGCCGCCGCCCGCTATGCCGCCGCCGCGGCCTATTCGCGTAAGTACGGCGGCCGCGCGCTGCTCGTCGTCGACGGCGACCGCCTCGTCTTCGAGGACTACGAGAACGGCCACGAAGCCGAGCGCGCCCACCACCTCTGGTCGGGCACGAAGACGTTCATGTGCGCCCTCGTGGCGGCCGCCGCGGCCGACCACCGCTTCGACCTCGACACGCGCCTCGACGCGCACCTCCCTGACCTCGACAAGCGCCGCGCGGCGCTCACGGTGCGCGATCTCCTGAGCCTCTCCTCGGGCCTCTCGGAGTCCGGCGAGATCCTGACGACCGACATGCTGCGCGCCCGCCCGAAGGTGCGCGACAAGGAGGCCTGGGCGCTGCGCGAGATCACCGCTCAATATCTTCCCGGCGAGCGCTTCCGCTACGCCGCCAGCCCCTTCGTCTTCCTCGCCGCACTCGCCCGCCGCGCGCTCGACGAGGACCTCATCACCTATCTCGATCGCCGCGTCTTCGCCCCCATCGGCATGCGCCAATCGAACTGGCTACGCGACGAGGCGGGGCGCCCCTTCTTCTCGTTCGGCGCCTACGCCACCGCGCGCGGCTGGGCCCGCTTCGGCATGTTGCTCCGCGACGATGGTCGCTTCCTCGGGCGCGAGATCCTCCCGCCTGGGCTCCTCCATCGCTGCTTCGAACC
>JAEUKJ010000047.1 GCA_016792665.1 Deltaproteobacteria bacterium | reverse complement strand
CATCGAGGTCGTCGCCGCCGACGCCAAGGGCAACCTCGGCTCGGCGCGCGTCCAGGTCGTCATCGAGGACCCCGTGGTCGTGGACGACCGGGTCGGCATCGTCATCGAGCCGTCGGTCGTCTTGATGGAGCGCCTCGGCGCGACCGCGCGCCCCGGCTATTTCGCGTATCGCAGCGACGCCGCGCGCGAAGACATCGCAGCGCTGGCGACCCTGGCGGTCGAAGACGACACCATCGCGACCGTAGCCAGCGACGGGACCATCACCGCGGTCAAGAGCGGCACCACGCGGCTCATCGCGCGTCTCGGCGACCTCGAGGCCACGGCCAGGATCGTCGTCGCGGTCGATGCCACCCCGCCTGCCACGCCCGAGATCTCGACCTACCGACCCGAGACCAGCCTGCGCGCGCAGACGTGGCTCGGGCGCATCGAGGCCAACGCGACCCTCACGGTGACCGGCGGCGCGAGCGTCGTGACCCAGAAGGCGGGGTCGGACGGCAAGATCATGCTGTCGATCCCGCTCCTCGCCGCGCGGGTGAACCCGCTGGTCGCGCGCGTCACCGACGTGCACGGCAACGCGGCGGACTTCGACTATCCCGTGCGGCAGAACGACGCCTTCGTCGACCCGGGGCTCTTGAAGCTCGCCGACGGCGATCACCAGCGCGGCTTGATCGGCGAGCTCTTGCCGCGCTCGTTGGTCGTGCGCGTCACCGATCCGCGCGGGGCTCCGCTGCCTAACCTCGGCGTGGACTTCGAGGTCATCGCCGGCGCCGGCACGGTGCGGGACGAGGGTGGCACGGAAGCCCAGCGCGTGCGCGTCACGACCAATGCGGGTGGCTACGCCGAGGTCCAGTGGCGCCTCGGCGACACGGTCGGCGAGCGGCACGAGGTGCACGCGTCTCTCGTCGGCGACTCGAAGCTCCCCGCCGTCTTCTCGGCGCGCGGCTTCGCCCCCGGTGCCGGCCCGACCACGATCGTCGGACGCGTCCTGGACGACGCCAGGAATCCGGTCGCCGACCTCGACGTGACGCTGCTGGAAGAGGGCAGCGAGTTCGCGATCGACTCGACCGGCAAGACGGTCAAAACCGACGGCCTCGGTCGCTTCGAGATCGGCTATGCGCCCGAGATGGCCGAGCCCGAGGGCACCCGCTTCGCGCACCTTCGCATCGACGGCACGCGGCGCCCGGCCGGCGACAAGTACGTGCGCATCGACTTCGTCGTGCCGGTGCTGCCGCATCTGCAGAACAATGGCGGTGCCTTTTACGTGCCGGCCCTGCCAGACGGCGTGGCGCTGGACCTCGATGCCAACGGGGTCGTCCAGACGGCGGTCACGCTCGAGCGTGCGCTGCGTCCGGGCGAGCCTCCGACGCGCGTGCAGGTGCCGGTCGGGACGAAGGTGACCTGGCCCGCCAACGTGCCGGCCGACGCGCGCAAGCTGTCGCTGCTCGCCATCCCGGTCAGTGCCACGCCGATGCCGCTGCCCGATGGTCTCTTCTCGCGTCACGTGCTGGCGCTCCAGCCGGGCGGCACGCGCTTCGACCCGCCGCTGCCGCTCGAGCTGCCGAACCTCGACCGCCAGGCCCCGGGCTCGGGCATCGCGCTCATGTCCTATGATCACCTGCAGACGCGCTTCGTGAAGACTGGCAGCGCCACCGTCGGGCCCGATGGCGCCTACATCATGAGCGACCCGGGCTCGGGGATCCGGGTCGGCGCATGGCACTCGGCCCCGCCGCCCATCCCGCCGCCGCCGTGCCCGTCGACCGCCACCGTCGAGGCCGAGCCGCCCAAGCCCGGCGAGCCGCCGCCCAAGCAGAAGGAGTGCATCTGCGAAGAGTGCGGGGTGCGCTGGACCTGCCTCATCCCCGAGAACCCGGAAGAGCCCGAGAAACCCATGCCGGCCCCGAACGTGCCGTGTACGTCACCGCCGGGGCCGCCGCCCGACCCGGAAGACCCGCCCGAGCCCGAGCCCGAGTGCAAGCGGCGCGTCATCTGCGAGGAAGAAGGCAAGGTCATCATCACGAGCCCGCCCGGCAAGAAGAAGACGGTCAAGGTCAACGACAAGGTGACCTTGCGCGCGCGCTGCCCCGACTCCAAGAACGACGGCACCATCACGTGGACCGCGCCCGGCGGGGCGTTCCAGGGCGGCACGCAGGGGCCGACGGCGACCGTGTCCTTCGACAAGGAGGGCAAGTTCACGGTGACCGCGAAGGGCGGCAAGGCCAAGGAGTGCGAGGGCACCGACGACGCCGTGGTCGAGGTCCGCAACTGCATCGACGTCGGGGTGGTGCGCGTGTGCGGCGAGAACCTC
>JAEUKJ010000036.1 GCA_016792665.1 Deltaproteobacteria bacterium | reverse complement strand
GCCTCGCCGCGGGCCGCCACTCGTGGCACATTGCGCCGGATGAGCGACTCCCTCCACGCCCTTGTCCCCGGTCATCCCGGGCCCATCGTCCCCAAGGTCCCCGGTTGGCGCGCCCAATGGCTGCGCTGGGTCCTGCTCACGCTCGTCGTCCTCGGCGTGCTCTCGGCCTACATCTTCCTGCCCCTCAACGTGTGGCTCAAGGCCATCGCGATCGAGCTCCGCGCGCTCGGCGCCCTGGGCTTCGTCGTCTTCGTCGGCACCTATGTCGGTGCCTCGCTCCTGCTCCTGCCCGCGGCGCTCTTGTCGATCGGCGCGGGCTTCGCGTGGGGTCCCTTCGGCGGCTTCGCGGTCGCGGTCCCCTGTGCCACCCTGGCCGCGTCCGCCGCCTTCGGCATCGCGCGCCACGGGTTCTCGGGCACGGTCCGCACCTGGATCCTCGGCCGCCCGCGACTCCACGCGGTCGAGCGCGCGGTCAACGAGCGCGGCCCCTCGCTGGTCTTCCTCCTCCGCCTCTCGCCGGTCCTGCCCTTTCCGGTCCTGAACTACCTCTTCGGGCTGACCCGCATCCGCTATCGCGCCTTCGGGCTCGCCACGTTCTTCGGCATGATGCCGATCACCCTCATGTGGACCTATGTCGGCTCCATCGGTGCGACCCTGGGCGGCCTCGACGGCCCCGGCGCGAGCGAGGTCGGCACCCTGAAGATCATCGTCGGAGTGGTCGGCGGGCTCATCACCCTGGCGGTCACGCTGTGGGTGGGGCGGGCCGCGCGCCAGGCCCTGCGCGAGGCCGCGCTGCACGAGGCCGCCGAGCGCGCCGCCTCCGCACCGTGATGCACGCGTGCAGGTGCGCAGCGCCGTCCATGCAGTCCCCGCGCGCGCCATGAGACCCGTCGAAAAAGGCGCGCCTGCGCGGGTTTCGCGTTAGACCCGCGCCGCCATGTCGCACCTCATACCGATCTACGACCAGCTCTCCGAGCGCCTCGATCGCCTCACCTTCGGCCCTCCGGTCGCGGTCGTCTACAACCCCCTCGACTACGCCCGCGCCCCCGCGACGGCCTACCTCGAGCGCTTCGGTCGAGAGCGCGGCCGCGTCCTCTTCCTGGGCATGAACCCGGGCCCCTTCGGCATGGTCCAGACCGGCGTCCCCTTTGGCGAGGTCGCCGCGGCGCGCGACTGGTTGCGCCTCGAGGCCCCGGTCGAGCGGCCGCCGCGCGAGCACCCCAAGCGCCCGATCGAAGGCTTCGCGTGTCGCCGCGCCGAAGTCTCGGGGCAGCGACTCTGGGGGCTCTTCAAGGACCTCTTCGGCACGCCGGACCGCTTCTTCGCGCGGGCCTTCGTCGCCAACTATTGCCCGCTCGCCTTCGTCGAGGAGTCCGGCGCCAACCGCACCCCGGACAAGCTCCCCGCGGCCGAGCGCGAGCCCTTGTTCACGGCCTGCGACGAGGCCCTCGTGGAGATCGTCCGCGCCCTCCAGCCGAGCCACCTGATCGGGGTCGGCGACTTCGCGAAGAAGCGCGCGGAGGTCGTCATGAAGCGCGCGGCGATCACCGTTCCGGTCGCGAGCATCCTGCATCCGAGCCCTGCCAGCCCACGCGCCAACCGCGGCTGGGCCGACGAAGCGCGGCGCGCCCTCCAGGCCCTCGAGCTCGGCTGGCCCGAGCTCTGAGCGCGGGCCAAAAGCAAGGGCACAGGGGCGCCCGAAGGCACCCCCGCACCCTGCCGCCCTCGGTCGCAAAGCCCGCACGAACCGAGGGCGTCGCGCCTGACGGCAGATCTCCGGACAAGTCCGGACATTGCCGCCGTCGGGCACAAGGCAGGCTGCTGAAAGAGGGTCCTGTGCGGCGTCGCCCGGTCACTCGTGCGGCGCACCTTCTCAGGTTCGCCCTCGTGCTCCCGTCCTCGCTCGTC
>JAEUKJ010000034.1 GCA_016792665.1 Deltaproteobacteria bacterium | reverse complement strand
CCGCCCCCGTAGGAACGCCGACCGCGCCCACGGCCACACCGCCGGCCGCCCCCACCGCCGCGCGCGCCGGAGTCTGCGACCCGATCGAGTCCCCGAACGCGAGCCCGCCGACCAAGAACGAGAGCCCCACCACGGTGGCCTGCTTCCATTTGCGCGAATAGAGGAGGTGGCCGACCCAGGTCACCGCGAGGATGCCGACCCCAATGAGGGGGTACCAACCGACCAGGTTGTTCTGGTCGAAGGCATCGTTGACCTGGATGACGACCGCGAGGACCGCCAGGAGCACATAGAGGCCAGGAAGGACCGGGTAGAGGAAGGCCTTGTAGGGCCGAGCCATCTCGGGTCGCTTCCGGCGCAGGACGAACAGCGAGGTGACCGTCAAGCCGCCGGTCACGAACATCGCGATGGAGGTCATCTTGCCGATGGCGTCCGAGGTCCCGGTGATGACGATGAGGGTCGCGATGGCGGCGTGAATCCACAGCGCTCGCGCCGGCGTGCGATGACGTCCCGACAGCACCCCGACCGACTTCAAGAAGGCCCCGGCCTTCCCCATCGCATAGCCGACCCGGCCCGCGGCGAGCACGGTCGCGTTGATCGACGTCAGGATCGCGACCGTGATGCCCACCAGAACGACCCGGCTGAGGACCTTGCTGCCCAAGGCGTCCGCGGTCGCGGTGCCCGTCTCGTAGGTCCCGGCGATACCCGGCAGTCCGAGCACGATGACGAAGAGCGCGCCAAGGAGGATGTAGAGCGCCGTCACGGCGGCGGTGCCGAGGGTCATCGCGCGGGGGATGTTGCGCCCAGGTTCCTTCACCTCGGCCGCGACGTAGATGATGTTGATCCAGCCCGAGAAGATGAAGTTCGTGGCGATGAAGCCAGCGGCGAACCCTCCGATCGTCAAGCCCGGAGCCAGCGCACCAGGCTTGGGCGGGTTCACGATGGGTGGCGCCGTCACGAGCACCCACGCCGCGATGCCTACGAGGAGCGCAATGGGAGCGAGCGTCAAGACGGTCTGGATGTTGGCCGACAGGCCGGTGCCGAGCGTGTTCAGCGTGGTCAGCGCAATGATGAGGGCGATGGCAAGGAGCTGCGCGCCGCTCAAGCCGAGCGCGACCTCCTTCCCGAGGTCGATGCCCAGGAGCGGCCCGACATCGAACTGGAACACCGCGACCGACATGAGCGCTGTCGATCCTGCGAAGATGGCGGCGAACAGGACCCACCCCGTGCCGAACGCCATCGACGGTCCGAAGGCCTCACGCTGGAAGACATAGTCGCCGCCGGCCCGCGGCATCATGGCCCCGAGCTCGCCGCATGCGACCGAGCCCGCATACGCGAAGAGCCCACCGAGCAAGAGCATCCCGAAAAAGCCCTCGACGGACCCCATGCTCTTGGCGATCTGCGGGGTGAAGATGAAGATGCCGACGCCGATCATCGAGCCGGCCACGATGCTGAACGCGCTCAGCGGGCCGATGACACGAGGCGCTTCTTCGGAGGTGACGGGCTCGGAGGGCGTCGACATGCGCGCTGAACGTCCTGAGGAAAAGGGCGATTCCACCGCTCGAGGCCTGATGGAGCGAGGCCATCGGCGGATCGATCCGTCGCGAGCACCGCGGACGGAGGGCCCGGATATCACGCTCGCACGCGGTCGTCAGGTTTTCCTGAAGGCGCTCAGACCGGAGCGGACGCCGATCGAAAGGCGGCTCGGCTCAGGACTTCCAGAGGCGCGCGATCTGCTCGTGGGTCGGGTTGTCGGCCGGCGCATTGGTACAGATGTAGAGGCGGCACTCGGTCGGCCGCGCCTCATAGATCCCGCACCCGCCGAGCCCATCGGGCGCGAGCCCGTAGAAGACACACTGCCCGCGCAGCGCGCGATAGAGGTCGTCGGCGCGGCTCGCCGGGGGCAGGGCCGGCTTGCCGTCGCGCCCGAGCTTCATCGGCGCAAAGACGTGCACGACCTGGTCGTCGACCGTGATGGCGTCGATGATGAGGTACTTCCGGACGAAGGCGTCGGGCTCCATGCCCTTCAGCGCCGCGGCCGCCTCGACCTCGCCGGGCGCGAACCAGCCCGGGCTCGACTTGCAGCACAAGCCGCGCCGCACGCACCCCTTCGAAGGGTCGGGGTGCTCGTCGGCCTCGGTCTCGCCAAAGGTCCAGTACGGGTTCTCTTCGGGCGCGTCAGGCGCGTCTTCCTCGCTGCTCGCCGCGGGGGCGAGGTCGGGTCGCTGCACGACGGACTCGGTCAAGATCTTGAAGGCGCCTTTGGGCTTCATGGCGCGGAGTCTCGCTCATCCGCGCTCGATGTCCATGCCTGCCATTTTCTTTTTCGCGCGGAACGCGATCTCGACGCTCATCGGTTAGGCTCCGACTCCATGTTCTGGCTCTACCCCAGTCTCGCGGTGCTGCTCCTCGGCAGTGACCCGCTCACCTCCGGCACCCCGGTCGCCGGTGCCCAGCCCGCGGTCGAGGCGCCCAGCGCGCCCGCCGTCACCCTCGGCCTCGAGGTCCTGCTCAGCGAGCACGCGGACCTCCTCCGCGGCAAGAAGGTCGGCCTCGTCACGCACCCCGCCGCGGTCGACGCCAACTGGGTGCCCTCGGTCGATCGCCTGGTCGCGGCAGGCAAGGCGCTGGGCTTCAAGGTCGTCCAGCTCTACGGGCCCGAGCACGGTATCCGCGGCTTCATGTCGGCCGGCGAGAAGCTCGGCGCCGACGTCGACCCGCATACGAACCTGCCCGTCGAGAACCTCTTCGGGCTCGGCAAGAAGGGTCGCCCCTCGGCCGGCTCGCTGAAGCGCATCGACCTCCTCCTCATCGATCTGCAAGACCTCGGCTCGCGCACCTACACCTACATCTCGACGCTCGGCGAGGTCATGGAAGCCGCGCGCGACGCGGGCAAGAAGGTCATCGTCCTCGATCGCCCGAACCCGTACGGCGGCCTCACCTTCGAGGGCCCGGTGCTCACCAGGGGGCAGCGCAGCTTCGTCGGCTGGGCCACCTTCCCGGTCACCCACGGCCTCACCATCGGCGAGGTCGCACGCTACTATAGAGACGTCGAGGGCATCGCCTGCGACCTCGAGGTCATCCCGATGAAGGGCTGGCGTCGCACCATGGACTGGACCCAGACCGGCCTCCGCTGGGTGCCGACCTCGCCGGGCATCCCGCACGTCGACAACGCCTGGCTCTACACCGCGACCGGCATGGTCGGCGGCGTGACCAAGAACGTGAGCGAGGGCGTCGGCACCACGCTGCCTTTCGAGCAGGTCGGCGCCGAGTGGGTCGAGGCCCCGAAGCTCGAGGCCGCGCTCACCGCGCTGAAGCTGCCCGGCGTGCTCTTCCGCGCGACCAGCTTCCGGCCGCAGTGGTTCAACTTCAAGGGCAAGGTCCTCCACGGCGTGCAGCTCATGGTGACCGACCCGAGTCGCTTCCGCCCAATCCGCACGGCGCTGGCCCTGCTCGTCACGCTCGAGCAGCTCTGGCCCGAGCAGATCGAGTACCGCGACAACTTCGCGCGCATCTGGGGCAGCGGCCGCCTCCAGGAGCTCATCCCCAAGGCCAAGGCCCCGCTGAGCCGCGCCCTCGACCGGCTCGAGGCCCCCTGGAAGGATGAGCTCGAGGCCTTTGCGAAACGTCGCGAAGCCGTCCTCCTCTACCCATGAGGCGCGACCCGGGGCACACTCGGGCCATGAACGATCGCGTCTGCGAACGGTGCCACAAGATCCTCCGCGTCGAAGGGGACGTCTGCCCCGACGACGGCGGCCGCCTCCTCACCGTGTCGACCCCCGAAGCCCTCCTCGGCCGCAACATCGAGGGCAAGCTCGAGCTCACGGGCATCCTCGGCGTGGGCGGCATGGGCGTCGTCTATCGCGCCCGCCAGCACTCGATGGATCGCGAGGTCGCGGTCAAGATCCTGAACCCCTCGTTCGCGGGCGACGCCGAGTCGGTGCAGCGCTTCCTGCACGAGGCCAAGACCGCCTCGCGCCTCGACCACCCGAACATCATCACCGTCTTCGACTTCGGGCAGACCCAGGACGGCCTGCTCTACATCGTGATGGAGCTCCTGTCCGGCAAGCCGCTCGCCCACGACGTCGACGCCGGGCGCATCGAGCCGACGCGCGCCATCCACATCCTCACCCAGGTCGCCGACGCGGTGCACCACGCGCACACGCGCGGCCTCGTCCACCGCGATCTCAAGCCCGAGAACATCTTCCTCCTGCCCTCGACCTCGCTGCGCGGCGAGTTCGTCAAGGTCTTGGACTTCGGCATCGCGCAGATGAAGAACCAGGAGGGCGTCGACCGCATCACGCGCACCGGCTCGGTCTGCGGCACCCCTGCCTACATGTCGCCCGAGCAGGTCCTGGGCGACGAGATCGACCCGCGCAGCGACGTCTACGCGCTGGGCATCATCGCCTTCGAGATGCTGACCGGCCTCCACCCGCTGCGCGCCGAGACCCCGATGCGCCAGATGATGGCCCACCTCGAGGGCACCATCCCGACCTTCGCCCACCTCGGCACCTTCGGCGTCCCGGCCGCCGTCGAGCAGGCCGTGCGCCACGCCCTCGAGAAGAAGAAAGAGCAGCGCACCTCGAGCGCGCTCGAGTTCGCCAACGAGCTCGCAGTCGCCATGGGCGGCGCCTCCCTCGCGCCCACGACCCCCTCGTCCGAGGCCGCGAAGTCGACCGCCCTCGCCAAGGGCTCGGAGCGCATGGCCTTCGCCGAGACCGGGCGCGCCACCCCGCTGCCGCCTCGCGCCTCGCGCGCCTACGTCCCGTACATCGTCGTGGCCCTCCTCATCGTCGGCGCCCTGGTCTTCTTCCTGACCCGCGATCGCCCCGCCAACCCGAAGCTCGCCGCCAAGACCGACACGGTCGCCGAGCGCGGCCAGCCCGGCGCGACCCCGACGGACCGCCCCGGGAACCCGCCCGCGCCCGCCGGAAAAGGCGACACGGATGTCGCCCTTCCGAGCGACACCGCCCTCGCAGCGCCCGAGACCGCACCCGAGCTGCGCCCATCTGGGGCCGACACCGCACCTGAGCCGCGCCCATCTGGGGCGGACACCGCACCTGAGCTGCGCCCATCTGGGGCGGACACCGCACCTGAGCTGCGCCCATCTGGGGCCGACACCAACGCCCCGGCCACCGAGAAAGACGACACGCATGTCGCCCTTCCGAGCGCCCCCGACACCGCTCCCGCGGCGGCCGCGCCGGTGATGGTCATGATCGCGTCGACGCCGCCCGGCGCCCAGGTCGTGGTCGACGGCGTGTCGCTCGGCACGACGCCGCTGGCCGTGCAGCGCCCCGCGGGCGAGACCCCGAAGAAGGTCGTCCTCAAGGTGAAGGGGCGCGCCCCGAAGTCGCTCGAGCTCGGCCCGACCGGCGATGCGACCCTCACCGTGAAGCTCGAGCCCGCGCCCGCTGCGTCCCCGTCCGGCACCAAGCCCGACGGCGGACAGATCGAATAGGACGCGAGGGTCAGAGCCCGAAGCCGACCGTCACCATCCCGCCTCCGGGTGCAAGACCGACGCGCAGATCGAGCTGTCCCCGGCCGGTCGGGGGCCCACGCTCGCCGCCGGTCGCGATGAGGATGACGCCCGTCAGGATGGCCGCCCCACCCGCGCCGATGACGACCCAGCCCGCCGTCTCCGCAGTCCGCTTCTTAGACGCCAGGGCGTCGTACTCGGCGAGGTAGCTCTCGTAGCCCCCGGCGAGCGACGCCAGGTAGTCGGCGTCGTCGTTCAGGCGCCGCATCTCGGTCGCGGTGCTATCGGCCGACGCGAGCAACAGCGCCCCGACGACCCCGGCCGCGACTCCGATCCCCGCAGTCACGATGCCGCCCACCTGCTGTCCGTCGAGCCCGCTCGTATCCTTCCGCACCGGTCGCTTCACGAGCGCGATCGGCAGCTCGAAGTGCCCCTCGTCATGGACCTCGACGGTCGCCGTGCGCGGCAGGTGCAAGGGCTCGTCGACCGTCACCTCATAGCGCCCCGGCGGCAGCCCCACCTTCACGGTCGGCAGGGCGCCGATGGTCACCGGCACGCTCGCTGCGTCCGCCACGTCAGCCCCGGGCGCACCCGCCCCACCAACCCCACCAACCCCACCGCCCCCACTAAGGGCCCGCACCGACACGATGGCCCCGGCCGGCGTTCCGCTGACGACCAGCTCGCCCCGCCGCGGTGGCACCAGCACGAAGCTCTCGACCACGCGCGCCCCGATCGCGAACGCCAGATCCTTCTTCAGGGGCTCGTAGCCCGGCGCGCTGATCGCCAGCGTCATCGCGGTCGAGGTCGTCCACATCTGGCGCGGCGCGCGCCACGTCTCGCCGTCCTTCAGCACGGTCGCGTCGGCCGGGAAGACCTGGATGTCGACCCACGCGTGGGTCTTTCGCAGCTCGCTCGCGATGTTCGCCTCCAGCGTGCCGAGCTTGTCGAGGTACTCGGTCATGGTCTGCTTGGCCTCGCCGAGGAAGCGCCACGCGTTCAGGTAGTCCTTCTCCTGGTAGTACGCATTCGCGAGGTTGTACGAGTACTTCCAGTAGCGGTGGAACTCGTTGGCGCGCAGCCAGAAGCTGATCGCCGTCGCGCGCTCTCCCTTCTTGAAGAGCTCGAGGGCCTGCTTGTGCAGCTTGTCGGCCGCGACCTCGGGGGCGTCCACGCTCTCGGCGGCCCGCGCCACCGACCCCGTCAGCCCTATCGATCCCATCGGGCCCAGCGAACCCAGCGAACCCAGCGACCCCATCAGGGCCGTCGCGAAGGTGGTGAGCGCAGCCAGGCCAGCGACCCATCGAGCGATTGAAGTGCACATGCGCGCGAGCCTGCCGCCCTTCGGCCCGGAGCGGTGTCACGAAGATGGTCATCCGTGGTCCGGAATCGGACAGGCCACCGGTGTCCGCCTTCGCAATACTCGCCCCTGCCTCGCCATCGCAGGCCTCGCATCCGCGAGGCGCTCCACCTCGGGTCCCGGTCGCCTATGCACCTGATGCCACCGCTCACGCGTCACCCGCGCTCGTCCGTCCGCCCCGCCCTCGCGGCGCTGATCCTCGCGGCGTGCCCGACCCTCGTCGCGGCCTGCATCGAGACTCCGGCGCCATACAGCGAGGCCGAGTTCCAGGACATCGTCACGCGCTCCCCGGACACGAGCGTCCCCCCGCTCACCTGCCCCGCCGACGACCCGCAATGCGAGTGCACCGTCCTCGCCCACTGCGCCGCCATCGCCTGCCAGTCGAACACCGCCTGCGAAGACCGCCGCTGCGTGCGCAGGGCCAAGCCCGACTGCGAGACCTGCGCCGTCCCGCGCGACTGCCCCGACGACGGCGACCTCTGTCGACCAGCCGCGTGCAACCTCGTGGCCGGCGGCATCGGCGAGTGCGCCAGGACCGACCTCGCCTGCGACGACCACCGCACCTGCACCGCCAACCGCTGCGACCCCGCCCAGGGCTGCGTCTACGACGACTCCTGCGACCCGCCGCGCCTCACCCTTCCGCTCACGGCCACCACCCTCGAAGGCGATTGGTCGCTCAGCGGCACCTTCGCCGGCACCACCGCCGACGGCGAGACCTTTCGCGCCGAGGTCGACTGGGGCGAGGGCCAGGGCACCCAACCGCTCGACCTGGACGGCACCACCCTCCGCCTCGTGCACGCGTGGAAAGAGCCCGGCACCTTCGACGTGAAGGTCCGCGTCATCGACAGCTTCGAGCGCAGCGGCGAGGCGACGGTCGCGGTCACGGTCGACAACGCCGCCCCGATCGTCACCGTCCATCAAGCCCCGTCCTCGATCGACGAGGGTGCCTCCTTCGGGTTCGAGGGCACCGTGCTCGACCCCGGCGGCAACGTCGGGCTCGTCGGCAAGATCGACTTCGGCGACGGCAGCGCCCCGGCCCCGCTCGTCATCAACGCCTCGGGCGACTTCACCGCGCCGACCCATCGCTTCGGCAAGGACAGCAACAGCGGCGCCTTCGACGTCATCGTCACCATCGCCGATCTGCAGGGCAGAACGGGCCAGGCCAGCCACCGCCTCACCGTGCGCAACGTCGCGCCGCGCGTCGGGAAGCCGCTCTCGCCCCCAACACTGCTCGAGGGCACCACGACCACCCTGAAGCTCGCCTTGATCGAGCCGGGCGACGACCCGCTCACGGGCACCATCAATATCGGGACCGAGACCGCCTCCTTCGAGGTCGAAGACCGCGACGGCACGAAGTCCCTCCTCATCACCCTGCGCTATCCGAACGATGGCCCCCAGACCGTGAGCTACAACCTACGCGACGACGACGGCGCCGCGGTCGCCGACTCCTTCGTCGTCAACGTCGCCAACGTCGCCCCCGCCATCGTCGCGCTGGATCCCGCGAGCCTGCCGCTCGCCGGCCAGGAGGGCGCCCCGCTCGCGGTCTCGCTCGCCTTCACCGATCCCGGCGCCGACCAGGCCGAGTGGCGCGCCTCCGTCGACTGGGGCGATGGCACGCCGGCCTCGCCCGTGCCCGTCGACACGACCCAGAAGCGCGTCACCCTCACCCACACCTACCGCGACAACGGCGACTACACGGTCCGCCTCACGGTCTCCGACGCCGTCGGCAGCGACGTCGCCGCGCTCCCCGTCGCCATCGCCAACACGGCCCCGAAGCCCAACCTCGGCGGCAACGAGACCCTCGCCGAGGGCGCGACCTGGACCCGCAGCGGCTCCGTCACCGACGCCGGCCAGGACACCTTCAGCGGGTCGCTCGCGATCGCCGACGGGCCTGCCCAGTCGATCGCCATCGCGGCCGACGGTGCCTACGCGCTGAGCCATCGCTTCACCCAGGACGGGACCTACCCGATCGCGTTCACGGTCACCGACGACGACGGCACCGCGGCAACCGCCCATGCGACCCTCACGGTCACGAACGTCGTCCCGTCGATCGACTGCGGCGGCACCGTCGCCAGCATCCCCGAGGGCCAGCGCCTGACGCGCCCGTGCTCTGTGACCGATCCGGGCGCCGATCTCCTGACCGCGCAGGTCGACTACGGCGAGGGCACCGGAGCCACGCCGATAGCGATCGCCGACGGCCAGATCACCCTCGACCACCGCTGGGCCGACGCCGCGCCGAGCAGCGACGAGGGCGCCTTCTATCGCGTCACGATCCGCGTCGCCGACGACCACACCGCGACCGAGCTCGTGGTGCGCGTCGCGGTCGGCAACGTCCCGCCGGCGGTCGATGTCGGGCCCGATCAGGAGATCCTCGAGGGCGCCTCCCTCGCCGCCACGGGCCACGTCGCGACCGCCGTCGAGGACGACCCGGTGGACGCCGTCGTCGCCTGGGGCGACGGGCAGAGCGGCCCGCTGCCGGTGGCCGCCGATGGCACCTTCACCCTCGCGCACCGCTATGTGCAGGACGGGGTCTACACGGCGCGCGTGACCGTGGTCGACGGCGATGGCGACGTCGGCACCGACACCCTGACCGTCACCGTGCGGAACGTCGTCCCGGTCGTCTCGATGGGGCCCGCCGCGAACCTCCTCGAGGGCGGCACCCTCACGCGCACGATCCAGGTGGTCGATCCCGGCACCCTGGATACGCTCGTCGCGACAATCGACAGCGGCCGTGGCACCGCGCTCACGACCGCCCCCGTCGCGCCCGACGGCACCCTCGCCCTGGCCCTGCCCTATCCCCAGGACGGGACCTACACGGTGCGCGTCGAGGTCTCCGACGGGGGAGAGGTCGACGGCGTCGGCACCCTCGTCGTGTCGGTGGCCAACGTCGCGCCGACCGTCGCCGACATCGCCGCGCAAGAGGTCGACGAAGGAGCGCTGGCCGCCGCCGAGATCGTCGTGACCGATCCCGGCGCCGAGACCTTCGCCCTCACGATCGCCTGGGGCGACGGCCAGACCGACGCCCTCGATGGCACGGTCGCGCGCTATCCGATCGCGCACCGCTACGCCGACGACGGCACCTACGAGGTCACGGCCGAGGTCTCCGACGGGGTCGCCACCACCGCGACCCGCTTCGCGATCCGCGTGGCCAACGTCGCCCCGATCTTCGTGCCCGGCCCCCTGACCACGAGCCACGAAGGCAGCCCCTGGACGCTCACCGGGGCCGTCGCCGACGTCGGCCTGGCCGACACGTTCACAGGGGAAGTCCGCTGGAGCGCGGGCACCGCGTTCACGCCCTTCGACGCCGCGCGCGGCGACAACCGCGTCGCGCACACCTATCCTCAAGAAGGCAGCTATCCGGTCACCGTCCGCGTCCAGGACGACGACGGTGCGCTCGTCGAGGTCGCCGTCGTCGCCCAGGTCGACAACGTCGCGCCGACCTTCACGCTCGGGGCGGACGCCACCGTCGACGAGGGCGCGACCTTCACGCGCTCCGTGACGTTCGCCGACCCCGGCGCGGACACCTGGCTCGCCGATCTCGACTACGGCGACGGCGCGACCGCGCACCTCCCCGTCGCGGCCGGGGCGCCATTTCCGGCCTCGCACGCCTACCGCGACGAGGGGACCTATGTCCTGTCCCTCGCCGTCTACGATGGGACCGCCACCACGCACGACACGATGGCGGTCACCGTCCGCAACGTCGCCCCCACCGTCAATGTCGGCGGCCCGGTCACGATCGGCGAGGGCGGCACCCTCCTCCGCCAAGGCTCGGTCACCGATCCCGGCCTCGACGACGCGCTGACCGCGACCGTCGACTGGGGCGAAGGCCTCGGCCCGACCGCCCTGCCGCTGACCGGGCGCGACCTCGCGCTCGCTCACACCTACCCGCGGAACGGCGTCTATCTCGTGACCGTCACGGCCACCGACGACTCCGGCGCCACGGGACAGGCGAGCTTCCAGGTCACCGTCTCGAACAGCGCCCCCGCCGTCCAGGCCGGCGCCAACGCCACCCTCACCGAGGGCGACACCTTCGAGCGCGTCATCGCGTTCACCGACCCCGGCAGCAACGCATGGACAGCGACCGTCGACTGGGGCGACGGCACCCCGCTCGAGGCCGCCCCGGTCGACGGCGCCACCAAGGCCGTGAGCCTCGTCCATCGCTTCCGCCGCGACGGGGTCTTCACCGTGACCGTCTCGGTTTTCGACGGGGTAGAGACCGGCAGCGGCAGCTTCATCGCGACCGTCCAGAATGCCGCCCCCGTCGTCTCGCTCGGGGCCGCCGCGACCCTCGCCGAGGGCGCGCTCTTCGCCCGCCAGGGCACCGTCGCCGACCTCGGACCCGACGACGTCCACACCGGCACCGTGAGCTACGGCGACGGCACCGCGAGCGAGCCGCTGGTGATCGCCAACCGCGCCTTCGCCCTCTCGCACGCCTACGCCGACAACGG